>JARGNK010000201.1:0-11434 GCA_029213145.1 Rubripirellula sp. | reverse complement strand
AGACGAACGAGGTATTTCGGGAAAGCAACCGATCGTCGACGATCTCGCACCACTGTTTCATGTGCGAAAAGATGCCCCGCCGCTGCTGCTGATCACCGGTGACCGCGAACAAGAATTGCTCGGGCGATACGAAGAGAACGCTTACCTATGGCGAATGATGCAGGTGATTGAGCATCCAAATACCAAAATTTTCGAACTTGATGGCTACAACCATGGCGGCATGGCTAAACCTGCCCATCCGTTGCTGCTGCGTTTCAGTCGCGAGACCAAGAATTAGCAAACACAGGTGTCGCTGCATCCGAGCGACACCATGGCGCAGAGGCGGCTTGCAAAAAAATTCTTCACTGAGCCGCATCTCGATCATCGGCAGCAATCTGCGGCACCTCCTTGAACAGGCACCAGCGATCGCCAGCAACAAAACGAAACGCACTGGTGAAACGCGAGTCATCCTTTGCTGAATCGGTCACATTCCGAATGTAAACGGCCATGACCTGTGCTGGGTACTGCCGTGCCAACCGCCCGTAGATTTCGGGATCCTGCTCGCCCGAGTCTCCAATCAAGATAAAGCGGCGGAGTGGGAACTGTTCCAGCAGTGGCACGATGGCAGCAAGTTTCGTTTCCTGTTGCGATCCCAGCAAATCGATCACGCTCGAATCCTTTAGTCGAAAATGCTTCAGATGCATGGTTCCGCGGGGATAGCCAAACTGTGCCAAGAACTCTTCCAGCGGTCGGTAAAGCTGCCATGGGCTACCGGAGACGTAATGAAACGCAACGCCTGATTCAGCAAGATCACGATAAAGCTCTGCCATCCCTACCACCGGCCTGAACTCACGCATGAATGTGTTGCGGAGTAATTCAGATTTTTCTGTAACGCAAGAATCTTTGATCGTGTCATCAATGTCTGAGATGACTGACACTCCAGATTCTGCAAGGCAATGCAGGCGACCGGTGAATGAGCGAGAATCGTTCTCGCGAAGCACCGCTTGAAATGCAATCACATTTTCAGCACGGCTGCTGTTCACCCCAATCATTTTCGAGGCTGCGATCGCATGCTCTGTCAGAAAATGCCCATTCGGCCCTGAAGTGCCGACGCGAAGGTTCTCGCCCTCGACCGCAATCGTCACCGACTTACCTCGTTCATTGTCCACCAAAAAATGCCGAACCCGATCTTCACGAAGCTGATCACTTTCGAGCTGACCGTTGAGTGATGACCGCAACCAAGCCAACACCAGCCTGCGTTTAATTGAGTTGTACTCAGGCTCAAAAACTTTGCCATGGATCTGAAATCGCCACGCATCATGCTCTTTGTCCCAACTTCCACAGGTGGGATAAAAGACAACCTGCTCATCCGATTTCAACGTGGAGGGTGGCGGTTCAGAATGAGCTCGCTGGGACGACATAGGGGCTGCCAAAAATTCAACGGCCATCAAAATCATGAGCTCCGATGGAGGACATTGCAGTCCCAAAGGAATCTCGCGATTCACAAATGATTACAACCTTTTAGGGAGTCTAACGGATGAGCGGCGTCTTCACACTGCGGCAGCCTCACACAGTGATAGTGGGGCACCTGATGGCGGGGCGAGATTCGTGCCTCAAAATCGAATTCGTTACATTGCTGACATACGAAGACAACAAATAACGCTTGAAAAATGTCTGAGCATGCCTGACGATCAGAGACGAACTGACCCTGAGCCACTCGCGACAAATCCGTATGCGCCGACCAGCGAGACGCATGAGCAGATACCGACAAGGGATGACCCCGAAGCGTACCGTCGAGCTCATCTGAAACACGAGGCGTCGTGCAAATCAATCGGCACACTTTTTTTAATCAGCAGCATCATCGTCACAACCTCGTGCTTTTTTGTCATGCTGCGTCCCACGCCGCAGGACATGCTCGGATCGAGCGATACGCCGGCATTTCTAGGTAACCTGCTCGTCTTATTACTCAGCCTGATCCAAGGAGCAGTCGGATTGGGATTACGACAACTTCGGGCCTGGTCCAAAATCGGTGGAGTCGTTTTCTTGTTGGTTGGTTTGCTGGCTTTCCCGATCGGCACGATCCTTGGCCCCTGTTTTTTATATTTGCTACTCTGCAAGAAAGGACAGATCGTTTTCTCGCCCTCCTACCAGAACATCATTACCCAAACACCGCACATTCGTTACAGGACCTCGATCATCACCTGGCTGCTAGCTCTAATGATCTTGCTGCTAATCGTCTTTTCCGTGCTTCTTCTCAGGTAAACTTTGCATCTTGCAAGATAAACAAACAGACTTGCCTGAGCCCATTGCGATCATTTCTCCGAAAACTCACGACGACGCTTGTGATTTCAACTTCATCCCCAGTCACTTAACAATGATGACCCAGACTCGCATTTCCACATTGCTTCGATGCAGTTTATTGCTGCTGGTGCTATCCGGCTCTGCATCGCTCCACGGTGATGAACGGCCAAACATCTTGTTCATCTATACAGATGATCAATCCGATCGAACGGTGAGTTGTTACCCGGAATCGTTTGACTGGGCGCGAACACCGAACATCGACCAATTAGCGCGGCAAGGTGTACGATTTTCGCGTGCCTACATCGGGTCTTGGTGCATGCCGTCACGCGCCTCCTTGTTGACAGGATTGCAACAACACGGAATCGAATCGATGCGCATGGAAGGCAAGTATCCAGGTAGTGCCTACGACCCACAGCAATGTCGTTTCTGGCCAAGCGTTTTCCGCGAGAACGGTTACACCACCGCACAAATCGGAAAATGGCACACCGGCGTCGATACGGGGTTTGGACGGGACTGGGATCACCAGATCGTCTGGAATCGTCCCAGGCACCCTAACAATGCCCCGAATTACTACGACAACCAATTGATCAGCGTGAACGGCGGCGAGCCGAAGATGGTCAAAGGCTATACAACAGACAACTACACCGATTGGGCGATCGACTTTATTCGTGGCGAAGGGCGACCAGCTGATAAACCTTGGTATCTATGGCTTTGCTATGGCGCTGTCCATGGCCCCTTCACACCTGCAGATCGACACCTGGACAAATACCAAGAGATCGAGGTCCCCGTCCCCGCCGATATCTATCCACCACGCCCCAGCAAACCTGAATACGTTCGTAACAGTGAATTCTGGAGTCCCGGACCAAATGGGCAACCTGTCGAAAGAAAGGTACGCGAACGGAGCCCCGTTGGCATGAAAGATATGCCCGGACGTTCGTTACGTGATTGGGTGCGGCAATATCACCAAGGTGTCCTGGCAATCGACGAGGGCGTGGGACGCTTACTCGAAGCGCTCCAGGCATCGGGGCAAGATGACAACACCTGGGTCGTGTTTACGTCGGACCAGGGATTCGCGTGGGGACAACACGGGATGAAGTCGAAGGTTGCGCCTTATCAAGCCGCAGTGGAAGCGCCATTGATTATCCGACCGCCGACACCCGACGCCAAAATTTGTGCCGGCAAAGTCGTGGAAACCGCCGTCAGTGGTGTCGATCTGATTCCCACTTTTTTTCATCAAGCAAAGATCGAATTGCCATGGAAAATGCACGGCATCGACCTGAGTCCTCTGTTTGAATCACGGCAAACCCGCTGGGAGCATCCAGCCATGCTCGTTCACACAGGCCGATCCTACGGCTCGGCCACCGACCAGATCCCTGGCAAAGACGATCCCGCGTTGTACCACGGGCCTGGCGTTCCTTGGTACGTGATGCTCTGCCAAGGAAAATACAAATACATCCGAAATCTCGTCCCCGGCGAAATGGAAGAGCTTTACGATTTGGATGCTGACCCTGAAGAATTGCTGAATCTCGCGCTCGACGCATCGTTCGATAAAGAACTAAAACGTCTGCGACAAGCAACGCTCGCCGAACTCAAACGCACCGATGCCGGCCTGGTCAATGATTTGCCTCCGGTTGGCACGCAGAAACATCGGCAGGACGCTCGACGCTGAAAAACCATGCCGAGCATTATCACTCATGCTCACGCGATAAACTCACTCGCCGAGTTTTGCCCGCTCGGTTTGCGCCAGTTACGGGACTCTACTTATCGTTCATTCCATCGCCATCTTCATCCGTCACGCCGGTGAGCGGATTACTGATTGTTGCTTCCCAGGCGATTTTACGAAAAACACGATCGAGCTCAGGGCTTGGATAATCGCTGGAAGCTCGGTAAGGGATCTTTTGCTTAATCAATTCGGGAGATTTCCCATATAACGTTGCATAGAAAACGTACCCCTCTAACCGTTCAAAGCCTGGACCAAGATGACCAAGTCGATCTCGCCACAAGGATCTCTTTTCCTTGCCAATCGCTTGGTGAATCCCTTTGACACCCGGCAATTCCCCACGGTGATAATAATCAGCGGCAAGCACCATCGCATCGCAAGTAGGCAATAGAAAGATCTTGTTGGGAAAGTCATCGCTAAGACCCTTTAACATGTCACGATATTCGACATACCGCTCGCGACCTAAACGGGCGATGGTTTCCGCTGACAACTCACTTTCAGATTTTGGCATCCGCCCCAATTGATAAAGTTGCGGCCACGCGTCAGAAAGATAAAACTTCATCTGCGGGTTGTACTTCAAACAAAAATCAATCCAACAGCGATAGTACTCTGGCCGATCATTAAAGTACGGACCCCACATCATCGCATCCCATTTGGCATTCGAGATTGATGCGAGCAATTTTGGTTTGGGGCGACCGGCAAATTGAAAGATCCCATTTTCTTGTTCCCATTTATAACGGGCACTGCCGGTGATGCCGCCGCCGGTATGGGTCACCATCACCTGTTCTCCAAAACCGGCAGCTTGCACGATCAACGGCAAGGTTTTGTATCCGGGAGCCATAAAGCTGTGCCCCGTCCCGACAATTCGGAGTGAACCATCGGATGGCTTCGGGTGTGACGTGATTTGCTGTCCGTAGATCGCCGCGATTGCGTCAGGTTCGCGATAACAGACAGCATCCTCCGGAAACTGAAGTCCCTCCCACCCTGGGTTGACCGGGAAATCACGCGGCGCACCAGGAGCCGCGTTTCGCCTGTTCTGAAAAGCCGCTGCTAATTCAGAGTCGTTTAGCTCACCATCTTGATTGGTATCCGCAGCAGGATACGCCCGCAGCAAGTTGGCTCGCTGCCGCTCGCTAATCTGCAGCCCATTCAACTGAGCCATTGCGGTGACGGGAAAGAGAACAAACATTGCCAACACGAAGGCAAAACGAGATCTCATTAATTAGTCCTCTAAACAAACAAGATGAAGCTGACGATTTTATTTCCGGCGGCTGCCGAGTATCGGAGCCTTGCTGCTGCCTGTCAATCAACACCCCCACCCGAAGGATCTCATCTTCGCAGAAGTAAACCGAGCGAAAAACGGCTAAAAAAATCATTTCTGGGCCACTGCGTGGGGCCTCGCCCCGTCACCAACGAACCGTCTCGACCCTTTCGTCTCAACAGAATGTGTGGCGGCATCAACTCTCCTGGTGATTCTTTCAAATTGCGCACCGAACAGAAAATCCCATCACTCGCTTCTCTCGCCTACCCGACCTAAACTGGGCGTCTGAGATCCGGTGTAGAACCGGAGACGACATGCCCAACCGACCGTAAGTGATGCAATGCCCCTTCGTTGCCTGCTGTTTTTTTTCTTCCTCGCAGCCCCGCGATGCAGCCTGGTTGACGGACAAACAGCCAATCGTGCGGGAAACCAAAAGACAAAGCAATTTGCTTTACCGGATGGAATTGAACGACTGCCAGACATTGAGTATGCCCGACCAGACGGGATCTCGTTGAAACTCGACCTTTACCGACCTACTGCAACCAAGCAGCCCACGACATCCAATCGGTCCACTGCATCCCAAAACAGACTTCCGGTCGTCGTGTTTGTACACGGTGGTGGCTGGAAAAATGGAAGTAAGGAATCGGTCAAAAAACGTCTCTGGCTCGTGCCCAATGGATTTGCGATCGCCAGTATCAATTACCGGCTTACGAACGTTGGAAAGTGGCCCGACCAAATCAACGACTGTTACGCAGCCGTAAGATGGCTGCGTAAAAATGCCGAACGCTACAACCTTGCGGCTGACAAGATCGGTTGCTGGGGAACTTCAGCCGGGGGGCACCTTGCAGCATTGATGGGAACCCGACCCTGCCCGGATCACGAAGCGACCTCCAGTCGCGTGCAAGCCGTTTGCGATTGGTTCGGACCAACCGCATTGATGACCATGCCACCGAACAATGTCGGCAATGGCCGGACCGAAGCCGACGTTGCAAATTCGAATGGAGCGAAACTACTGGGAGCAACCGTCCGTGAAGTTCCGGAATTGGCAAGGGATGCCAGTGCAATTGACCACGTCAGCTCCGATGACCCGCCGTTTTTGATCATGCACGGCGACGCGGATCCCGGAGTGCCCCTGTCGCAAAGCCAAACGTTCCACCAACGACTCAACGATACCGGGGTCGCCTCCACACTTGTTATTTTAAAGGGCGCTGGTCATGGCGGGCCGGAATTTGATGCCAATCCATCACAGGATGCAGTCATCAATTTTTTCCGCCAACACCTAAGCAACTGATTTTTCGAACTCACTCACTAAAACATAACTCGAGCACAAAATCCAACGTTCTGCCAAAGGAATGAAACATGAAGTCGTCAATGTCCAATCGCCGCCGGTTCCTGACTCAAACGGTATCGGTCGCTGCCGCCGTCGCCGCGACACCACGCTTGCTGGCCGCTGCCGATCCGAAACCGTTATTCAAAGTTTCATTGGCACAGTGGACGATCAATCGAGAACTTCGCTCCGGCAAGATTGACAATCTTGATTTCGCAAAAGTTGCCTCTGACCATGGCATCTTTGCAATCGAATACGTCAACCAGTTTTTCATGGACAAGGCAACGGACGAAGCGTACCTAGGCCAAATGAAAAAGCGGGCAGCCGATTTAGGGGTTGCGAATGTGCTGATCATGTGTGATCGCGAAGGCAATATCGGTGATCCCGATGAAAAGAAACGAGCTCAAACCGTCGAAAACCATCGCAAGTGGATCGATGCAGCAAAGTTCTTGGGGTGCCACAGCATTCGTGTCAACGCCGGCAGCTCGGGGAGCTGGGAAGAACAAGTCAAACTCGCAGCCGATGGCCTCACGCGACTGACAGAAATTGGAGACAAGGCAGACATCAACGTAATCGTTGAAAACCATGGAGGCCTTTCCAGCAACGCTGACTGGCTAGCTGAAGTGATCAGCCAAGTCGACCACCCGAGATGCGGTACTCTGCCGGACACCGGAAACTTTCGCATCAATAATGGGGAAACGTACGATTCCTACCGCGGTGTCGCCAAGTTGATGAAGTGGGCCAAAGGAGTTTCGATCAAAGATCGCGTTTACGATGACAAAGGAAATTCAACCGAGATGGATTTCGCGAAAATGCTCAAGATTGTCATCGATGCCGGGTACCACGGTTACTGCGGCATCGAATACGGAGGATTCGCTGGCCTCGCTGCTGCCCGCGAACGGCTCGAGCGAGTACGTGAAGAACTGAGTTAATCTTCGCGTTACCAAATTTCCTCAGATTGGCCCGAGCCATTGCTTCTGTATCGCCCTGCTTTGCTTCACCTCATGCCACTTGGCACAGAGCAGCAAGGCCAGGCGAAGAGGTAAATCCGGTCAACTACATAGACTCAAGCAACTTCCAACAAACGAGTTGCATTCGCGGCAGATGAAACGGCCCTTTCCAGAGGTTGCCTTTTAAACTCGAACTGATTCGTCCGTCACGGTGCAGGTAACCAAACCACTCGCCATGTTCGGGATCTGCAAAGTGACGGTGCGCCCAATCATGAATTTGCTGGTGCCACTCCGCATATTTCGGATTCCCGGTGAGTTTGTACGCCATCAGGGTTGCGATGATCGTTTCATTTTGGGGCCACCAGAATTTCATATCGTGCCAATACTCTTGGACTGGCCGCCCATCCACATCAACAAAATAGAGGATCCCTCCGTACTCTGAGTCCCAACCTCGCTGCCACATCCAATCGAGCATCTGGCACCCCATTTCGATCAAACCTGGATCGTTGCGAATTTCGCCTTCACGCAAAATGAACCAAGCTCCCTCAATCGCGTGCCCCGGGTTTAGCGTGCGTTCATCAAAATGATCGATGAACTCACCTGCTGGACCGACAGTCTCCATCACACACTCAATCTCCGGTTTCAGATGGTACTGGCGAATGTCATTAATGCTTCGGTCAATCCACGCGGTGGCATCGGCCAAGCCGATTGAATCGCGAAGTTCCTGAGCAGTCGCAATCGTAATCATGGGAAAACCGATCCCACGCGTGGGTCGCGTCGCCGTAAATTTGGCATTCAGCTCATCAGGATTGAGGTGGTGATCAGTGAATCGAGAGAACGCCCGCTGCGCTCTCTCGCTGTAAACATCGTCACCTGTCGCCTGGGCAAGCTCACCATAAGCGATCGCGGCAAAACTCTCGGAAAAGGCGTAACGGCGTTTTCGAATCGGGCGCCCATCTCGGGTGACATGAAACCACATTCGGCCATCGGATGGATCACACCCATATTCATCGAGGAACCGCGCGCCGGATTTAGCTAACTCGAGCCATTGCTCTTTCGGTTCGACGTTGTTGTAAAGCTCACCCAACAACCACGTGAACCGCCCCTGTTGCCAAATCCCCTTATCCGTATCAACAACCGTTCCATCGCGGTCAAGCGCCATCATAAAACCACCGTGCTGCTGATCCACACAGTGATTAAGCCAGAAGGGCAACGTGTTATTCAACAGACCATCACGGTAGGAATGAATCAAGGATGTCTTTCTGGCGAGATCCACTGCGACTTTTCTCCTGTTTGAAACTTAGCTTGACGCCACGATTGACCAACCTACACCAATCAGCTGCAACCCACCGGAAAAGTCGACAGCCCAAAATAATGACAGCCTCACGCAGACTGCTGGCTCAGCATCCATCAACAATACGCTCGGTGGTGGTTACCGGCAGTTGCGTGTCATGCTTGACTACTGTTTTTCCAACTGGTCAAGATCGAGTCGGTACAACACTTGGTTGTAATCGTACCGAGGCGTTGGATCCTGTGACTTGGAAAAGGTACGCGTGTAGGTCGCTTCGAAAATCAACTGGGACGATTCTCCCGGCGTAAAACTGGGGTGAACCTGTGGATTGTAAAAGCTGTATTGGTCATGGGTCACGACATGGACGGCCTGCTCCCATGGGCCAAGGGGAGAGTCGGATTCGGCATACCAAATCTCACCGATCAGCGATGACTCACCACCGTTCTGTGTGAAAATCGCGATCCACCGATTTTGATACGCATTCCAGGCGATCGCCCCGCGATGCGGCGTGATGGCTTTGCCACCGGAGCGAGGTTTGACATTTTGGGGAGTATCTAAAATCTCCCAAGTCTTGGGATTGGACCAACCCTCGAACGTCGCTCGGCAGCGCAGCTTGGGAAACGGATCGCCAAACAGCACCCACTCGACCCCGGATTCATCAGTCCATTGAATTGAGTGCCCGTAAGGTCTCGTTGGTGGAACCGGAGCATCGCTCGACGTTTTACTCCAAAGCACGCGATGTTGTTTGAACTGCTGAGATTCTTCCTGCCAAACGCAGAGCCCCGCCTCGTAGGCCGCAAGTGGTGGTTCAATTTTGACATAACTCGCAACGAGGTGATGGTGGCCCGACCGATCTGGAAGGCTGGCGTAACCATCCAACCACGTTGGTCCCTTTCCCGGCATCTTGGCCAAGTTTCGCGGCCGCGCATCATCACCGAGAAAATAGTCGTAGCGCAATCGAATCGGTGGCTGCAGTGCCGACAAAGGATTTACCGGCGTCGTCGCCCCGATCATGTGAAAGCGACCAAGTGGATAATGGGACAGATTCGTATCGCCCCAGCCCCAAAACAATTTGCCGTTGTGAACAACATTTTGAACACTATCACACCCGAAGACCGGTTGGTCCTTCCATTCCGTTTTCAAGCCGAGCTTTTGACTTTCGGCAAACATCCCGACGCCTGTGATCCTGCCGAGTCGCATCGCTGGTAGCCGGCGATTAACTCGGACGGTTAGGTTTCCGCCGGGCTGGGGTGTCAAGCGAACACCAGCATACCCAAACTTGTCCCGTGGAAGCTCATAGCCGTGACCACGGACGTGAAACCACGTCGGGACACCCATCAATTCTGGCGCATCCATCGCGATCAACCCGGCGTTGTCCGAAACAAATCGCAAGTTGTGCGTTGTGCGCAGCTCCACCATTGGCACCGGCCAACCGTTTTTTGAATCAATGATTTTGATGCAACATGGATCCGCAGCGTTCGACCACTTTGGTAAGCAAATACAAAGCACGAACAGGATCGAGTACCAGATCGCCCGCATGCCGCTGGCCTTAGCTTCCAAAGAGTGAAGTTGAATATTCTCACTGCAGTCTAACGCTTTTGACGCGCAAAAAAAAACCGAGCCGCATGTGCGGCTCGGCTCCTGACATTTCGCTCTTTGTAACGGGCGAACTATCTTACTTGCTTGGTGGCAAGATGACCTTGTCGATGACGTGCACAACGCCGTTGCTGCACATGACGTCAGCCTTGACAACTTTCGCATTGTTAATCATGACCGAACCATCCTTTACAGCGATCTTGATCTTGCCACCTTGAACGGTATCTGCCTCACTCAGGGTCATTGCGACTTTCGCAGGTACTTTGCCGGCGACGACGTGATACTTCAGGATCGCTTGCAACTTTGACTTGTTCTCTGGCTTCAACAACATCTCGAGCGTTCCCTCAGGGAGTGCTGCGAACGCTTCGTCAGTTGGTGCGAATACGGTGAAAGGGCCTTTGCTCTTCAGCACATCGACCAATCCACCAGCCTTTACAGCGGCGACAAGCGTGTTGAATTTTGCGGCAACCGCAGTGTCGACGATGTCCTTGGTCTTTGCTGCATCATCAGCACGAACAGCAGGAGCAGCGAGGAATGCGAAGGCCAAGCAAGCGAAGAAGGAAGCACGTTTCATGGAAGGAACTCCGAGGAAAATGGGGTGGGTTGTTTTTCGTCAGAGGACTTTAACGAGATGTCAAGTGATTTTGCCAAAAAAACATGCGGCTTAACAGCACGATCAAAATGCCCTTCAAAAACAAAGAAACCACCGCAGTAAACGCGTCGTGATCGCGGTGCGTGCACCGCCATTTCCTTGATCTGACTGGTGGAAGCCGACGTTCACATGACACAAAGAAATAAAGCACAAATAGATACGGCCCGAAATAAATTGGCTCGCAGCATCACGTAGATCAAGGGACTCCAGGGCACTGACCTGGGAACGTGTACTGGGCTGGGTGTACTGGGCTGGAACGTGTACTGGTTCGCGGGGCCTGTTTTGGTTCGGGCCTGTTTTGGTTCGGGCCTGTTTTGGTTCGGGCCTGTTTTGGTTCGGGCCTGTTTTGGTTCGGGC
>JARGNK010000200.1 GCA_029213145.1 Rubripirellula sp. | reverse complement strand
CTTTGTCGGATCTTGCGAAGAAGAAACAGGGTTCGAAACTGGAACAACCCCCAAGATGCTCGAAACCTTCAGTCAGTTTGCTGAAACCCTCGTTCCATCCCTTCGAAATGCAGAACGTGTTGCAGCGTGGTCAGGAATTCGGCCGATGACTTTCGATGGGTTTCCAATGATTGGACGGGTCCCAGAGCACCCCCAATTGTTTGTCGCTGCTGGCCACTTCCGCAGCGGCTGGCACTTGGCGCCCGCGACCGCCAAATGCATGGCAGCTTTGGTCCTCGGCGATTCACCGGCCGTGTCGTTGGATGCGTTCAACATCGGATCAAAACAAACCAAATCAGAGCAACACGCCTCGATCTTGACTCAATGAATGAAAATCATCACAGCGAAGAGGAAGCATTCACTCTCGATCCACCTGGCACCATCGTTGTGGTGGGGGCGGGAATACTCGGGATCGAAGCTGCCTTATACGGGCGTTTCTTAGGTTACGACGTCCAGATATTAGAAATGGGACAAATCGGTTCGAACCTATCAAGACGGTCCTCCGAGGTTCTCCCAGCAATGCCAACCCGTCTTTTATCTTCGCTATCAGAATCAGCTTTGCAGGCCCAAAGTGGGGAAGTAATTTCGACGATACCTCCCAACAACCTGGGTGGATGGGTCGAGCAAGTACTCAAACCATTAAGCGAAGTCGATTTGTTGCGTGAGAGAGTCCATCTAGAATCTCGCGTTACGGCAATCCGGCAAATGCCCGTCGAGGCGGATGCAGAAGAAGAGATCCCAGCTGACTTTGAACTGATCATTCAGAAATCGTCCGGGAGCAGCCAACAGCTAACTGCCGAAAACCAAACAGTGACCGCTGAAGCAGTGATCCTGGCGGTTGGCAATCATGGTTCCAATATCCAACTAGGATTCACTCGCCCCACCCCCTACTTCTTTTCGATCGGGGAAAGTGCCACCGACGATTGGGAAAATGACCTCCGAACTGGCCTACAAGAAATCAAACGGGTCTATGCCGAATTGGGGGGCCGAGCCACTTTGGATCTGTATCGTCCACGCCGCTTATGATCCGGATCTGCGGATTTTTCCGACGATGCCGCTCAGCATGGTCAGCGAAGGAAGCGTTTCTTTTTCACCACGGTCGTCTCCCCGTCACAACGTGTTCTAACTTTCAAAGGTGAGTTTCACCGCTGCGACTGCGGCGGCAAAGCAACTGCCAAGAATGCACGCTGCTTTTCGCGTGAGAATGCCCGGGGAACCCAATGATCAAGTTGACTCGACTCGACGGTGAGCCATTTGTGCTCAACGCCGATTTGATCCGATATGTGGAACGTCGCCCAGATACCTTCATCACATTGACCAATGGTGATCGGATCGTGGTGGCAGAATCGATGGATGAAGTGATTCGACGGGCTGTCGAATACCAGCAACAAAAGCACTTCATGCCAATTCCGCACAGTTCGCCAGTGCAGCGCGACGAATCGATCTCATCCACAGCAACCTGATTCTGCAGATATAGACAATGGATATTGCAAGCATCATTGGGTTGATCCTCGCTGTCGGCCTCATCCTCGCGTCCATCGCGTTAGGAAATGCACCGTTCACCGCGTTTATTGACATTCCCTCCATTCTGGTCGTGATCGGGGGCGCGGGCGCGGCCGCGCTGATCTGCTTCCCGCTTGGAAGCATGCTCAAAACGCCTGTCGTCGCTTTGAAAGTGCTACTCAACAAGACCGAAGATCGACTGTCACTCATTAAGCAGATTGTCGATCTTGCGGAAACAGCCCGAAGAGATGGACTGTTGGCATTGGAGACCCGAGTGAGTGAAATCGAAAACCCACTTGTTCGGACAGGCATTCAAATGGCGGTCGACGGGAGCACACCAGAGGTCGTCGAAGAAGTTCTCCGTACTGAAGTTGAAGCCATCTCAAACCGACATCGTGAGGGCAAGAGCATCATGGAGCAACTCGGCCGCTTCGCACCTGCTTACGGTATGATTGGAACACTGATGGGACTGATCATGATGCTGCAAGACATGAGCGATCCATCTGGGATTGGGGCCGGAATGGCAGTCGCTTTGATCACAACCTTGTATGGCGCCATCGTCGCCAATGTATTCTTCAGTCCGTTCGCTGAAAAACTTGGCATCCTGAATCGCAACGAAATGATCAGCCTGGAAATTGCTATCCGTGGCGTGATGGCAATCCAATCTGGGGAAAGCCCGCGAGCAATCGACCAAAAATTAAAAACATTCCTACCGCTCAAACAACGAGAGGCGGAATAAGCATGGACGATGAAGCCGAAGATGAGATTGGCATCCCAGAATGGGTGGTAACGTTTGGTGACATGATGAGCCTGTTGCTCACATTTTTCATCATGCTTGTTTCGCTGAGCGAAATTAAGGAAGAGGAAACGTACCAAGCATTAGTCAATTCACTTCAACGCCAGTTCGGCTATGCGAAGACGCTCGACGCATTAACACCGGGTGAAACACGTCCGCGTTCCTCCGCATTCAAGGTTTTAGCGACCACTGGCAGGGCGAAAAGAAAGGACACCGCCAAGGGTGGTGTTCCAGAAAAATCACCGACCGGCGAAGAGCCACAAGTCAGAATTATCCGACCAGGACAAACCACTGCGATTGGTTCGGTCGTGTTCTTTGAGATTGGTGCTGATGAGATCGGCCCAACGGCTGATGCCGTGATCAAGAGTGTGGCTGAGCAACTCCGGGGAAAACCACAGAAAATCGAAGTTCGTGGACACGTGTCCGCCGAACTCGCAGCACGGATGGAGGAGACCGAAGAAGCAATCATGCTCGGTTTCCGCAGAGCGGCTGCGGTTCGCCGCTTGTTGGTCGAAAGAGAAGGGATCAATCCGGATCGCTTTCGAATTTCGTCCGCGGCTGACAGTGAGCCAATGAGCAGTGCAGGTCGCAGCAGTGCAATCGCAAGAAATCCACGGGTCGAAGTCTTCATGCTGGACGAAACCGTCGAAAATCTCCAAGGTTCGACAGATGATCGAAAAGCAGTGAAGGTGAAATTGAATGATGCTTCAAAAGGAAATCCCTGATGGCAGATGAAACCGAAAACCAAGAAAATGAAACAACCGATGAGGCAACTGCCCCGCCTACCCGCGGCGGTGGACGATCACTCATGCTCGTATTCGTTTCTGTCGTTGTCCTGCTAGAAACCGGTATGTTCTTCTTTTTGGTCCCCAGCGCTGATGAAGTCAGTGCATTGGCCGAGGCGAGGCTCATCAGTTCAGTCCAACAGGAGGAGGTTACTAGCACCGAGCAGGCCCTCGATGAAGATTTGGTCAAAGAGTTCAACTTGGGGATGTACGGTGAAACGTTCAGTCCAAACCAAACCGAAAGGGTTTACCGCGTTGAGCTTGACCTATTTGGCACATGCCGCCAAAAGAACTTGACCGAGATGGAATCAGAATTTAGCGAAAAGCAGGGAAGACTCAGGCATGAAATCCGAATGATAATCCGCAATAGCGACCTTGCTGAACTCAAAGAAAATAATTTGGGCTTGCTGCAACGACGTATTTTGAGGACATGTAACCACCTGTTGGAAGACGCTCTGCTGCTGAGCATCGGCTTCAAGAGTTACGAACTGACCGAGCAATAGGATTTCAATCGACGCGGGAAACACCGCGTGAAACATCGGCGGAGCGGATCGTGAGAGATGAACAGGGCTCCCCTCCAAAGACACTGGCGGGTTAGACGAGGCTGAAAATTCAAATGTCCAGGGAAGGAGATCGAAGTGGCTGAACCAACAGACGAACCGACTCAAGGCCCTCAGCCCGAAGATGCCGTGTCGTCGACGAGCGACCAGGAGGGTCAGGAAACTGCCACGGCCGAAGCAACAACCGTCGAGTTAGCCCCTGCCGGTTCAGACCTAAACCAGGGAGCGGCGGAAGCATCCACCTCGGAAAACTCCGAATTCGGCTCAGAAAAAATTGAGAAGCTGCTCGATGAAGCAACTGAGTCTCTGGAACGAGCTGCCGGTGATTCGGTCTCCACTCATGCCGCGGAGGCCTTCAGCCTAAGTGACCTAACCGTGGATGCCGAAGCAGATGGAAAGCAATCCATCGACCTACTCGGCGAAGTTGAAATGGACCTGCGGATCGAACTGGGGCGTACAGAAATGCGTCTCGAAGAGGTGCTGCAACTCCGCAATGGATCAGTTGTCGCCCTGGATAAATTGGCAGGTGATCCAGTCGACGTGTTCGTCAATGGACGATTGATCGCACGTGGCGAAGTCTTGGTCATGAATGACAATTTTTGCATTCGAGTCACCGAATTGGTGGGTGCCTGAGGGATGGGATACTGGAGCGGCAACATGAATCGGATCGCCATCAGCACGCTTGTCGTGATCGGTCTGGTGCTAGAGACCAACAAGTTATCAGCGCAGCAGGGAACGATAGCTTCGCCCGAGGCAAGTGTCCTTCACAGGTCCTACGCGTCGGTTGCCCCCAACAAAACGCCAATTGGGCAAGCTGAAGCAAACACGATCGCAGGCAACTTTCCCTCTCTCAGCCCTCAGTCTGCTTCCCAACATGAAAAAAACAGACCTCGAAACGAAGGATCCACCCCGTTCTCTGGGTCTCTGATCACAGTCGGTTCAAGCTTGGCGGTCGTGTTAGGACTCTTCGCCACCTTGGTTTGGGTCACACGACGATTCGCAGCACGTTCAATGCCGCAAGGTGGTATTCCAACGGAGGTGATGCAGGCATTGGGGAGTTCGCCGATTGATGCGCGGACTCGCCTGACTCTGGTACGCTGCGGGAATCGAATCCTGATCCTTGCCCAGACAGCGACGGGGGTTCAGCCAATCTCAGAAATAAACGATCCGAATGAAGTGCGACAATTGACAGCCCTTTGTCTCAGTGACTCCAAAAAAGAGTTTGCCTCGACACTCCAAGCGATCGAGAAAGAACAGGCCGCCGCTAACTATGTCGGTGGACCAAGCGAGACGCCTCCACGGCGATCCCCAGGACGTCTCTTCACCACTGCCTGACTGCGGAATTTTGCACCTCGCGTCTCGCCCGCCGAACCCCCCGGTTTTGAAACGACTTCAAATCAGTACAACTTGAAGTCGTTCTCTTCAACCAAGCAACTCGTTTGCCGCTTTTGAACGCTAGCAATCGGTCTCGCTCATTGGTTAGAAACAATCCCGCAACAGTGGTCCCAGTCCGCGCGTAACTCAGGCCATTGATTCGGATCTAGTTGTCACGCCGCCAAGCCAAACCCGTGTCGTCTAGCTGGAACAAACTCGATCACCGAGGCGGGCGGGATGGCGACGTCAGAGCGTAACAACGTACACGCAACCAGATATTGGAAGCTTGGTCTCGGATCTGCAAAACGTGCCGACACAATCGAACGCAGATGCACCCGCAGCAGTCACGCTAAGATCCGTCAACCATCGGCCAAATGAATGCACCACGCGATCCATGGCATGGCCGTAATAACCGCCAACGGGCAAAATCGACACACGTGCATCACGCATGCCAGCCACGACCCGCGTGGTGATCAATTGCGGCACATCACCATCACCCGGGTGTAACCATTACTCTCTCTGTCACAGTGGTCCAGCATTTTCTGAGGCAACACAAGTGTGAGAGCGAGTACCAAACGCAGCGTGAGAATCGATCTCAGTGCAGGAATGAGAGGCGTTTGCTTCATTTCTGCTCAACCATAAAAAACGTAGGGATCGCGTGCTCCCAAGACTCTGATAAGTCAACGCAGACATGAGTCTGCCAGCGGTATTCAGACCAAGGCTGAATCTCACCACTTCCCCGTTGAACTTCTAGGGAGGATTTAAAGCAACGCAGACCTTCGGATTCCACCAGCTTCAAAACTCGACGACAAATATAACGCCAAACGATCTCGCCGGTTTTTTGGCAGCTCCAACTCAACCCTTCATCCATCGAACCTCTAATTTCTAAACAAGGCTAGCTGACCCGATCGATCCATCCTCCACGGGAACGCCTCCCAGCTAGTCAACTCGCAAAAAAACCGATATTACTGGGGAATCCGAACCCTAACTTTGGCCACATTGTGTCGATAGCTTCCGATCCCGAAATCCCTTCAAACCATCATCATGGGCTCAGATGGCGGATGTCGCTGTGGTGGACCATCCTGCAAACGGCGTTGGAGGAACGACTTGTCTACCGTGGAGATTTCGCACTGGGCACGCTGATGCGTTTTCTACCCATCATCACCCAGATTTTCTTGTGGTATGCGATTTTCGACTCGATCGGAACTGTCGAAGCTAAACCGGGGTCGGATATCAAAGCCGTCCAGATCGGTGGTTTTGGGTTTCGCGAAATGGTTGCCTATTACTTGGTCACCATGATCGCTAGGGCATTTTCCAGTATGCCGGGACTGGCATCGGGAATTGCCCTACAAATACGCGATGGCGAAATCAAACGGTACTTGATCCAACCGATCGATCTGATTGGATTTCTGCTGCTCAACCGGATCGCGCACAAATTGGCCTATTACGCTGTCGCAATCGCCCCCTTCGCGTTTGTGTTCTTTCTCTGCCGTCATTATTTTGTCGATGGCTGGCCGCCACCTCACGTGCTGGTTGCTTTCACCGCTTCACTGGTGATGGGATTCCTGATTGGATTCTTCTTGGAAGCCGCGATCGGAATGATCGGATTCTGGTTCTTGGAAGTTTCGTCGCTTCTATTTGTCTATATGCTATTCAGCTTTTTCTTATCCGGGCACATGTTTCCACTCTCTCTTTTGCCGGACGGCATTGAAACCTTCGTCAATTTCCTCCCCTTCAAATACTTGGCTTACTTTCCCGCCGCAATCTTCTTGGGCAAGATACCTGCAGAAGACTTGCCACTTGAAATGGCAATTGAGGCATTGTGGCTGGCCTTCTTCATTATTGTGTGTCGAATCGCCTACGCGAGGGGAGTTAATCGGTACAGTGGTTACGGAGGCTAGCAATGAATGCCACATCAACCGAATCAGCACGACCCAATTACTGGAAGGTCTTTCTGACATTCGCCCGAAATAGCCTCGTACGGGATATGACATTCCGGGTCAACTTTTTCCTGCAATGCATTAGCAGTGTCGGCTGGACCTTAATGAATGTCGGTTTTTATCTGATCATCTTTCAATACGCCGACACCATCGGAGAAGGAAGCGGTTGGGACCGTGATCGTTTTTTCTTGTTCATTGCAACAACTTGGTTCATTAACAGCCTCGTACAAGCGTTCTTCATGCCCAATGCACAGGAATTCAGCGAGTTGATCCGCACGGGCGGTCTAGACTTTGCCCTTTTGAAGCCGATCGACACGCAGTTCTTAATTTCCTTTCGGCGTATTGACTGGAGTGCTCTTTCAAATTTCCTCGCTGGAGTCGTCATAGCTAGCGTCTCCCTGCACGGCCTGGCGACGCGGGAAACCGACCCCATGATTCCATCGTTCAGCGCCGTCGTGCTGTATCTGGTTTTCGTCGCTTGCGGGGTAACAATCATGTACAGCCTGATGATTTGCCTAAGCGCCACAAGCATTTGGCTCGGTCGCAACCAGACGCTGTACAACTTCTGGTTCTATATCACCAACTTCAGTCGTTATCCGATGGAAATCTACAATCGCGGGCTCGGCAAACCACTTTATGGCTTCTTCACGTTTGTGATCCCGGTCTTACTTGTCGTCAATGTCCCTGCCCGCCTAATTGCCAAACCGATAAATCCGCGAACAGGGGAAGAGTGGATGTTGGTTTGCTGGGCGTTCGTTGCGACGGGTCTGAGTGTTTGTGTTAGCCGCTGGGTATTTGGCCGTGCGTTATCCAGCTATCGAAGTGCAAGTTCTTGATCGTTTTGACGCATCGATGGTGCAATGCTGCTGATCCAGCCACAATGCATCAAACTGATCTTTCGTGCCATGCAGAGGATTTCCAATGTTAGCAAGCGTTCACCGAAATCTTGTTTTCCTTACGGTTTGCAGTCTTTGGTTGCCTCTTGTTGATGCGCAACAGCCCGACGAGGCTATACCGTCGGAACTCGCCCAGAACAAAACTCAGAACAAAACTCAGAACAAAACTCAGAACAGAACTCAGAACGCAACTCCAGAAACAAATCAGGACAACAAACTACAAACGGCGATTCTCCCCCTCATTGAATCGCATCGCGGTGATGTCGCGGTGGCAGTGCGGCACCTCAAGACAGGCGAAACCTTTACTCACCAAGCAGATCAAATCATGCCAACGGCAAGTTTGATCAAGTTGCCATTGCTGGTCGCTGTTTATCAACTCGAACAGCAGGAACGGCTCGACCTAGGAAAAAGGATCCCGCTCCGTGAAGAAGACCCCGTACCGGGAGCAGGGATTCTGCGTGATCATTTTTCGGTGGGTGCTGTATTGCCATTGCGTGACTACATCCGATTGATGATCCGATATTCGGACAACACCGCGACTAACATCGTCATCGACCAAGTGGGTCTACCGGTCACAACACAGCAAATGAACCTACTGGGGCTCGAAAATACCAGACTACATTCGAAGGTCTATCGTGGTGATACCTCGATCGACCCAATTCGAAGTCGGAAGTTTGGTTTAGGAAGCACAACAGCATCTGAGATGGTGCAACTTTTGGCGATGCTCCAGAACGGCAAACTTGGGAATGCGAAAGCAACTAACGAAATGTTGGATCACTTGGTCGCGTGCGACGATCAATCAATGCTTGCCCGTTTTTTCAATCCAACAATCAGAATCGCCCATAAGACAGGTGCCGTATCCAACTGCCGAACTGACGCCGGCATCCTGTTCACAGCATCAGGCCCCGTCGCTATTTGCGTGCTGACAAACGAAAACGAGGATCGGCGTTGGACGGATGACAACGCAGCGGAAATTCTATGTGGAAAAATTGGCTCAGCCGTGCTCGATCGATTCGGGGCCGAGGACACAGAAAAACCGCTGCAATTCGGTGCGACGGGTCGCTTGGTCGAATCGCTCCAGCGCACACTAAATGCCAGGCTAAAACCGACTCCAGGCTTGGCGATTGATGGTGACTTTGGCCCGGCGACGCAAGCCGCAGTCAAGCGTTTCCAACAAGCAAATTCACTTTCCCAGACAGGGATCATGACTCCAGAAACATGGAAGTCACTGGGAATTCTAATCGAACAAGACGATCCAATCCCGCCACCTGAGATCATCAACTCAAAAATCTACCCGACGACCCCAAGACCTGCGTTAAACGCTCCACCGGTAGTGACTTGCAAAGCTTGGGTGATTGGTGATCCAGAAGGTAACATTCTTTGGGAGCGAGCCAGCGAACAAAAGTTAGAGGCCGCGAGCACAACCAAAATCATGACTGCACACGTCGTGCTCAAGATGGCACAGAAGAAACCTGAACTCTTGAACGAAATAATTACCTTCTCAAAAAGAGCCGACGAGACCGTCGGCTCAACCTCGGGTATCAGAGAAGGCGAGAGCATCGAAACTGGAACGCTCTTATACGGACTTTTGCTGCCGTCAGGAAATGATGCAGCGACCGCTTTGGCCGAGCACGTTGGAAAATCTCTCGTGGAATCGCCCGAACAGGATCCCGTAGACAGATTTGTGCTTGAAATGAATCGTGAAGCAAAGCGACTCGGTTTGAAAACCGCCCACTACACAAATCCACATGGCCTTTCAAATCCAGAACACTTGATCTCTGCCGCCGATTTGCTTCGACTGAGTGTCGTCACGATGAAGAACCCGCTGTTTCGAAAAATTGTGGCAACCCGGCAGTTCGGTTGCCAAGTCAAGAGCTCGGCTGGTTACGCAAGAAATTTACGCTGGAAGAACACCAATCAACTGTTAGCCCTTGAGGGTTATCAAGGCATCAAAACAGGG
The DNA here is from genome assembly GCA_029213145.1 of Rubripirellula sp. Taxonomy (GTDB): domain Bacteria; phylum Planctomycetota; class Planctomycetia; order Pirellulales; family Pirellulaceae; genus Rubripirellula. The sequence continues at coordinate 2,171 of JARGNK010000200.1, read as the reverse complement.
ACGACAAACGCCGCCGGCGCTTGCTTGGTTTCCATGGGAAGCTACGCAGGAAAAGAGATGATCATAGTGGTTCTCGGTGCTCAGTCGTCTGCGGCCCGCTATGCAGATACACGAAATCTTTTTCGCTGGGCATGGAGCCAACAATCTCCTCAACCGAAGTGATGTCAATCAGGAGATCCATGTAATGAAAAAAGGTTGCCCATACTACATGGTGTGCGACGAACGCAATGAAGAGTGAATAGTTCACGCTAAGATTTCAACAGGGCCATTTCGATGCCAAAAACAGATGACCAAGCAGCTGACAGCGAGGCAATCTTTCGTGCCGAAGACGTAACGCGGCCCGCGTCTGCGTTGCTCTTTTACTATCTACTCTGCAGTCTCCTTGCGGGGCCGTTTTTTCCGATCGCGTTCGTGCCACTCTTCTGTAAATATTGCACACTTCGCTACCGCTTTGACGACAGCGGAATCGCAATGCAATGGGGAGTTTTGTTTCGGCGAGAAATTTATTTAACTTACCGTCGCATTCAAGATATCCACCTGACTCGCAACATCATCCAACGGTGGATGGGCCTGGCAACGCTTGCCGTTCAGACAGCTTCGGGAAGCGCTACCCCAGAAATGAGCATCGAGGGTATTTTGCAGGCGAAAAAACTTCGTGATCACCTTTATGGAAAGATGCGAGGCTCACACAGCCACTCTCAAACAGAGCCCGACAACACCTCCAATGACGATCTCGCGTTGGAATTACTGACTGATATTCGAGACAATCTGCATCAACTCCTTGAAGCAGGAGATCGCCATGAGCAATGAGCCACAACCTAGCCGACTCTGGGTCTATGAAGGTATCTGGGGATTATTGGGCAAGCTGATGTGCGTCCCGCGCGATGCGCCGCATCTTCCTGCGATGGAACACGAAGAAATCGATTCTAGAAAGCCTGCGGCCGGATTCCTTCGGTATCTAAAGTTCGAATGGTCGATTGCGATGGCATTCCTGTTTATGCTTGCCGCCGGTGGTACACTCGCCATTCTTATTCTCGCCACGAATGAGCATGTTGGTTTTTTGATAATCGCCGTTCCGCTCTGGCTCATGTTTTTTGGGCTAGCGTTGGTCGGATATTTGGCCATCTACCTGCGATATGACACCACCTGGTATGTGTTCAGTGACCGCAGCATGCGGCTACGCCGGGGTGTTTGGCTGATTCGTGAATCCACCATTACCTACGAGAACATTCAAAACGTAAAAGTCTCTCAAGGTCCCCTGCAGCGTTTTTTTGGGATTGCCAATGTGGTCGTGGAAACAGCGGGCGGCGGTGGCGCAACGCAAGAAGGTGCCCAAGGGATGCATGCTGGCTTGATCGAAGGCGTCTCGGATGCCGCTGACATCCGAGATTCAATCATGGGCAAAATCCGTGTCGCTAACACAAGTGGTCTTGGCGATGAGCAAGATGAAGCGTCAAACCAAAACAATGGCAAGACGGCATGGACCGGAGCTCACCTCAACGTCTTATCCGAAATCCGGGAATTATCGGCCCAACTCGGCCGTTGAGAACCCTCAGCCGCTGAGAGCATTTACCACACAGACGGCTCAAGACGTTCGACCGATATGCAGCGTTGTGGTGAAGAGAAGAGATGTCAGACGACATTGAATCGATCGCGATGACTCCAGATCGATGCCAAGTCAAGACGGTTGGCTCAAGCAACAACGCTGATTCGATCCATTAACGCGAAAACTGTTTAAACTGTTTAAACTGTTTCGCCATAGTTTCTCGTGGTGGCGCGTCACCCTTCGTTACACGAAAGCGGTACCGAAGTGTGACGGTTTCACCCTCCGCGATTTCGAGCACTGTGAAGGGACCGAAACGACCGGAGTCACGATAGGCCGACCATATTGCGCCAGGAGGATTCGATGGATGGTTCATATGCTGCACCGTCCACATCTGATCATCAATACGAAAACTGCCTGCAACCCATGGCAGATCTCGGTCTTTCTTTGGATCAATCCCCTTCTCATGAAAGGCATAGGTGGCTGACTGATTCTCAGCCACTTTCTGTGATGGGCGGAATTGCACACCAGCATGTTCCGGATCCCCACCCAGCTTTAGGTCACCCTGCTTAGCGGTTAACGCCGTGGTGAAGTCGATCAATGCATAGGCGTCTGACGATTCGAGGAC
>JARGNK010000199.1:3159-12061 GCA_029213145.1 Rubripirellula sp. | reverse complement strand
GATTCCAAGCACAACCGCGACGCCACGGTCATGCTTGACGGCGGAGACTAAATCGACTGCTTGCTTGCCACGCACCGGATCCGACGGCATCTCACCAGCTTGTCGCCCCCAGTGCTTCACCTCCGCATTCAAACCGGGTGTCTCTGAAAAGCAGTAGAGGCGACCACTTTGCGTTACTGCGAACACTCGCTCATCCGCGACGATCATGCTATGAATTTTTCCTTCAACCCCCGAAAACCCATCATCGAATTTCCATTCGATATCACCCGCGAGAATCGTCCGGCTTAACCCCGAAACGCCGCCGGATGCTTTGTATTGCTTGTCTTCGTGCTGTTGACGATTAACGACATCATCAAACGCAATCTTGCCACGACGTATCGCTCGCGCCGTGTCGAGATCGACTTGCGAAAACCATCCACCCGGCAAACGACCGGGACCCGGAAGTTGAAATTCAATCAGAGATCCGTCATGCCGATTGAAGCGTGCCGGAAAAGCAGTCGAGCAGGGAACAATCAATTCGTCTTGATCAATCACCAAGTAACCTTGCGGAACTAACCCACCAATTGCCTCCGTGTTATGGGGCTGGCGTCCGAACAGATACCCCATGCGATCATTTCGCCAGACAACTTCACCGGTCGCAATGTCCATGCAATAGAGGAACACTCCCTCGAACGGCCAAACGCCAGCGGCAAAATAAACTCGCCCGTCGGCGACGACCGGACCGCCGCGGACAGGCCAAACTGAAATCAATCTTCGATTACCAAGCAGTCGTCGATCGCTTGGTGCGGCACGATGCTTCCAAACTAGCTTTCCAGTTTGCAAATCTAAACAATAGAGATATCCATCATCCGACCCAACACAAACACGGTCCTGCCAGATCGCCGGCGCGCATCGCACCGGGCCATTGGTTCGAAAAACCCAGCTTAGATCTCCCGTCCCCGCATCGTACGCGGTGACTGAGTCATATTCTGACGAAGCAACGAGTAGCATCCCCGCGGAGGCAACCGGTTCGTACCCAGCATCAAACTGCAGTCTTGGACTGTGAAAAGCTGGCGTCAACGGTGGCAGCTTTCGAGTCCACCGAAGCTCAACGTCGGAGGGAATCGGGGACTGAACCACCGCCGTACGCCCCATGTTCTTGCGATACATGGGCCAATCGTCCGCAACGGCATCAGACATCAAGAGCAACAGCGATAAACAGGCAAGTTGATTCAACATCTTCATGGACAATCACCATTCAAATCACTGGAACAGCAGATGGCCTTTGTAGATGGCACAAAGACACTCAAAATATCAGCCGAAGATCGCTTCTCTACCGCCACGTCTCGACTTCCCTGGAGAAAACCGAGGAAACTTCGTCACATCATCGAAACTCGAAATGGCTTACGGAGCCTTCGCTACCAGCACCAAATCCAAAACCCTCACCGTTTACGCGCGATTGCGTTTGAGTCAGCTTGCCGAAGCAGGTTGCGCATTTCCTCAAGCGTTTTCAAATGCTTCGATGCATCCACCAAGTTCGCATCCTCATGCGGATCGGCGACCAAATCGTAAAGCTCCTCGCTTCCATCCGGCCACAATGTGTAGTGCCATTGATTCGTGCGAATCGCTTTTCCCATTTTCGCACCCCGCATTACTACCGTGTAGGCAACGTCTTTCCCAGACGCACTCAGGTCACGCAGCATCGGCACGAGACTTCGCCCCTGCAACTCAGCTGGAGGTGTAACACCGCAGAGTTCGGTAAGCGTCGGAAACAGGTCGACAAGTTCGACCAAGCCTTCACTGACTGAACCAGCCTTCGTTTGCCCGGGTACTCGGATCACTAAAGGGACGCGATCGCAAGTCTCGAACAACATAACTTTGCCCCACATGAACTTTTCGCCCAGTAAGTAGCCATGATCAGACGTCAACACAACGATCGTGTCATTCCAGTGGCCTGATTGACGAAGCGCATCAAACACGAGTCCAATTTGTGCGTCAATGAACGAGATGCAAGCGTGATAAGCCTGCATATATTCCCGTCGAAGCGAATCGTTTTCGACACCAAATTCGAATCCGAATCCCTCGTACCGCTTGGTGCGAGCTATCGCTGGCGCATGCTGCCAGAACTCCAAAGACGCGGGCGTGAATTTCAATTCCGCTGGCGGATACATCGCGAAATATTTGTCCGGCGCGAGAAAAGGAATGTGAGGTTTTTGAATGCCGCACGCCATGAAAAATGGTTTGTCACCGGATGCACCTTCTGTTAACCACTCCGCAATTTGACGAGCGTTCTTTCCATCCTTGTGCTGACGATCCTCCAACCCAGTCGGTCCCCAGCCTGGCTTTTGCCCCTTTGTTTGCTTCGCAATCGATGGATAAAACTCTCGCCACAAGCGTCGCGACTTCCCCTCGGTGATCGGCCCGTTCTCCGCTTCGAACTTTTCACGGATCGGGGTCACCATCGGCAGCTCGTCATTCTCGAATCGCAGCATCTCATGCCACGCAATCTCACCAGGATCGACCTTTGTATTGTGAAATATTTTCCCGACCGCCCCGGTCCAATAACCAGCTTCCTTGAAACGCTGCGGCATCGAAACAGTTCCCGGCCGCAAATTCCGAATGTCGGTCGTGTTACTCAGGATCGTAGTTGACTGAGGATACAAACCATGCAGGAACGAAGCTCGCGACGGACCGCATACCGGATACTGACAATAAGCGCGACGAAACGTCATGCCGGCAGCCGCTAGCTCATCAAACGCTGGCGTGCTGATATGCGGATATCCGGAGGTTGAAACGTGCGTGTTCAGATCGTCGCAGACAATGAACAAAACATTGGGTTTCTCTGCCACCGCAACCGTCGCAACGCATACTCCCCAAAGCAGCGTGGCCAACAACAAACATCGGGACATTCGGATCATCACTTACCTAGCATTCAGGGTAAAAAAACAATTCAATTCATGACCAATTGATTACAAACGCATAACGCCCCGGTGGAGCGGCCTGCGACCTTCTATTTCACCTCATCCTATCTGCCCGGCGCCGTGAACGCGGAGAAATCCCACGCTCTTTAGAAACTCATTCCGCTGTAGGATTCGGTCAAACGCTTTTTGACTCATGCCCTCCGGCGGAATCGCCACCTCCATCGCCCGCCCCCGCCTGCACAAGGCAAGGAAATCCGCAATATCAGCCGCTCGAGTGTCTGGGAATCCTGTCCACCACTGACTCGTCAAAAATGGAATCGGTCGCGGGGAATTGGAAATACTCTCCACAAACAGTGGCACGGCTGGACACATTGTTTTCAAATATTGCACGTAAGCTGGCACATCGAGCAACCCGTCACCCACAGCAGTCCACTGAAACGTTGCACCTTCGTCCGTTTCCCAAACCATGTAGTCTCGGACACTGGTGCAAACAACATGCTTGCCCAATAATTGGATCTGTTTCATTGGATCTTCCATCACCCACACTGCATTACCTGGATCCAACATCGATCCACAGACATCGGGTCCAACTTCATTGATGATGCTGAGCACTTCTTCACTACGGAGGTCACCCCCGTGGTTTTCAAATCCAAATTTGATTCCAGCATCAATCGCAACATGACGAAGTGATTTAAGCACTTTGATCGAGGCATCAATCCGAGGTTGTATTCCCCCCTCGAGGAAACGATCTTTCAAACTACCGATCCTGACAGTCACAACTGGTGATCCTACGATCTTGGCGACACCAATGGCTTTCTGCAAAAACGAAACGGCATCTCCGTACTTGCGATTAAAGGACGATCCGTTTTCACAAATACTGCCCGCACCCATAAAAATCCGCAGACCGTGCCTATCGGCCTCGATTTTCAGTCGCCGCAAATATGCCTCTTCCAGACTTTCAAACAGCGGCAGGTTATTGATCAACACCGCATCCAAATTTTGCTCGGCAGCGAATTGCACAAACTGGGGTGCCTTCCACTTCATCGCTCGCATCGAATGACCATCAAAACCAAGCGGCACTCTCGATTCATCGCGGCCTTGACGATCCTCCAAGGGTGACTTGGCAAGCCCAGCATACTCTCCCATGCAGGCCATTGGCACGGCAGTGGCAGCGACAAGCAATTCACGGCGTCTCATCTTTGGATCCCCCTCCTTCACTCAAAATGCGGCTAGTTACACACCCAAGCGTGCAGCTCTCAGTGCAAACGCTTGATCAACGCGATTGCGTTCCACTGCCTAAGTACCGACCGATTGGTTGGCAGGTCACTTCTCGGTTCAGTTGCGCCCTCGAATACCGCTGGAAGATCCGTCCAGCAAAGCAGACAAGCAACCGCGTCCGGGTGGCATGCCGTCCGTTAAAAAATGAAATGCCTCTGGCCCAAATTGAGTCCGCAAAAACAAATCGCAACAGTAAATGCACAACAGCCTGAAACCGCTTCCGAAATCAGTCTAACGTTTTTCTACGAGCATGAGCTAAACGGCCCAACGCCCCCGGATCCTCGCCTTTATAGACGAAGATGCACTTCTTTGATTTATCCCTAACCTCAAGCACCTGAAATACACGCGGAGCAACTTCACAGGTATGATTGGATCATTCTGCAGGGATCGACACCTGTCTGCAGGCGAGCGAACCTGCCGGAAACCCGTTGATCAAGCGTTAAACATCCTTGCCTCGGCGAGTAAACGCATCGAATGGGCCTCGACGAAACACCGAAACCCTGCGTTCGTAATCCGCTCGTTTTCTGCAGCTAGATTTACGCAGTACACTTGAAATTCGCCGAACATTCCATCCGGCTTCGACAACGAACAATCCAGTCCTGGCCGAATTGCTCGCTACACGCAATTTCGTGGTCAACAAAAACAAGACGAGTCCAATCTTTCATCGCCGCAACAATGCAAAGGAATTCCAATGATCTCTCGACGCCAACTAATGGGCGCGACTGCGATGGTCGCTGCGGGACAAATCACAGCACGAGCACAACCGAAACCGACTCCCGTACGCCCCTTGGTGGTATCGACCTGGCGCCACGGACTCGCAGCAAACGAGGCTGCATGGAAAATCCTTTCCAAAGGCGGGCGTGCACTCGACGCCGTTGAGGCGGGCGTGCGCGAAAGTGAATCGGATCCCAAAGTTGGCAGTGTTGGCCTGGGCGGGCTGCCAGATGCCTCAGGGCAAGTGACCTTGGACGCTTGCATCATGGATGAAAACGGCGACTGTGGATCCGTCGCCTATCTGAAAGGAATTGAAAATCCGATTTCAGTCGCTCGCCTAGTCATGGAAAACACACCCCACGTCATGATGGTTGGGGAAGGAGCAAAGCAATTCGCCCTCGCCAATGGATTCAAGGAGAAAGCACTCCTGACACCCGAGTCGATAAAACAATGGGAGAAATGGAAGGTTGAGCACCCAGATGCCGTCAAACACCGTGAAGTGAACATCGAGAATCATGACACCATTGGAATGGTCTCGATCGATACGAAGGGAAACCTGTCGGGTGCTTGCACAACAAGCGGACTCGCTTGGAAACTGCCGGGGCGAGTTGGTGATTCACCAATCATTGGTGCGGGACTTTATGTTGACAACGAAGTGGGGGCCGCCAGCGCGACAGGTGTTGGAGAAGCGGTCATCCGAGCCGTGGGCAGCTTTCTGGTTGTCGAACTCATGCGCCAGGGAAATTCACCCCAAGACGCGTGTCGCTTGGCAACTGAACGCGTGATCGCGAAAAATCCGGACTGGAAAGAATTCCAGGTCGGTTTCATTGCGATTGATAAACTTGGCAGATCAGGTGGCTACTGTATTCAACCAGGATTCGATTATGCCGTGTACGACAAACAAATGGGCAACCGTATGGTAACCGCTCCCAGCCGTATCCCAGCAAAGTAGCCAACCATTGATAGCCCTTCACGAGAGCAATCCATTGACTGTTCAACTTGAAGTTTGCATCGACTCATTCGCATCGGCGGTGGCAGCACAAACTGGAGGGGCTGATCGGTTGGAGGTATGCGGGGCACTCGCGAGCGGTGGCACAACCCCAAGCTATGGATTGGTCGAACAGTGCGTTGAAAAACTGGGTCTCCCTGTCATGATGATGATCCGACCACACGATGGTGGGTTTGTCTATCAAAGCAGCGACATCGACACGATGCTCAAGGATATTCGTGTCGCAAAATCGATCGGAGCTCATGGTGTTGTGTTCGGCGTGTTAACGTCGCAGCGTGAACTTGATCAAGCGAGTTGTCAGCGACTGATGGATGCAACGGATTCCCTTGAAACCACATTCCACCGAGCCTTCGACCTCGTCCCCAATCCGCTCGACGTGCTGAACGATCTCGAAAGACTCGGCTTCGATCGCGTGCTCACATCCGGACAGCAGACGACTGCCCTCGCGGGATACCAATTGATCGAAAAACTGACGAAACAAGCCGATTCAGTCGAAATCTTGGCGGGCGCTGGAATCACCTCTAAAAATGCGTTAGAGCTCGTTGGGAAGACCGGAGTGCGAGAAATCCATGCCAGCGCGAGCGTTCTCGCCGAAGATCAACAAGCACGCGGAAACGTCTCTTTCGGTGCCGGCCGAAAAGTCACCTGCTCCAATCAAGTTCGAGCGATTAAAAACGCCGTCAAAAAATGTTGATCCCGACTGGGGGGAACATCGCTCGTGAAATCGAGGCACTAGAGTGCTGACTCTTCCAGCGGTTGCTGGTCGTTCTCGGACCAGTGAATGCTCGCTGGCGTTTGATGAATCCACACAAATGCCTCGCCCATCGACAGACTGCCCCAATGAGTTCAACCGTCTGAATCTCTAGCGACGATCCTGTGATCAAACCGCGCAGATGGCCAATAAAATCAGGTCTCTGCAGCAATCATTGGCTGGTACCAGCCCAATCCCCGGTTCACCTCGAGACCGTGGCAGTCGAGACAACGCGTACGACCAACACTGCTTTTCCTTTTCGGTGATTGATCAATAAGTTTTCACCTGTCATTAAAGCAAGATCCTGCAATTCAACATCGGCCTCTCCTAACCGCAGGGACGCTGAATCGAAATCAGCATCGATTCGGTAGAACAGACGGCCGTGGGATTGAATTTGGAACTGATCTGTCGCCGGCAAATACTCAAGCCCCTGAATTCCATAGGGCGATCGAAACTTTACTTGGTGGGAGCGCAAGTGACGAAAGGTCGCATCAAATTCGACGATGCGATCATCGTGATCATCATCGAAAAATGACTCCGCTACAAAAAAATGTCCATCGCGATGAGTGATTCCGCCGGCACACACCGTAAAGTGTTGGCCAACATCGTGGGATGCGAGCAACTTCAGTGATTCGCAATCATAAATCTTTATCCAGTGCCGCTTGGTACCCACCTTCTTACACTCGCTGACGGCGCAGTAGATTTTGCCGTCATGCACCGTAATCCCGCCGTGATGATAGGAGAGTTTTTCACCAACAGCAGCCTGCTCCCCAACCAAATTATATTTCACCAAGCGGTTGGTGGTTTGCAGGTACAAGAACTCTCCATCCGTTCCAATCCCCTGCTGAGCTGACTCGGTAGGTGTCGGGATTTTTCGGATCACCTCAAAACGGAGCGCATCCTCATCTTTCGAGTTTTTCGCAGCACCGGTTTCCATCGCATAAGGCAATTCGAATTGATGCTCGTTCGCATCTGGAACAATCTTTGTCCCAAGAGTGAAACACTCAAGCATCGGATTCCAGGTTCGCACTTCGATCCGCTGCTCATCCGGACAAAAACGCATCAGGCGAAGTCCATTGGCCCCGTAGTCCGAAAGAACCTCATACACAGTGTTTCCATGATCCCCAACCGACGCCTGACGCATCGCTTGCGTCCGACTCTGATCACCGCAACAAATCAGAAACAGATTGGGATGCTTGCGAAAGCACTTCTCCCACATTTGCTGTGGCGAATTCCCCTGCTCGCCGTGGCACTTCTTCCAGGTCATACGTCCTTTCGGTAAATCAAAATAACCATCGGGGGTTTTGGGACGTTCCCGTGGCCCAAGCCCCATATGAGTTGTCACGATCGCTCGCCGTTCTTGATGCATTTGAAGCACCTGATTTGCCCAGGCCAATACGTCATCCGACGCATTGCACTCTAAATGCAAAATCAGAAATTTCATCCCATGCGATGCAAACAACTGAAAGCTGTTGGCATTGTTTCCCGAGGCAACAGCAGGTACAGGCAGACCTGAATCAAAAGAACCGCCATACCAAGATAATGACTCGTAGCGAGACTTCGGAAACGTCTGCTGAAACAGCGAGGAGTCTCCATCCGACGTCATATCATGATTCCCAACCGAGATTCCATAAGGTACGCGACCGTGCAAGCGATCCATGCATTCACGTGCAACCTGCCACTGCCCTAACTCATTACGGTCAACGATATCACCGACATGGGTAACGAACACGATGTTTTGTCGATTGAGGTTGTCGACAATCCAACGGGTATACGACTGAAAGACTTCATTGCGCCATGAAGCACTCGCTGATTCGACAGGGCGGTATTGCTGCGTATCAGGGATCACCACCAAGCTGAAACTCTGGCCAGGGGCGGCTGGCAAGTCATCTCCCAAGAGTGTCCGACACAGCAAGGTGCAAACAAACACAACGGCGATTACTGATTGATAAAGGCGATCAAACATGACTGTTAAAACGGATCAGGTAAAAAGGCAGGGAAAACCACTTGCAAAGGACTCTCGACATGAAAGCGAACATTTTAGCCGCTAGCTTGCATTGCCTTGGCCACCAACGCCCTCACGACTTAAAGCTTTACGGATTTTTCAAATCGTGCCTGACAAGGATTCGACGACAAGAATTCGACGAATAAGCCACCTTCAACAGGATCCGCCCCAAGACTCCGATCGCGACCAAATTCTTGAATAGAATGAAGGCCTCTTGGTTTCTAATTCTTCAATTGAAACGGACG
>JARGNK010000199.1:0-3059 GCA_029213145.1 Rubripirellula sp. | reverse complement strand
ATTCTTGAATAGAATGAAGGCCTCTTGGTTTCTAATTCTTCAATTGAAACGGACGAGCCCCAATGTCACCGCTCACGCTATTCTACCGATGCACGCTGTTATTATTGATCGCCCAGTCGGTGGCGGCGGCTGACCCTAAAAGCAAAATCCAACGCTACGGCGACAGCCTTACCAATTCCGTCGTCACGGTGAATGGCAGGGATCTCGCGCACACGCACCAACTGCTGCCAGCTGAACGTGGCTTACAAGCAACAGAGCAAATCGAGGATGTCTTTCAACAACTGAAGAACGTGATCAACGACTCGGGTTCATCCGTTGACGATTTGATTCAGGTCAACTTGTATGTGGCCAGTCCAGAAGTTGCTGTAGCTGCGCACGGCCACCTTACCCACTGGATTCCAGCAAACGCTCGCCCGGCCGTTACAACGGTGGAAACGCCTCTGCCGCAAGACGCATCATTCGGCATGGACGCGATTTATGCGGTTCGTCAATCAGAACAGCTTTCAAAAATCTCGAAGGCTCCACACTCTGCCCAGCCGCCAAACTCCTCGCTTCCGAAGTCACAGATTCGGATCCTACCTCAAGGAGATGTCGTCTATGTCTCCGGACAAGCGAAGCCTGGAAATTTGGCAATGGCAACCCGGGTGACCCTGGAGGGATTGCAGCAAACACTCGATCATCTCAAGCTTCGACGAACAGACATCGTTCGCGTGAAATGCTTTCTGCAACCGATGAGTGAAGTCGAAGTGGTCAATCTGGAATTGACCCGCTTTTTCGCGATCGATGCATTACCGGCGATCTCCCATGTTGAATGGATTGGTGGCGATTCGCGGCCGATTGAGATTGAATTGGTCGTTGCTGCATCCGCACTCAAAACCTCAGCGACGATATCCTATGAAACTCCCCCGGGTATGAAGGCTTCACCTGTTTTCAGCCGAGTTGCGAGAATCCACGGCAACCATCGCATCTACGTTTCGGCGCTGATCTCTGATTCAGCCGGCGAGGGAACTGAGCAAGTCCAATCGATTTTCGAACAATTGATTCGGCGATTGAAACCTGCTCGCTCCAATCTTCGCCATCTGGCAAAAGCGGAGTATTACGTGACCTCCGCATCCAGCAGTAGCGCGTTAAATCAAATTCGTCCACTCTACTACGATCCTGCTCGGCCACCGGCTGCATCCAAAGCAATGGTCCGTGGAATCGGTCATGCGGACCGCGCCGTTTCGATCGCTATGATTGGATCGATCGAAGAGCGTCCTGTTTCTGTACTGCAACCCTTGGCGAAAGAACTGCATCCCAATCAAAAACTTCTTTACAAGACGGTCGGACAGCAAAAACTTTATCTCCACACGTTTGAGCCACCGGGGTATCAAACCAGCGACCGCCGCGCAGTATTTTTGGCAATCCATGGAGGTGGCTGGACGGGTGGGCGTACCGAGGATTTCTATCCTATCGCCGCGAACTTTGCCGCGCAGGGAATGCTCGGAATCAGCCTGGAATATCGCCTCGCCAACGCCGACCGGGGAACGACCGTTTTCGATTGCGTACAGGATGCCCGAAGTGCAGTCCGTTGGATTCGCCAAAATGCAGATCGCTTGGGGATCGACCCAACAAAGATCGTGGTGATGGGAGGCTCAGCCGGAGGCCACCTCGCACTCTCGACCGCGCTCTTCGAAGAGATCAACGACGCCAACGACAATCTTGCGGTTTCCGCTACACCAAATTGCTTGCTCATGATGTACCCCGTGATCGACACATCGGCCAACGGTTACGGGCAATCAAAGATTGGCAACCGATGGCGACAACTTTCACCCTTGCATCGCGTCCGAGCGGACATGCCACCTGCCCTCTTTTTCCACGGGACCGCTGATTCAGTGACACCATTTCAAGGGATGCAAATGTTTCAGAAACAATCCCTCGATGCCGGCAACCCAAGCAAGCTTATCATCCACCCTGGTGGTCGACATGGATACATCATCTTCAATCGTGCGGAATATGATTCAGCACTTGAGCAGATGCGGCAATTCATGATCGAACAGGCAATGATTGTCAAACGGTGATTGACAAACAATGACGCGCGCCGCCCAAACCGAACCTCTCCGCCCATCTGTTGATTCAAGATCGCCCTGATAAATGGCTGCAGTCAACTGCAAATAGACGTGTTCTATTCCTTCATTCCGCTGTGGGATGCCCGAGATTCATTTGATTGATAGCGTTTGCGAAGTTTGATCCCGACGACGATGATGGCCGCGACAACACTCCCTCTCCCAATCGCAGAACCCAAAGCCTGAAAGAAACGACTCGTTCGTTCATTCCGTTCTCTTCGTGCGCTCTCCGCTTTAAACTCCGAATCGCTCACGAACTGTCGCTCATCCAGCAAGGATTCTGTAGGCTGCCGACCATCTTCGAAGCTGACACGATAAGCATCTCCGAGCGTTCCCAAGACGGTTCCCATACGGTAGGCAGCTCCATCCCGTATCCGAACTCGCTCACCGACCTCGTAAGCGGAAACGAAGTGTAAATTTGCCACTAGGAGTCCGACTAAAATCAGCCATCGCGATAGCCCAACAAATACAGTAGGAGTCTTTCGCATGTTGAACTCTACGAACTTTTGGTGATTGGCTGCAAACATGGCCATGCCGTTCCTAAGAATGAAGCGACAGGTAGGACCATCACCCGATTCAAAAAAATGGTCAAATTTCCGAAGACCTTTTTTAGCATTTCCTGAGCAGCATTGTAGCTTGGGGCCCAAGACAGCGCTTAAAACTTCCAACCAGCTAGTCAATTGGCCATCGAAATGGTGCGATTCACGGCCATCGCGGTGACGAGAGGAGCATCCCCTCAAAGAAACGCGACTGCCAACCAAAGGCCCCAAGATTCCCATCTGGCCAAAAGAAACAAGATCAAAAGCGACGATCGCGACAAGTGAATGAGCTTCAAAACGCTAAAAATTGCTGGATCGACCGATGAAACGAGGGAGTTGCACCTCCAAGGATCCGCTTGTTAGCAATGCCCTGCCGAAAACCGTCCTGCCGAAAACCGTCCTGCCGAAAACCGTC
>JARGNK010000198.1 GCA_029213145.1 Rubripirellula sp. | reverse complement strand
AACCCGCACGGTCCCATTCCCACGGAGTTGCCCAGTTCGCGTAAACAGTCTGCGTAAACGGTTCGCATAACACAATCCGCTTAAAGCAGCTCGCTGACGAGAATTCGCTTACTCGAGACAACCACGCGAACTTGCTGATCGCACTCCGCTTGAGCAGCCTTTCCCAATTCAGCGGCACTTTCAATTCAGCGAACTTTCAATCAGCAATACGTTGTGTCAGACATCCCTCGCGCCCCCGACGCCGAATTACACTCCCAGAGCGAGTTTCAGCGAATGAACAACCCTATTTCTCTTCCCGTTTCTGTTCTTGGTAACCCGTTTGCGAAGCGAGCATCAAAGTTAAGTAACGGATCACTTTTCGCATGCTTGCGTATCGTTATCCTCGCCTATCTAGGATCGTTGGCACTGAACACATCAGGGAAAGAAACACTCGATGCCTCCTCAGAACCGGCATCTGAAAGATGGGAATATATCGAGAACGGGCAGATCCGACTGGGTGTCGATAAAGCTCAAGGCGGTTGCATAGGTTTCTTTGGCGACGCGCGCACCGAACGCAATTTGCTCAACCACTATGATCACGGACGTTTCATTCAACAGTCGTACTACGGGGATCCCGATGGATCTGACTGGAACGAAAAGCCCTGGCGTTATAACCCCATCCAAGGTGGCAGTTGGCGCGGCAAAGATGCACGAGTTCTGGATTTTCGCATCGATCAAGGTGTTTCCCTTTACTCCAAAGTTGAACCGCGACACTGGGCGACGGGCAAACGTTGTCCCGAAGCCATCATGGAACAGTGGGTCAATCTGGATGGTCCAGTAGCGCATGTCCGTTGCAAAATGACTTACACAGGTCACGATCATGAGCGAAAAAGGTCGCAGGAAATGCCAGCCGTTTTCGTCGACGCCGATTTGAAACATCTCGTCTATATTCAAAACCAAACTTTGATTCGCCGTTTACCAGGCTGGCCGAATGAACCAGGTAAAACCTCCGAAGATTGGGTCGCTTATGTCGATGACGAAGACCGCGGCATTGGAATCCTGACACCTGGGACACCCGAGTTCACCTGCTATCGATACAAAGGTGACGGGAAATCAGGCTCGGACGGATCGGCTTGCTCCTATGTTGCACCAATTCGCAAACTCCGCCTCCAACGTGATCAAGTTGTTGAATACGAGTTCTATTTGACACTCGGAACGCTCGAGGAAATCCGCCAACGATTTGCTGCCCTACGACAGAAAGAACAACAAGCTGACAAAACGCCCGAGAAACGGCCCAATATCATTATGGTGTTCACTGATGACTGGGGTTACGGCGACCTCGGAGTGTTACAAAATCTAACTGACGTCAAGACGCCAAACTTAGATGGCCTGGCCGATCGGGGCGTCCTTTTTACAGACGCCTATATCACTGCACCCCAATGCTCACCATCTCGGGCGGGATTAATGGTTGGTCGGTATCAACAGCGATTTGGTTTTGATGCCATTCCTGACTGTCCCTTGCCGCTAGATCAATCAACAATTGCCGATCGTTTTAAGACGCAGGGCTACGCTACAGGCATGGTTGGCAAATGGCACTTGGACCCCAACAGACTGAGTGTCAAATGGGCGAAAGAGCATCAGCCGGACGGAATTCGCGGAAAACGCGTTCAAGTTCAACGTGATCTGAGCATGTCCTATTTCCCACAAGCTCGCGGCTTTGACGATTTCTTCATGGGCCAAAGAGCACGATATTGGTGCAATTTCAACGTCGCGGGAGAAGACTTAATGCCTGAAGGTGAATTCATCGAAGACGCTCGCTTCCGCGTCGACGTGCAGACTGAAGCAAGCCTTGCATTCATTCGACGTAACCAATCGCAACCATTTTTCTTATATCTCGCCTACTTCGCTCCGCACGTACCGTTGGAAGCTCCCCCAAAATACCTCGACCGGTTTTCGAGTGAGATGCCCGAACGTCGACGCACCGGACTGGCAATGATCAATGCCGTCGACGAAGGTATTGGCCGCATCATGTCGTTATTAACCGAGCAAGGAATCGCAGAGAACACGTTCATCATGTTCACGAGTGATAATGGAGCACCACTCGGTGCTCACACGGGCGAAGTGATGGCGGATATTCTGCCCGTCAACAAACCTGGGCCTGCGTGGGACGGTTCTCGCAATGATCCGCTAGCAGGTGAAAAAGGTATGCTAGCAGAGGGTGGCATTCGGGTTCCCATGATTTGGTCATGGCCAGCTCATTTGCCAAAGGGAAAAACCGTCGCAGCACCGGTCATTAGTCTTGATATGACTGCCACCTCACTGGCAGCGGCCGGAACGCGCAACCTGGCATCACTTGATGGCATTGACCTATTGCCTTATCTGACGGGAAAAGCAGAGAAGTTGCCCGAAAGAAGCCTTTACTGGAGGTTTTGGAATCAAGCTGCGATTCGAAGCGGAAACTGGAAATATCTTTTGACCGGCAGCGGGCAAGAACTGCTATTCAATCTGCAAACCGACAAAGAAGAGCAGAACAATCTTTTAAATCAACAGCAAGATCTGGCAGCCAAAATGCGAAGTGATTTGCGACAGTGGACCAATCAATTGCGGCCGCGCGGCCTCCCCTCCGACAATCCAAATGGCCAAGAACAGCGTTGGTATCAGCATTACTTCCAAAACGCTGACCAATAAAAAGGAAGGATTCGCCACTGAGTTTAATCTTGCCGAATCCCAATCTTGCATAACCTGCATGTTGAAAATCCTGCATGTTGAAAATCCAGCAGGTTAAACAACCGCCGCAAAATCACCGGGCGAAGCCACCACCATCCACAATCAATCCTGTAGACAGTGCTTAGAGTCCGGACAATTGCTGGCTGTAATCGAACTGCAGATCCGGGTGGACTTTCCCAATCACCTTGTCAATCTTTTTCAGTTGCGTGGCGTACATATTGATGCTGACGCGGCAATTTCCGAAGTGGATACCCTTCTCCTTAATCCGCTGGCAAAAGTGAATCCTAACTTGCAATTCAGTCTCCTTGTCGCCCGAATATCGCAGCGACTTATCCATCCATCGCACGACTTTGCGCAATGTCTTTTTGTGGATTCTTCCAGGAGTCTCCAAGTGCTTGTCAAGCTCGCTGCACAAATCATTGGCATACCCAATTTCGTCATCAGCTCGCATCAACAAATACGTGAGCAGTTCTTTACTCTCCACTTTAAATTTTGCCATGCGAACGCACACGTCAAGCAGATCATCCCGATCCAACTGAGCAAGTTCTTTCTTTAGCTGGCTAATGGTCGCGGCCTTCATGATTCAAACATAGTCAAAAAAGTTAGGGTGCTCGTCGTAACATGGGTGAGACACATCATGCTGAACCCTCACCACCGCGCGAGGCGTAACCAAAACACCACGATGTTGCGTATTCATCACGCTACCCAATTTCCATCGCAATTTGTGCCATTAATCATCCAGGGGAGGAAGGGAAATTTGAATTACAGTCAGGTTGCTTTTGGCTGAATTGTAGACGGTCTTACCCAATCATGTATCGCGAGGCTATCTTTCAATCCATGGTGCCAATCAGAGCCTCGACGTAATCGCCGTGAATGGAAAAAGCTTCACTCTCTTTCGCGTCTCTTAGCTCTCCCATCTGGCTGGCAGCTCGTTGAAAGAATCCAAAGAGCTGTACCGGCGATACGCAACTTCGGCAATGGACACCCGCCTCTACGCAAAAGCGGCAATTCTATTCGTTCGCGTTGGGGAACGCTTTCTCAGCGTCTTCAAATCCAAAGAATCGCTATACAGCAACAGTCCCTGCGATTAAACGCTGCACTTTCTGGCCAACCACATTCCAGATCCCGATCGCCGGCTTTCCCGTTTGCGCGACCTCATTGCCAAGACATCGAGACAAATCCAGGACATCCGCACGACTCCAGGCCGCAGCCCAAAACGCGAACGATGACCCCATCCAGCGATTCGGTTGGCCGTAGGCAAAATCCGCTAACCTAACAACGACTTAAATAGCATCACGCGTATAAACACCATCAACCAATCGCAGTATCCCGCGTTGGTTTTCGTCTTGCAGTTCCACCGGAAGCATCCATTGCGGAGAATCCTGATAACAGACGGGCCGTACGAACCGTTTGATCGCGTCGGTCCCAATGGAGGTAAAATGGGGATCCGAGGCGGCCGGGAACGGACCACCGTGATGCATCGCATGGCAAACCTCGACCCCTGTTGGAAAACCGTTAAAGACGAGCCGCCCAACTTTTTGCCTTAGGCAGTCCAGCAGCTCGTGGCACGTTGCCAAATCTTCATCAGTACCATGGACGGTCGCAGTCAATTGCCCACCTAGAAATTCGATCACACGAATGATCTCGCCCATTCCATCGCAGCGCACCAAAATCGAACAGGGACCAAACAGTTCCTGCATGGCAACCGAATTCTGATCCAGTGTCGTTGCATCGACAACCGCGATTACACATGGTACTTCATTACCGCCGCGAATCGACTGCCCTTCGAGGTCGTTGTAAAGCGTGACACTCTTGTCGTGCCGCAAAACGTCCAGCCTTTCCAAATAAGCGTCGTGAATGCCGCGACTCAACATCACACCGTTGCTTGCCGTTTCTACCTGCTTCTTAACTGTGTCGATCAAACGATCTCCCAACTCCGACTTTGGTACCAGCAGCATGCCAGGACTTGTACAGAATTGTCCGACACCAAGATTGACTGAATGAACAAATCCAGTCGCGATTTCGTGGCAAGACTTTTCAATCGCCTTTGGCATAACAACCACTGGATTAACACTTCCCATTTCCGCATAAAAGGGAATAGGTCGCGGTCGACTTTTCGCAATATCGTGCAAGGCGCGGCCCCCACTAAGGCTCCCCGTAAAGGCAACCGCAGCAGTCAATTCATGCGTCACCAATGACACCCCAAGTTCATGTTCGCCGCCTTGTAAAAGTGAAAAGACACCAGGAGGCAGGGAGAGTTCCCGAATCAGTTCACAGATTATTTGACCAATGAACTCACAAGTCCCGGGGTGGGCAGGATGTGCTTTGACGACAACTGGACACCCCGCTGCGAACGCCGTTGTCGTATCCGTTCCGGCAACCGAGATTGCCAGCGGAAAATTACTAGCCCCAAACACCACCACTGGTCCCAAGCTGTGCAGCATACTGCGAATATCAGGCTTACGAACGGGTTTACGTTCGGCTTGCCCGCGATCAATCTTTGCATCGACCCAACTGCCTTCTCGCAGCATCTTTGCAAACATTCTCGTTTGCTCAACGGTGCGATGAAATTCACCCAAAACACGCATCTGCGGATAGGCAGTTTCACCGACGCAAAGCTCAATCAAGTCATCTCGGCTTTGTTCTATTCGTCCCGCGATGCGTTCGAGAAACGTTGCCCGGGCTTCAAAGTTGGTTGCAGCAAACTCAAGATGGGCGGCATGCGCAAGCGATAAAGCCCGATCAACTTCGTTGACCGTGGCTTCATAAAACTTCGTTTCAAACGCGAGATTCGCATTTGGGTCAAATGCCTGAAAATGCTGCGTACCCTCCGAGGACTGCTCGCCACCAATCAGTTGCCCGCCATGAAGGTTTACCAAAACAGAATCTCCAAATCTTTCAAATCTTTCAAATCTTTCAAATCTTTCAAATCTTTCAAATCTTTCAAATCGGAATACGGAAAAACTCGCGGGGCGGATCGACCGAACGCAGCAGTGAACGACAAAATAAATCGTCCGTCACCCTGCAAATCAAAGCCGGGCTTCTGTCGTATGAAAAAGCCTTGGCACTCCAGGAATCTAACAGAATCGGTCAAAGAGTACGCGAGGTCACCGACCGCGGCGACCAGAACATACCGCTACTGCGTTAGAATTTTTGCAGATTAACTTTGCCGGTGCACTCCCGCGGTCTAACCCAAGACACCCAACCAAGCGAATACGGGAACCTAATTTCGCAAACTCATCCGATCCTCTCCCCGAAACGCTATTTTCGTTTGTGCCTGAGTAGAAACTCAACGGCGAGCCCATCTGCGATGTCGCGCAGATCCTCGCGGATGTGGTGCCCTTCACCCTTCACCATGCAATAAGCCACTTCAACACCAGCCGGATTGGCATAGGTAGACACGACCACCTTGTCTCCCTTACGCAAGAGAACTGGTTCGGCGCCGCACTGATTAAATTTTCTCCAGATATCAATCCGTTTGGCGGCTGAATACATCGTAACCTTTGGATTCGACGTACCGTTAAAACTCTTATCTTGGTCGCCGATCACTTGCATGATTGAAACTGGCTTGGTTGTTTCGCTTGGATCATGGGCGTCCTTCGCCATCCCGCAGCTCATTGGCGACAACGCTGCAAATAGATCGGTTTCCTTTGCCAGCCGATAACAGAAGAGCCCACCGCTGGAGTGGCCGGTCGCATAGACCCGCGAAGGGTCAGCAATCTTGTCGGCAACGAATACACCAACCACTTTTTTGACGAAACCGACATCATCATGTTCTTCGGCGTGGAAGTCGTCTTTGAAATTCCATTTTGCGAGAGGCCGCACGGCTTCGGCACTGACGACAATCAGATCTTGCAGATCCGCCTGGGGACTCCATCTTTCACTTTGTCGATCGGCTTTACCGCCAGCACCGTGGAAACAAAAGAGAATCGCTCGGGTCCGCTGACGATCATAATCCTTTGGCGTTGTCACAAGCAGTCGCCTCGCTCGCCCCTCGTACTCAAACTTAATTTCGTTCGTCCCAGGCTGAAGCACGGCAAATACATCAGCAGGAACTTCACTTGCCAAGGAAACGCCATTCCTCAGAACGTCAGTCGGATTTAGGAGTACAGTGAAAAATGCTCCGAGCAGCAGCAACCGCTTCATGAAATTATTCTTTCGTTGATCTTGGCCTAACGGAAAATCCCAGAGACGCTCGCTTGTTACGAGATTGAAGCCCAACTGCAAGTGACGAGCAAAACGAAACAGTCGACATGAACCATAGCTGAATGCTCAGCGTTCCTTCCTGGCTCATGACCGACACAATGATTCAGCATTGTTACCGAGTGATCGCACGATGGCGAGCATCTAGGTGATCGGGTCACATAAATCCCCACCAAAACACGTAAACAACCGGCATTCGAAAACAGCCGAATCTGCCTGAAATCGAACAAAAAACGCACACTCATTCCTCAGGATAATGTCTCAGATCAACTGGACACACCAACCGATTTGCAACCAAGGCAATCCCCAGCAAACCGGCCATCAGGTACATCGTTAAGTTATACAAGCGGCTCGATGGATTGACAGTTCCTTCGGGCAGCAATTCCATCAAGCTTAAAATCGTCACGATATTATTGGTAACGAGCGAGTCAAGCTGACCGATGGCCGCACCGAATTTTTGCTCAAAAGCGTCTGGGTCAATTTGATCAGTCGCTTCACCGATGGCATTGAGACGAGAACTTTCATGTAGCCGGGCAATCGCTAGCAGACCGAGAATGCCCGCCGTACTCCATGCGGTCAACAATCGCCCATGGACTCCACCAACGTTTTTTGGTTCCGAACAAGTCTGAAAGATAGGCGGGGATGGTCGCGAATCCACCACCGTACATCGTAAAAATGATCATCGTCGCCGCGTAAAAGTAGACAAGCCAGATCTCTGCCGGCGAGGCACTCACTTTCTAGGCGGTGTACGGAATCGACAAATACAGAACGACGCCCGGCACGAAAAATGGTGTCTGTATTTTTCCGGCCAATGAAATCGGACACAGTGGCCCAAAAAAAAGGGTCCTGCCATTTTAAACGCTGAACATCAAGACATAGGCTGCCGCAAGTCCCCCGTCCACGGTATCAGGCAGTGTGGTTCCAAAGAGCTCCGGCATCATTGTCTTGGCAACACCAAGCACACCGATTCCCGCCGTCACATTGAAACAAAGAACGATCCACAGAAGATAAAACTGCGGTGTCTTCATCGCCTCATCGACTTCAACGTTATGCGTCGTAATCATGCCTTTTGCGGCTTCCTCTTCACTCGGTGGTGTCCAACCGGCGGGAAGCCAGCCTGGTGCTGGAAGCCGATAGGAGCAGGCGGCAATCATCATCACCACAAAGTACAGGACACCGAGCGTTACAAACGCTTCCGCGACACCCACACGGCCGGTCCCCACCACATAAACACCTTCAGGGCCAGAAACGATCATCTGCGAGACGTCATTCATCCCCACGATGACAACTTCCTGCAAGCGACCGGCAACGTCGGCGAACCGCTTGCCACCCTCAGTGGTCAACGCAACCTCGTCAACGGTCCCCAAATAATCGGGGGCCTTATAGAAAAACTCGATCAGGTATTTTTTCAACGGCGCACCGATCATTGCCCCACCACCGAATCCCATGATCGCCAACCCAGCCGCCATGCCCCTGCGGTCTGGAAACCATTTGATCAACGTGCTGACCGGCGATACATAGCCTAATCCCAACCCACAGCCGCCAATGACTCCGTAACCGAGATACAACAACCACAATTGATGGGTCCAGATACCGACCGCGCCAACCAACAAACCGCCACCCCAACAGACCGCCGCGACTGCCCCAACCGTCCGCGGCCCAACTTTCTCTAACCACTTGCCAGCGACCGCTGCTGAAAGCCCCAAGAACGCGATGGCGACCGAAAAAATCCAAAGAACTTGTTGAAGATTCCAATCACCCGAAGAGCTCGCAACCACACCCTCAACACGCACCAGTGGAGGGTTAAAAATGCTCCAGGCATAGACGGAACCAATGCACAAGTGAATCGCCACCGAGGCGAGCGGCACTTTCCAACGGTTGTAACCAGCCGGTGCGTAGATCGCTTCTTTAGAAAAGAATGTTGGCATCACACTTTGAACTGTGAGAGCAGTCAGTTGGTGCGGATGTTTCCGGACAGCAAGCCGAACGGTGTGCGGTTACGCGAAGCTCCGTGCCGTGCGTGCACGAGTCTAAAGATAACGAATTATCGATGAAGCGTGTCAGTTGGCGGGATGAGAGTAGCAATTCAAGGGCAGTCGCCAAAACAAGCGGAATCAATTTTGGTGACTTCGACTGCTCAACATGATAACGGGAAGAGGTCCATCGCTTTGCGATCCCATTCGCCGGATTTACAGGGGTAAACCCGTCGTTGAAGTCTATCCGCTCAATAGGTGATTGGGTACCACATTTGACCAGCTACACGCAGCGATTGCATCCGGCGCGCCGGTCGGCATGCCTGGAGCTATCGGAAGCATCACCTCGGCGGGACAACGAGCAGCTGTTAATCAAAACGCGGCACAACGTCCTGGCGTAAGCAGCAAACAGGGCGAGGACATCCTTACTGCGGTTAAGCAAACTGCCGAGAACACTCGATGGATCATTCGCGCCGTGGAAGAAGCGGGAGGGACGTTCTAGATGGGTCATCACCTTCCCGCGCTACGTCACCTCGGTCGCGGCTCCGCCTAACGCGACCTTCGGGCCTCCGCTACTCGCTTGACTGGCCAGACGGAACACAGGTGACGCGGAAGCCGAGGTTGCTGACGCGGTACGACGGGTCGTCCCAATCGCGGTGCGCCGACCGACAATCATCGGCGGGGCTGTTCCAACTGCCGCCACGGCCCACGCGGCTCGAGCCAGAAACAGCTCCCTTGGGGTCCGTCACCGCGACGCTTGGATAGCCGCCGTACCAATCCTGGCACCACTCCCACACGTTTCCATGCACGTCGTACAGGCCGAATGGATTAGCAAGCTTTGAGCCAACGGGGTGAGTCGTCCCGCCTCCGTTATCCTTTGTCCATCCGTACCTGCTCAGCAATGACTCATCGTCACCAAAGCTGTACGTTGTCGTGGTTCCAGCGCGACATGCGAATTCCCACTCCGCTTCGGTCGGCAAGCGGTAAACCCTTCCTGCTGGTTTCTCCCGTGGAAGTAATGAAAGACGACGACAAAACTCGGTTGCATCGTTCCATGTCACCATTTCGACCGGGTTACGAGAACCCTTGAATTTGCTTGGATTGATCCTCATCACCGTTTGGTAATCAGCCTGAGTGACCTCATGAACACCGATCATAAACGGCTTCGTGAGCGTGACCTCGTGAGCAGTATTTCCCTCCCCCATCGTAAACGTGCCCGGCGGAATCACACGCAGCTTCATCCCAATGGAGTTTTCCGTTTCAACCTCCACGCCTAGATTCTCCGCCCAAGCCTCTTGGCATTCCCTTGCTTTCGCTGCATCGAACGGTGCAATGGCTGGTGCCGTACCATCGTTGATGGACGCGATCGGTGGTGGAGCAAGGGCATCAGGTTCGTCTTGTTCGATCCTATCCATTTCAGGCGATGCTGCGACCGCTTCGCTTGACTGCCCAGACGGAACACAGGCCACCCGGAAGCCGATGCCGCTGTAGCGGGACGACGGGAGGTTCCTGCCGCGGAACGACGACCAGCAGTACCCGGCGGGGTGGACCCAACTCCCGCCCCGGAGCACCCGGTCCGAGCCCGCGGATGCCCCCGTAGGGTCCGTCACCGCAAAGTTGGGATAGTCGCCGTACCAATCCTGACACCAATCCCAAGTGTGTCCGTACATGTCGTACAAGCCGAATGGGTTCGCGAGCTTAGAGCCAACGGGGTGAGTCGTTCCGCCTCCGTTCTCCATTGTCCATCCGTACCTGCTTAATAAGGACGCATCGTCACCAAAGCTGTAAGTTGTTGTCGTTCCAACTCGACATGCAAATTCCCACTCTGCTTCGGTCGGTAAGCGGTAAACTCGACCCGCTTGTTTCTCCCGTGGAAGTAATGAAAGGCGACGACAAAACTCGGTTGCATCGTTCCATGTCACCATTTCAACCGGATTGCGGGCTCCCTTGAATTGGCTTGGATTGGTCCTCATCACCTTCTGGTATTGATCCTGCGTTACCTCATAGACGCCGAGCAACATGGGCTTGGTAAGCGTTACCTCGTGAGCATCATTTCGCTCACCCATCGTAAACGTGCCCGGCGGAATCACTCGTAGCTTCATGCCGATCGAATTGGTGACTTCAACATCTAACCCCAGATGCTCTGCCCATGCTTCCTGATACGATTTGGCTTGGTCTGAATCGAATGGTGCAATAGCTGGTGCTGGCGTCTTATTCGCATCCGATTGCTCACTCGACACCACAATAGTTTCAGCGGGTGCTTCCTCGGATTCTGGTGGTGATGTTTTTTCCGGCTGAGCATTTAATTCCGTCGGCTCTGGTGTTTCTTCGGCAACTTCCTCCGCGGCACCGCCTGACGAAGGTCTGGCCGAGTCAAGGATCGACCTGAGCTCGCTTTCAGGTTGCGGTGGTTGAACTTCGTCCCGCTCCTCCGAGCCTTGTCTATCTCGGCTGGGCTGCTCATTCGCGGGAAGCTCGGCAACCACAGGTTGCTTTGGGGCAGACAGCAGCCAAGCCAGCAATGAACCGACGAGCAAAAAGCCAACGAAACCTGCGACTAATGGAATTAGCTTCGACGGCTGTTGGCGGCGCGTCTTGGGCCTCGATGTTTTTCGCGGAGCGACTGGCGCAGTCGGGATGTCGAATGTTGCCGACTGCATCAAATCGTCGACTGCGATGGGAGGCGAGGGTGCGACTGCTGGCTGTTGCCGCTGAGCATTCAGCGAAGCGTCATACTTTGCCTTGGCAGCTGGATCCAAAAGGGTCGCTCTCGCCTTCGCTAGCTCGTTAAGAATGGATTGCGATAGCTCAGCGTGCTGCCCCAGTGCGAAGGATCGAACGTGGGAGATCTGTCGTTGTGCGGCAGACTCTATGACATCCGGATCAGACTCAAAGAGCGGAACCCCAAGCAGCCGATAGTGATTCGCTGGTTGCTCAGCGCGCGGAATCGAAAGCCATTTGTGGTAAGGATCAAAATCCGAGTCGTTCATCAATGACTTCCTGTTCAACCATCGTTTTGCTCTACGTTTGGCTGGGCTTTTAACGGCAGGCGTCCAATCGGAGCCTACCCGCGCGGCGAGTGGCCGGGAACCCAGGTGCTCCTCTTCTTGGTTTGCGCGGATGTGGGGACAGGCACGACTGAGCTTTGCCCATCAAGCGAGAGCAATGCCAGAGAAGTCCGTTGGCTCCGCATGGTCGGTTTT
>JARGNK010000197.1 GCA_029213145.1 Rubripirellula sp. | reverse complement strand
GGGACTTCAGTCGATCTGTTTCCAAAATTGGATCGGTTTTGCTGCGCAGCAGCAGCAAGCTAACGATCGAGCGTGTCCTAAAGTGGTTGGCCTAAGGAGATCGACGGATTGGGTGCCAAAGCTGCGCAGCATTCGCTTTGGCTGGCGAGAAATCGCTCAGAAACGTCTGATTGAGGTCGGGCGGGGGGTTGTCGCTCACTCGGTCAAAAAACGGTGCACGGTCACTTCGTGTAGTTTCATCCCGGGCCGTAGCAGGGTGGATGGAAACGTTGCTCGATTCGGTGCATTGGGATAGTGCTGAGTTTCAAGACAAAACGCTTCGTGCTGTCCGTGCCCAGCGGAATTTTCATTGCCGGGCAAGTGATTCGCTGTATACAGCTGCACGCCTGGCTGGGTTGTTTCGATTTCCAGTACCCGACCACTGTCGGGGTCGATCACACGGGCCGCCAACCGCTGATCTCCGATCTCACCTCGAACGACATAACAATGGTCGTAGCCCTTGGTCGCTTCCAATTGATCGATTCGGGCTCCTAGGTTTATCGGTTGTCGGAAATCTAGCGGTGTCCCTTCGACATCATTCAACTTGCCGGTGGGAATCAGGTCCTCATCGACATCTAACCATTGGTCGGCTTCGATCACAGCAACGTGATTGCGGATAGTACCGCTGCCGAACCCACCCAGGTTCCAATAGCTGTGATTGGTCAAGTTAATGTGCGTTGGGGCGTCTGTCGTTGCCGTGAATCCGATCGTCAATTCATTGTTGTCATTCCAGCTATAGTCGACCGTTGCTTCGACCGTACCTGGAAAGCCTTCCTGGCCGTCAGGACTAGTCAGATGAAACCGAACACCAACACGATCTTCACCCTGATAACTTTCCCCCGTCCAGTATTGGTAGGTGAAGTTTGTCTTGCCGCCGTGAAGGTGGTGCTCGCCGTGGTTGATCGTAACCTGATAATCCTTGCCATCGATTGTGAATTTTCCTTCACCGATGCGATTGCAGAATCGACCGACTGTGCTGCCGAAATACGGATGCCCTTTCAGGTAGGGCTGCAGTGAATCAAACGCCAGATTGACATTGGCTCGTTTCCCGTCGCGATCGGGTACGTTGACATCCATCAACGTGGCACCCCAATTCATCACAGACAGACTGTGGCCGTGGGAATTTGTGAGCGTATATTGCGTAACTGGCTGTCCATCGGGAGTTTCGCCGAGTGACTTGGTTTCGATCTTCATCGTGTTCGAGTGGGCAATCGCGTTGGCAAAAGGGACAATACAGGTCAAAATCAGACTTGTAACGGCATATCGGGCAAGCATCATGACGGGTTTTCCAAAGTTCGTGTACCAGACATCGGCGGCCGCCCGTCCTGACTTGGCCGACCCCGTCCTGACTCGGCCGCCTGTATCCTCACAGCGTACCTACCTCTCCACAGCTTAACTGACTTAATCCGCGCCCGTTGGGTGAACAGAACCACCCGCTGGCTTTTGTTTGGCTGGCCTTAATCATCATTCTTGGACCCTTTACTCGTGACCACCACCGCCGCGTTCAAACCGTTACGGATTGGGAATCTGTCCATTGGGTTTCCGATCGTCCAAGCCGCGTTGTCGGGCTATAGCGATTTACCGATGCGAGTGATTGCGCGTCGGCACGGCGCCAGCTACACGCTTTGCGAGGTGATGCTGGATCAGTTCTTGGTGGCATTGACCAAGCGACAAAAAACTAAGCATTTTTTGGAGATCCATCCGGACGAGCCGCCGGTCGCTGGTCAGTTAATGGGAGCGGAACCGGAACAATTTGCTGCCGGTGCGAAGAAGTTGGCAGAAGCTGGATTCAACGTGATCGATGTCAATTTTGGTTGTCCGGTGAAGAAAGTTTTAGGTCGATGTCGGGGTGGGTTCCATTTGTCTCAGCCGGAGGTCGCCATTGAGATCCTGCGGCGAACCCGTGACATTGTCCCGGAACATATTCCTGTGACGGTCAAAATGCGGCGCGGCATCGATGACAGCGCTGAGTCCCGCGATCGCTTTTTTCAAATCCTTGACGGTGCTGTTGATGCAGGGCTGGCTGCGGCGACCGTTCACGGGCGAACGGTCCAACAGCGATACATCGGTCCCAGCCGATGGCAATTCTTGCGTGAAGTAAAAGAGCATGTTGGTGATTCGTTCACCCTGCTAGGAAGCGGTGATCTGTTCTCCGCTCAAGATTGTTTTGAAATGATGGGACAGACGGGCGTCGACGGGGTCACGGTGGCCCGTGGAGCGATTGGAAACCCGTGGATTTTCGAGCAGGCCCGCGCGTTGGCCGCTGGGGAACCGCTACCGTTGCCGCCGACACTGCACCGACAAGCGGCAGTCATTCGCGAGCACTATGAACTTTGTGAAAGGACTTACGGGGTCACTCGCGCACCACTCTTAATGCGCAAGTTTTGCATTAAGTACTCACAGAGCCATCCTCAACACGAAACGGTACGCGCTGCCATTGTTCGGCTGAAGACAAAAGCAGAGCTGAATTCGGTGCTCACTCAGTTCTACCAACACGATGCACCGGGTCGGTATGTTCCCAGAGAGATTCACGGCGGCCAAAAAGAGTGCTGATTTGAATCGTCGGCAATTTACTTGGGCAAGAATCCCCGGATCGGGGATCGCCTACGACTCGTCCTCTTTTTTGTATTGATCCAAGCGGCGGTACAGTGTTCTCGCACCTATTTGAAGGATCTTAGCTGCTTCTTCGCGATTGTCGTTGGTCAGTTTCAGCGTTTCTTCGATCGCCCACCGCTCGACCACCGCTAGCGGTTGCCCAACCAGATCGGACTGTCCTTCCAGAGCCAACGCTGGTTCGATATTAACAGCTTCGTCAGCATCGGCGAGTTCCGGTGGCAAGTCATCCAGGTCGAGTTTGCTGTCGGTGTCCAAGACCACCATTGTTTCGACGAAATTGCGTAATTCCCGGACATTGCCGGGCCAGTGGTAACTAAAGAACCGCTTGGTCACGGCGGGGGTGAAATGAGCCGCCGGTTTGTCATGTCGCCGGAGAAAGTGTTTTCGAAAGTGGTCCATCAGCGGAACGACATCTTCCAGTCGATCACGTAAGGGCGGCAGTTCGACAGTGACGACTTTCAGCCGGTGGTACAAATCGCTGCGAAATTGTCCTGCTGCGATCAATTCTTCCAAGGGACGATTGGTTGCCGAAATCAGCCGCACGTTGACCTTGATCGTCTTGTTATCGCCGACTCGGGTGATTTGGTTATCTTCCAACACTCGCAACAATTTGATTTGCGTGTTGGCTGGCATGTCACCGATTTCATCGAGGAATAACGTGCCCCCGTTGGCGTATTGAAACGCTCCCTCGCGATCGGAGACCGCATCTGTGAAGGAACCTTTCACGTGTCCAAAGAGTTCACTTTCGACTAGGTTTTCAGCGATGGCGCCGGTGTTGATTGCAACAATTCGTTTGTTCCGTCGCGGGCTGTTTTGGTGAATTGCTTGTGCAATGACTTCCTTGCCGGTTCCATTTTCGCCCGTGATCAAGACGGTGGCATCTGTCGCGGCGATACGACGGATGCGATCGATCACATTTTGCATCTTCTTACTGGCATAGATGATGCCTTCGAATCCGAACTTTTCGTCGAGACGTTGCAGGAGTTCGGTGTTCCGTCGCTTCAATGCGACGGCTTCGGCGGCCTTTTCCGTAATCGCCCGCAAACGATTGGGGGTGATCGGTTTTTCGAGAAAGTTGAAGGCGCCTTTCTGCATTGCTTCGACAGCAATGGGAACAGTCGCGTGGCCGGTGACCATCACCACTTCGCAATCGGGAAGCCGTTGCTTGGCGAGGTTCAGAATTTTCATTCCATCGACGTCATTCATCACCATATCGGTGACGATGATATCGAAGGTGTCTTGCTCGATCAGCTCCGCCGCCTCGGGGCCACTTGTTGCAACTTCGCAGGTGTATCCAACTTTCTCGAGACTTTCGGTCATTGCTCGCGCATGCGCGGCTTCGTTATCGACGACCAGTAGTTTCAATTGCGATACGTCGAAATCGAGTGACTTCAAGCTGGTGCCTGAAGTACCTCCGCTGTCAGCGGCTGGGCGAGCATTGAATTCGATTGGGAATAAAGGCATCACGACTCTGGTAGTTCAACTGGCGAAATTAAGTCACCGATTCTGCATAACGAACTTGCAGTGATTCGACTTCCATCGGTGCCTCGCGAGTGGCTTGCATGGCTCTCACAGCGGCTTCGGCGGCAGCCAATGTCGTAATGCAAGGAACTCCGTGCTGGACAGCAGCTGCTCGGATTCGGCCTTCATCGGTCCGCGCTCCCTTGCCATTGGGAGTGTTCAGAATTAACTGGACATCGTCGTTTTTCAGATAGTCAATCAGGTTGGGATGTCCTTCTGCAATCTTTTTCACTCGCGTGACTTGGACGCCGCCTTCTTCGAGCCTCGCTGCGGTGCCTGATGTCGCCAACAGGTCGAATCCCATTGCAGCTAACCGTTGACCGATCGCGACGGCAGCATCCTTGTGTCTCGAGGTCAAGCTGATGAAGATCTTCCCCGATTCGGGCAGCACACTACCGGCAGCGATTTGGCTCTTGGCGAACGCCAATGGAAATTCCTCGCTGATTCCCATCACTTCGCCGGTACTTCGCATTTCCGGTCCCAGTACGATGTCGACGCCGGCGAATTTTCGGAATGGGAAGACGCTTTCCTTGATTGAAACATGGCGCGGAATCGGCTCTTCCAGGATTCCTAATTCTCGCAGTGACTTGCCAGCCATGACTTTCGTAGCGATGTTGGCAACGGGGACTCCCGTTGCTTTGGAGACAAACGGTGCTGTTCGACTCGCTCGAGGATTGACCTCTAGAACGTAGACCAGTGGACCTTGCTCGTCTTGCTTGATGGCGAATTGGATGTTCATCAATCCAATGACGTTCAGCCGTTTTGCCAATTTCTTTGTCGCTTCACGAATCTCTTCCAAAATTTCAGGAGCCAGACTGAAGGCCGGAATCGCGCAAGCCGAGTCTCCGGAATGGACGCCAGCTTCTTCGATGTGTTCCATAATGCCCATCACGACACATTCTTGCCCATCAGCGATCGCATCGACATCGACTTCGGTCGCGTCCTCAAGGAAGCGGTCGATCAAGACAGGTTTCCCATCAGCGACGACGAAGGCCTCGGCGACATATCGTTCGAATTGGGATTGGTCGTAGCAAATCTCCATCGCTCGACCACCCAAAACGAAGCTGGGTCGGACCAATGCCGGGTAGCCAATCTTCTTGGCCTCTAACCGTGCTTCCGCCATGTTGCAGGCCGTGCCGCTCGGTGGTTGCCGCAGTCCAAGTTCATTGATCAGCTGCTGGAACAGTTCACGATCTTCTGCCATTTCGATGGTTTCGACGCTCGTTCCAATGATCGGAACACCCGATTCTTTTAGACCGCGGGCAAGATTCAAAGGTGTCTGCCCACCAAACTGCACGATAACCCCATCGGGCTGAACAGCATCGCAGATGTTCAGCACGTCTTCGATCGTCAGAGGTTCAAAAAACAGGATGTCAGAGGTGTCGTAATCGGTGCTGACCGTCTCTGGATTGCTGTTCACCATGACACTTTCGATCCCAATTTCGCGAAGCGCAAAACTGGCATGGCAGCAGCAGTAGTCAAATTCGATTCCTTGGCCAATCCGATTAGGTCCTCCGCCGAGGATCATGATCCGTTTTTGGTCTCCTTTCGGAGGTAATTCGTCTTCCTGTTCGTAAGTGCTGTAGTAATACGGCGTGTAGGCTTCGAATTCGGCGGCACAGGTGTCGACGCTCTTGTAAACAGGTCGGATTCCCATTTCCAACCGTTTCGATCGAACGGAAGATTCGACGCTGCCGAGGATCCGCGCGAGTTGTCGATCTGAGAAACCGTGGCGTTTGGCATGCCACATTTCATCTCGCGTCATCGCATCGAGTGAATCGAGCTGCGTTAAGCGATTTTCCTCTTCGACAATTTGCGACATGTGATCGAGGAACCAGACATCAATATTGGTCAGATCGAAGATCTCATCGATCGACATCCCCGCCTTCATGGCATAACGGATGTAGAAGATGCGTTCGGCTCCGGGGGTGCCCAACTTGGCTTTGATTTCGTCCATGTCAGGTTGGGATTCCGTCCCCCAATCGTCCCGATTGTCACTTCCCAAGCCAAACGCGCCGACTTCCAGTCCCCGCATCGCCTTTTGAAGAGATTCTCGGAAGGTCCGGCCGATGGCCATCGTTTCCCCAACGCTCTTCATTTGGGTCGTTAGCGTGGCATCAGCCTCCGGGAATTTCTCGAAGGCAAACCGTGGCATCTTCGTGACCACGTAATCGATGGTTGGTTCGAAGCAGGCCTTGGTCTTTTGGGTGATGTCATTGGGTAGTTCCCACAACCGATAACCGACGGCCAATTTGGCGGCGATCTTGGCGATAGGAAAACCGGTCGCTTTGCTGGCCAGAGCGCTGGAGCGGCTGACGCGTGGATTCATCTCGATCACAATCATGCGACCGCTGTTGGGCTCGATCGCAAACTGGATGTTACTGCCACCCGTTTCGACACCGATTTCACGAATCACGGCGAGCGAGGCGTCTCGCATCCGCTGATATTCTTTGTCAGTCAGGGTTTGGGCTGGGGCGACGGTGATGGAATCGCCGGTATGCACTCCCATTGCGTCGAAGTTCTCGATGCTGCAAATGATGACGACGTTATCATCCTTGTCACGCATCACCTCCATCTCGTATTCCTTCCATCCGATGATCGATTCTTCGATCAGGACTTCGGTCACGGGTGATTGGTCCAGTCCATTTTGAACCAGCGAGTCGAACTCGTCTTTGTTGTACGCGATGGCACTGCCACTTCCGCCCATGGTAAAGCTGGGACGCACGACCGCGGGTAAACCGACTTCGCTGAGGGCTTTGCGAGCCTCCTCGAGCGTGTGGACGGTGAAGCCAGTGCAAACATCCAGTCCGATTTTTTCCATGGCGACCTTGAACTGATCGCGTTCTTCCGCCTTTGCAATGACAGCCGCATTCGCGCCAATCATCTCTACGCCGTACTTGTCCAGCACACCGTTGGCTTCGAGGTCCATGGCACAATTCAGGCCGGTCTGGCCACCAAGCGTGGGCAACAAAACATCGGGCCGTTCCTTGGCAATGATCTTTTCGATCATCTGCCAGGTGAGCGGTTCAATGTAGGTTCGGTCTGCGGTGGCGGGATCCGTCATGATGGTCGCTGGATTGCTGTTGACCAGCACGACCTCGTATCCCTCCTCTCGGAGCGCTTTGCAGGCTTGGGTACCGGAATAGTCAAACTCACAGGCTTGACCGATCACGATCGGACCGCTTCCGATAATCAAAATCTTGTGAATGTCATCGCGGCGAGGCACGTTTTTCGATTCCAGCGAGGGAGGCAGATGGGTACAAATTGCCGTCGAGAATAGCAGAAAATCGGTGACTGTCGACGCCGCTGAAGCGCTAAGTTTCTTTCGATGGCGGTAAACTTGCCCTTGTCGTCAAAATGGGCCTGGCCCGTTTTCGGCGAGACGGCCCTCAGGAACCCTCTTTTTTCCGCCCGGTTCGGTCCTGCCATCCTCGCCAGGCTGCTGGGCCATACCTCCAGATAAACCCAGTCGCAATAAAGGCTCCTCCCGTGAGCGTCCACCATTTGGGAGGTTCGTAACTGGCAAGATGTCGCCATGCGAGAAACGTCCAGAGCGGCACCGCCAGCGGCTCCAGCAGGGTGATTAATCCTGCCTCATTACTTTCCACCTCGCGAACCGCATAGGCAAAAATCATATAAGGAATCGCGAGTTGCACCGCCCCCAGGCCAAATAGGGCGAGCCATTGGATTCCGTGTGGCATCGGGGTATGGCCGACCACGAGTGGCCACAAACAGAGCACGGAAACACCATGGTTGACTAATCCGATCCAGGCTACGTCCACGCCGCGCAGAGATCGAATCGAAAGGACGACTCCGGCATACATCAGCCCTGAAAATAGGGCCAATCCGATTGGGCCGGTTGCCAGTGAATCGGTTGAGACGCGAGATTCCATCGTCACGATCACACTGATCCCGATCAACGATAATGCAATCATCACCCAGTCTCGATGCCGTGGGCGATCACCCAGTCCCAGTAACCCCGCCACGGCCACCCAAGATGGGCCGACGTACTGGAGCCAGATTGTTGTCGTTTCTGACCCGCCTACCATCGCGACGAGAAACGAGTAGGTCATCGCCGTGAATGACAGTGACATCGGAATCATCGCCAGTCGAAATTGTGGTCGACGGACGAACGGCAAGACCGTTAGGGCTGCGAATACCGCCCGCCAAAACGTCAATGCGACGCCTCGGGTCTCGATTGGCCAATCGTCGAACCAGGGCGCTTTCGCATAAAACCCGCTCGTGCTCCACAGCAGCGATGCGACGACAACCAGCAATCGGGATCGATCGCGACTAGATAGTCCTTTCATTTCAGTTCAATCGACGCGGTGACCGGCAAATGATCGCTGGCGAAACGCCCCGATTCAGTCCTCGGGTCGAGGACTTCAACCGTGCGAACTGTTAACGGCCCTGCCACGAACAGATAATCA
Organism: Rubripirellula sp.; assembly: GCA_029213145.1. Lineage (GTDB taxonomy): Bacteria > Planctomycetota > Planctomycetia > Pirellulales > Pirellulaceae > Rubripirellula. The sequence goes on along the minus strand of JARGNK010000197.1, from coordinate 3,497 downwards.
ATGATGCGTTCAGGGATGATTTTCGAGAAACCATTCCAAGTACTACGTGGACCACTTGGCTTTTGCTCACTGGCTTGCCTCGCGTCGGTCAGTGGACTTGAATCGGGAATTTCGGCTGTCGTTAGAGCCTGGTAGGGATCAGAACCAGGGAGACAATTGAAGTCACCCATCACGATTGCGGGCAGCCCTTCGCCACGCTGATTGGCCATCCGCCGGATCAATTTTGCACTTTCGGTGCGAGCTTGAACGCCACGGTGGTCAAAATGTGTGTTGGCCACCCAAACCTGCGCCCCGCCATCCCGCTGTTTCAGAACCATCCAAGTGCAGGTGCGGGGCAGGTCAGCGTCCCAGCCTTTGACACCCACTTGGTCGGGAGTCTCACTTAACCAGAAGGTTCCTTTGGACAGCATTTCCAGTCGATCACGTCGGTAGAAGATCGCAGCATGTTCTCCGCCGCTTTTTCCGTCACTGCGTCCTATTCCGTATGATTCAAACCCACGCAACCGCGTCTTGAGTTGTTCAAATTGGGGTTTGGTGACCTCTTGCAAGCCGATCAGATCGTAATTGCTGAGGAAATCGGTGACGGCGTCAACGCGTTTGGGCCAATAGTCCTCACCATCACTTCGATTCAGGCAGCGAATGTTGTAAGTGACGATTTTCAATGGCTCGGCAGCAAAGGCCTGCGCGGCCGAGAGCAAGACGATCTGTATCAGCAAAAGTCGAAGCATGGTAAGTCCTGGCAAACGGCGTCAGGCGAATCTCCGAAAATCGTTTTCCAGCGAATCGACGAAAAACGCTCTTCGATCGAGTGCTGCGAGCTGCCGAATGATTCCCGTCAGCGTGGACGATAGGCGATCTGCCGGGGTGAGGGGACACTTTTGACGATGCTATCGATACATCATTCCCGGCTCGATCGCAAAGGGTCCGTTCTTTTGGATCGATCTCAGAAGCGATTAGTAGCCGGAATACTGGACCCTAAATTGGATCAAGTTTCTGGTGTTTACTCGTGGCGGAGTGCTTCGATCGGATTCATTTTGGCGGCGCGGATGGCCGGGTAAAGTCCGCTGAGCAATCCGACGCCGACCGCAATCATCACAGCCAAGGGGATGGTCCATATCACGATGGCAGGTTCCGCTTCACGAATTGCTGCGGGCAAAGCAGCGAACTTTTCCTCCATGGTATTTTTGGCAAACCAGTTCAAGAAGCGATAGATCGGCAGACTCAGCAACCCGAAGACGATTCCCATGATTGCTCCGGCGAAGCTCAAGACGATGGTTTCGACTAGAAACTGTCGCGTGATGTCTTTTTGCTTCGCTCCCAAAGCACGGCGAACGCCGATTTCGCGGGTCCGCTCTGTCACGCTCGCCAGCATGATGTTCATGATGCCAATGCCACCGACAACCAGTGAGATACAAGCAATCAGAATGCCGATCCCAAGGAACATCAATTTCATGTTTCTAGCCTGCTCGAGCAGTTCCAGTGGTACGACAACCGCTGTGTCACTCATTTCCGCGTGATTCGCTGCCAACAACGTTTCAATCAAAGCGGCAGCAGGCTTTACGTCGTCCTGTTCTCTTGCCTGCAGTGTGATCTGGTTCAATTCCATGATCTCGGTTTGGAATTGACCACTGCGACGGGTCACGATCATATCCCCGATGCGTTTTCGCAGCGTTCGCATCGGAATATAGATGTCTTTGCTGAAATCTTGTGAGTCGAGCGAACCGCCAATTGCTGCGGACGGATTACGATGCTCCAGCACGCCAACGACTTTATACTTATCGGTGTGTTCGGGGATTGTGACACGTTTGCCGATAGGTTCTTCGTAAGGAAACAGCTTCTCAGCAACCCCGGCCGAGATGACGCAGACTGTATCGGCTTTCAGTTCATCAGCATCTGACAAAAATCGACCGCCACCAGTTCGTGTCTGCAATTGGTTCACATCCGCGTATGCGGGTGTGCAACCAACCAAACGGCCGTCGACGGTCCGGTCCCGATAAGTAAATTGGCGACGGATTTCGCGGATGGGTATCGCCGATTCAATCGTCGGCACATTCGACAAAATTCGGTCTAAGTCGCTTCGCAGCAATCCATATTCAGAAACCCGAGATCCAGCCAGTTTCTCTTCTGGCGGCTTTTGGCTGCGGACGATTATCGTCGTCGAGCCGAGTGATTCGATTTGTTTTTGGACTTGGTTACTCGCCCCTTGGCTGATGGCAGTTAGTACGATAACTGCCCAAACACCAATCATGATGCCCAGCATTGTCAAAATGGTGCGCAATGGATGGAGAGCTAGGCTCTTGATTCCAAGTTTCCAGGTTCTCAGCCAGATCATAGATTTGTCATGGGTGGATTATTGTCTTGCCAACAACTCTTGGACCGCTTGCAATTGCTGGTCTTTTGCTGCGTTCCTTTGTTCGTCGCTCACGACCTCATCGGTGTGCAGCATTCCGTCTTTCAATCGTACGATTCGCTTGGCACGCTCAGCGACATCGTCTTCGTGGGTCACCAAGATGATGGTTCGACCCTCCTCGTTCAGTTCGTCGAAGAGTTCCAGGATCTCGGCGGTTGTTACCGAATCGAGGTTTCCGGTTGACTCGTCGGCGAGCACAAAGAGTGGATCGTTTACTAACGAGCGGGCGATTGCGACACGCTGCTGTTGGCCACCTGACAGTTGTTGTGGACGGTGATCCAGTCGATCCCCCAGGCCAACTCGCTCAGCCAAGTCAATGACTCGCTTCCGCTCCTGCGGACCGAGCCGACCTTGGTAATAAAGTGGCACCTGGATGTTTTCCACAACTGTCAACTGTTGAATCAGGTTATATGACTGGAAGACGAATCCGATTCTTTGGCTACGAATTTCCGCCAGTTCGTCGTCGGTCATGGTGGAGATGTCATCTTCTCCCAGGAACAGACTTCCACCGGACGGTTGATCTAAACATCCCAACAGGTTGAGTAGCGTGCTTTTACCGCTGCCAGAAGGTCCCATGATGGCCGCGTAGTCGCCCTCAGGGACGTCAAAAGAGACGCCGCGAAGTGCGTGAACTGTTTCACTCTTAAGGACATAGTCCTTGGTCAGGTTCCGGATGGAACAGGCCAAGCGGCGTGGTCCGCTTGGCTCCGGGTTCGCATCCGATGCTGGCGACCCGTAGGCGTCAGTCATGCTCATTGTCGAGGCCCTCCACCACCAGCACCTCCGCCGAATCCTCCTCCTCCGCCGGGCCGACCGCCTGAACCCATCCGAGAACTCATTGCCTTTGTCATCTCAGCCCGAGTCACATTGCCGTCACCGTTGCTGTCGGCCATTTTGACCATGGAGGATCGGTTTGGATCCATTGCTTTCATTTCTTCGGCGCTGATCACACCGTCTCCATCGGTGTCGTTGCCCTCCATGATCCGAGTAACGATCGAGTTCATATCAAAGCCGCCACCACCTGGTCGTCCGCCACCACCCGGTCGTCCAGCACCACCACCCGGTCGTCCAGCACCACCACCTGGTC
>JARGNK010000196.1 GCA_029213145.1 Rubripirellula sp. | reverse complement strand
TAAGAAACTTTCATTCTCTATCCCAAACCGGTTTATCCCGGCACACCCTGTCCCCCTTTGTCCTCCTTCTTTTTGACAGACCAGATCTTAATGAGAGAAAAGGAACCGGACCTCGGCCCGGGATTGTCATAGAGCTTGGTGAAGCCGGCGGCCAACTCGCCGTCAGGGCTTAACCTCAGTTGCTGTACGCCATCGAGGTCTACTCCTTCGAGTTGCTTTTTGATGTCAGCATCTTGCGCACGGGAGGGCGTGGCGTGGACAGCCGTCACTGCAACGAGTGTTGCGTAGACGAGTAACCTGGCAGCTGTTAGGCGCATGTTGTGTAACACGATCAGGGCTTTTCCTTTCGCGCGGACTGACTCGTCGGCAAATCGTTGATCATCTCTGCTGCGGTATACAATGAAGGCCGCAATTCATTCGTTCTTCAGTTGCTCTTCTTTTCGCATATGGAGAAACCCAGGAGCTTTCCCGGGGCGTTCCAGATGTGATCCAGGCTTAACCGTTCCATGTCAACGGACATGAGCGTCCACGTCTCATCCATTTTCGAACGGTAGAAAACGGCTTTTCCGTCAGGCGAATACTCGCCGTCCAATGCAGGTTTGCCCTCCTGCGTCAGCTCTTTCGGATTTCGTCCGTCCGCGCCGGTGAAGACAAGTTGTCCGTCGTTTTCGATGAGAAGTGATTGTCCATCTGGCGACCACGCCACGGGACGGCCGCGGACAGCGAGAGCGGTTTCCTGGGTTCCGTTGGCATTCACAACGCAAGCGGTTTCGCTCTTGCGAAGCGACGTGAAGGCAATCTGCTTTCCATCGGGCGACCACGTGGGCACGGAATCATTCGCTTCATTACTGGTCAGTCGCCGAACGTCGCTTCCATCGGCGTTCATCACGAAGATGTCCTTGTTGCCATGTCGATTCGAGCAGAAAGCAATCCGCTTGCCGTCAGGCGACCAGGACGGAAAGCCGTCATCGTTCTCCACGGGTGTCAGCCGCTTCTGTTGCGTACCGTCCAAATTCATGACGTAGATGGTCGATGACGCCGCGCCATCCTTTGCCTTGTTCTTTACATCCTCGCAGGAGGACTGGAACACAAATTGGGTTCCATTCGGTGACCACTGGAAAATCATGCCAATTGGCGTCTTGGTCACGCGACGCTGATTCTGGCCATCGGCGTCCATCACGTAGAGAAACCAGTGGAATGCGAGATCATGTACTGCGGCCAATTCTTGATCCTGTTCTCGCAGCGCCAGAAATGCGATCTGCTTTCCATCCGGCGACCATCGAGGAAGCATGTCGCTTCTGCCCGTTGTCAATCGCTGTTTTCCAGATCCGTCGGCATTGAGGACGTAGATGCCGCCGCGTTCTTTATCCAGGACGGAGACGGCAATCCGAGTGGAAGTTTCTTTGGCATCTGTTGCAGCACTGATGGCATTAGCGTGAAGACGAACCACCGTGCCCGCAGGCATCGATTTGGCGTCACGCCCAGCCTCGATGATGGCGCGAGTATTCGGCAAGTCACTTGCCCGGTCAGCCCCTTCGTTCTTGCTTTCGCGGATTGTCGGCGCCCAACGCACCTCGCCCGTTTGCAGGGTCTCGCCCGATTCCGTTCCGTCGGTGACTTCTTCAAGTCGAAACTTCAGTCGTGTTGCGTCGCGATCAATCTTGATAATGCCCACGGGATGCTTCAGCGATGAAAGATCTGCGAGGCTGGAATCGTCTTTCAGGCCGAGAAGCATCCGGATTTCCTGTTTTGTCTCGACGTCACCCTTACGTACAACAAAGTGTCTGTCACTCACCCTGAATTCGAACCTTTTGGCCTGACGTAACCTCCACCATCCATCGGCGGCTCGTTCCAAGCGGAAGGGCTTTTCATGAGGCGGAATTTCAATCGTCAGCGACTTCACGTCCGCAGGAACCTGCTGTGGTGCGATCATCAGCATCGACTTGAAAAGGCCGACAGTGCAGATCTTCGGGCGCTGCATAATTCTCCCGGTCCGGGCATCAAAGGCTCGCGGCCCTGCGTCAAAATCACAGATCAACTGTTTACCGTCTTCACTAAAGCCTCTGAGGACTGGCGTCACTTGTGCAAGGATCTTTCTTCCTCTTTCCTCGCTCATCGCGACGCCATCAATCTTGCCCGAGGGAATTGTTGCCCTGTGATCGCCAAGTGCATTGGGAATGTTGATACTTAGCCCGCCGCTCTTCGTGACTTGCCAGACATTCAGCTTAAATTCGTACTCGCCCAACGGATTAAGCCAGCTGTATTCAGGGTACTGGATGGCCGCCAGACGATTGCCATCCGGGCTAAAACAGAACTTGTCGCTTAGCCCCGGAAAACGACCGCCACCCTGATGTTCTGATCCGTCCTGGAGGTTCCACGCACGGATCGTTGTGGCAGGCCCGAGATTGCCCGTCTTGTCCGCAGTAACGAGTGTCGAACTGTCCGGACTGAAAACGGCCTCGTAGACCGCACCGCGAATACGAAACTCATGCAACAGCTGCTTCTCTTTGACGGACCAGACCTTGACGAGAGAGAAGGATCCGCTCCCATACCCTGGGTTGGCGTAGAGTTTGGTTAAGCCCGCGGCCAACTCGCCGTTGGGGCTTAACCTAAGTTGCTGTACACCTTCAAGATCTACTCCCTGAAGCTGCTTCTTGATATCAGGATCCTGCCCACGTGAGGCCGGAGCGTGGACAATCGTCACTGAAACGAGTGTTGCGTAGACAAGTAATCGGGAAACTGCTTGAGCAATGTTGTTTGACATGAATACGGCTTTCCTTTCGGGCCACCGGCAAGGTGGCAAACCCATGGTTGTCTCTGCTGCTGATTGCTCTCGCATGTTTGATACCTTCTAAAAGAGGTGCTTCGCTTCCGACAATGAACAGCCCACGGCAACCAGTTACTTGATTAATCTGTCGAATATCTGTTTGTCGAGATCCTCGAGCTTTTCGTCGTCAGCGTCCGTCATTTCTTCGCCCCTGCGTTTCTTGCGAATCAACGGTTGAAGCTCGTCGTAAACCTGTTGATGTAGAGCATTCTTCATCTTCAGAAACGGACCCCATTTCTTGTTTTCATTGAGTTCTTTTTCGTAGCCCTGCATCATTTTTAGATTCACTCCGTCGTACCACGAAAACTTCTGGAAGGTTTCGTCATCCCACTCCCCGTTCAGCATTATTCGGAGTAAGGCAAAGTGTGTGTAGAGTTGAGAGGATGACAGTGCTGTGATTCTCTGTAGTTCAATGGTTCGTTGCAGCGCCGCGTTTTCCTGCCCCGGCCCATCCGCCGTAGCCTGCACATGCCCGTCATCCAACCTGGTCTCCGTGGCAACTCTAAGCTCGTTCTTGGTGAATCCGTTTGGAGACAAGGCGTCGAATCCCGCCTTTGAATCGCCACTCGCGAAAACCTGAACCGCATCTCGCTTCTTGGGAATCTCCAATTGCCCGTAATCGTCAGGGGGCGGGGTTTGCTTATCGCCAGACCAAGCCTTCTTCCAAAACTTAACAAAGACTCGATCGTTTACCGCAATGTCACTGCCTTTATCGACGCGTTTTGCATCGACTTCAACGACTCCATATTTGTAAACGAAGTTTCCTTGCCGCTCTGTCCAAACGTATGTTTGCTGCACGACTCCCGCGAAAACATGGGAAGCCAGTTATTCCAGCTCTTTCTTGGAAAGCGGGGGACTATCCGAGATAGCAGCGCATGGCGACAGCACGAGCACAGTGGTTACAAAACTTACAGCAAGTTGTATTTGTTTCATGTTGGTGATTGGTTGCCAGTTCGAGTGTTCTGTGGGTAGACGGGCAGTTTCGTTACTTTCCGCGGTCGGCAGCACAGCTTAAACGCGGAGCGTCATCCCATTGTTTAACGCTATCGGTATGGGCTGGTCGTGAGGATTCATGGTTTCTCGGGCATGTTTCCTGTCGCTGATCGACCTGTTCGGCTGAGCATCGTCTTCTTGATCTCGGTTTGCCCTCGAAATTCAACACGCAAAAAGCTCGTTTCAGTTTATTTACCTCACGGGGTGTCAGGATCCATCTTTGCCCAGCGGTCGATCGTACCTGCGATGGTGTCGAGCTAGACTGGTTGAAGAAATTCGTTACCTGACGCAGAGGCATGATTTGATCATTCGGTTTCTCTAGGTGGTGTTTAGCCGATTTAGCGGCGGAACTTTCCCTGAAGACTGATGCGAGGGTTTGAATGCAACGCCTTCAGTGCCTTTGGTGCCAACGAAACCAGTCCACTCAATGAGAGATAACCCTCATATTTGGACAAAGCCGCTGCGGCCTCAGGTGCCAATGTGGTCAGACGATCAAGCTCGAGGGAGCCCCCCTGATGTTTCGCCAATGCTTTTGCCACTGCCGGTGAAATTGCAGTAAGGCCGTCGAGCTCAAGCGGTTTCTTGTGCTTCGCAAGCGCCTCTGCTGCATCCGGCGTTAAGGTGGCCAGCCCATCAAGAAACAGGCTGCCCCCGCTATTGGCCAATACACCTGCGGTCTCAGCAGACAACGCGGTCAGCCCGTCCAAGCATAAAGAACGACCTTGATTCTTAATCAATGCTGTTGCCACCTCAGGTGTCAGGCTCGTCAGCCCTTGGAGATCTAGCCCGGATTTTCCCTGATGCATCGCCAGCACCTTGGCTAAATCCGGAGTCAGCGTCGTAAGACCAGCTAGCCCCAGCCTTTCCCCCCCTATGCTTTGAGAGAGCCTCTGCCATTTCTGGTGTTAGTTCGGTTAGGGCGGGCAACGCGAGCCCCTTGCCCTCGTGCTTGGCTAAAATCTCAGCTGTAACGACCGTCAATGCTGTTGACGCAAGGTGGCTGAACAGCAGGTACCCCTCATGCTTTGCCAAGCCTTCCGCAACCTCTGGGCTCAGGTCGGTGAGACCTATGATTAGCATACCCCCCATTTTAGGATCACCGCCATTGAACTTGGACAATACCTCTGCGACTTCAGGAGTCATGCTGGTCAATCCGTCGAGGTAAAGCGTTGTCCCCTTACGCTTCGCGAGCGTCTCTGCTGTCTCTAACGTCAGAGACGTTAACCCCTGCAGCCAATAGATGCCCATGTCTTCGGTTACCGTTGCTGCCTGTCCCGGCGTCAGCACCTTGATTTCGCTGGTTTTTTTAGGGGGCTCTGACGCAGATAGTTGATCAGCCATCGCGAGCACGACGGCAGATAGGGACACGGTCATCAGCACCGCTTGTAGATATCGGCTCCTGGATTTCTTCATGAGGGGTTCCTTGTTCCAGAGTGATCGTGAATCCGGTTTGTGAGACATTGCTCACTCCGAACGGATACTATCCCGCTCTCGAAGGATCGCTTCGGTGAGTCTGGAGTTGGGTTGTCTTCTACTACAGGTTATCTCTGTTGATTCGTCTGGCACGGTCGGATCATCCTTCCGTCTTCGGTGGTTTGGTCAAGATTGGCATCTCTTTTTCCGGATCAAAACTGCGGGAAGACTCAAACCATTCTTTTTTCCAGCTTTTGATTTCTGCCGGAGTTCGTTTGCGAAAGGAGATCTTGGTCGGCTTTGGTGTGTTGGGACCGTCGTAGCCGAGGGTGTTGAACGTGTTCTCTCCCGATGCCATGACTGATCCGTCTGTCATGAGAAAGAGGCTGTAGCCGTGCCCGGCGGAGACGGAGGACACTCCGGTCATAATCTCAACCGGTGAAGTGATATGTCTGTCGGCAGGATAAAGATTCCACAGTGCATCGCCCAATTGGCCGAAACGGTTATCGCCAGCTCCCCACACCGAGCCATCCTTCTTCAAGAAAAGACTGTGATTCAAGCCGGCAGAAATCGCTGCAACCTGTGTCAGTATCCGAACAGGTTTGGGGCGATTGATCTTAGTCCCATCCCCCAATCTTCCGTCGTCGTTTTCTCCCGATGCCCATACCGTTCCGTCGTTTTTGAGGAACAGACTATGGTTACCACCCGCGGAAATGGCGGCCACATCCGTCATGACTTGCACTGGTTCGGTCCGATTCGTCGTTGCTCCGTCTCCAAGTTGACCTTTATCGTTTCTGCCGGCTGCCCATGCCGACCCATCCTTCTTGAGAAAGAGACTATGAAAGCCCGCGGAAATGGCCGCCACGTCATTCATGACGGGTACAGGTGTGGCTCTGACACTCGTTGTGCCGTCTCCCAGTCTTCCGTCTTCATTCTCACCGGTTGCCCAGGCAGAACCGTCTTGCTTGAGGAACAAGCTGTGTGCCCATCCGGCAGAGATCGCTGCTACTCCTTCCATGACACTTACGGGGGTGTTGCGTTGGACACCCTCGCCGTTTTCCATGTCATAAGTGTGTAGTTCCTTTTCGTAGTCGTAGCTGAACCCATCGCCTAATGCCCCGACCCTTCCTACAGCCCAGACCGCCCCCTCTTTTTTGAGAAGAAGGCTATGTTGGTTACCCGCAGAAACCGCGGAGACATCGTTCATGATGATCCATGGCGTTGATCGTACATAACCTTCTCCCCCCAATGCTCCTGTCAAATTCGAACCTGCTCCCCACACTGAACCATCCGACATTAGAAAAAAGCTATGAAGATACTCTGCATCGATCGCTACTACTGTAGGTTCTTCAGTGTTGTCCTCTTCGGCATTTGCCGCGGCGCTGACGGCAATCAGAAAAAGGGGCAGCAGCACCGTTTGCGGACTTCGATTCTTCAGCCTGTTCATGGGATTTACTTTGTCGTCTTCATCTTGAATTTGGTTCAGGTGATGTGTTTCATTTCCTGCGAATGCTAGTTCTTTCGCGAAGGATCGCTTCCTTGAGTCTGGAATCGGGTTGCGCTTCGGCAGCGGTGAGAGCTCTTTCCGCGAGGACAGCGCCGAGGATTCTCGTCTGGTCGTGCTTCAAGGCATAACGAGCTGCAAGCCAAAGCGCAACACCATCCGATTCGGGATACTTGGTGATGGCATGAAGCCGTTTCAGTCGTTTCTTAGCGGAATCCAGATCTTGTCTGAGGAACGCGAACACTGTCGATGCAATCTCTGCTTCAAGTCTGCCCGAATTCGACTCAGACAAGCCTAGAAGTGCTCGATCAATCTCTTGAATATATTTGTTCGGCTGCCGCTCATTTGAATCCACGGCCAGTTGCAGGATCTCGATCAATGGGCTGTACAAGGCTGGAGTATTCGCTTCTCCGCTGCCTCGTACAGACAGCATGAGGTCTACGTCACCGGTGTGCGAGTTGCTTGTTATTGGATTGGAATTGCGCGCGAGAGCTCGCAAAGCAGTTGTCGTCTCGTCCTCTTCATCTGTCTGGCGAATTAGATCGAGGACAGCATAATGTCTGCTTGTTTCGCGGCGCAAAGACCGTTGAAAAACGCCTTGCTCAATTGCTTCGGCAACCAATTTGGGAGTGATTGTCATTCGTGACTTTGCCAACTGTTTATTGAAGTCACGGCGAAGAGTTGAGTATTCCCCCCACGCCATTTTATTGAGCCATTGGCCTTCCTCGGAATCAGATTCAATCCAACCCTGCGGAGAGGTGAACAAGTGGTTGAAACTATGATCAATGCTGCCGAGGGCCAGGAACGAGTCGATTGGGTAGCCGATATCCGTCATGGCGTCTGACATAGACAAGACGTCGTAGAAACTCCGTTCGTTGCGATGGCACGTGTTGCATTGGTTCGTTTTGCAGGCAGAGTCAGCCGTGTAGGGGCGGCTGCGTTCGTTTTCGTTAATGACATAGCCACGGATGAGCGGGTGTTGATTCGTCGCGTCGATCAATCCATAAAGCAGTCTTCGAGCTTCTGCTTCTCGACCGTCCGCTACGTAAAGCTTTGCCAGTGTCCTGATCGGCGAAAAACGGAGTGAAATATCTGGATTTCCATTCCTCGGGCCTACATCCTGCAGGAGAAGGTTATACGTCTTGCCATCCAGCTGCCGAATGCACGTTTCCAAAAGCTCGATCACGGCATGATCGAGCTTCTTGTCTTTGCCTGCCAGAGATTCCCCCAGCGACCAGGCCGCCAATGGTGGAATCGAATCTGGTTGGAGAAAACGTTGCTTCAGAATCGCCGTAGCTTCTTGACAGTCTCCAGACTCGGCTTCGATAACCGCGAGAATCGCCCAGCCCGACTCCCATGTCTTATGCTTTCTGAGCAATTGGCGAATTTCTAAAGCGAACTGTTGCAGGGCTCCTCGATTGTGGTACAGCGGCCGTGCCAAGGTGAAACGGCTTCGCGCCTGTTCAGTCGCGTCGGAGTAGTAAAGAGAAGCGAAGAACCCTGTCCAACCTGCCTGACTGAAATCAGTCTTCAGGAAAATGAATCGAAGCTGGATCAGTGGATTCGGCACATCCTTCCAGAAATCTCGGTCGCCATACTTTTGCAAGAACAGGTTAGCGGAATAGCTCTTCAACAAAAACACACGATCAAGCAACTCGTATCCGGCGGCTCGGGTGGAGTCATTTCGGATCGCGGCGAAGAACAAGCCCTCCATGCCATGGTTGTGATCTGACATTTTTTGAAGCCTTGCCGCATCAAAGAACTCAACAAGTTCCAACAGTCGCCCGGCCTTGATGAATGCTCTCGTGGGTTTGTATGAGGTCGAAAAGTCAAACAGATCCGAATCACGACGAAGAGCCACAAGATAGGCCTCGCAGGCAGCGTTCCAATCTTCGTTTTCAAGCAAATCGTTGGGATACTTAAGAGGGTCGACTTTGGAAAGAGGCTGCGAATTTGCAAGACGCTCCATTTTCTTTTTGGACAGAAAGGGCAGACGGTTTTGAAACCACTTAAGGAGTTCTGATTGACCATTCGCTTTCGCCTCTTTTTCGAGCTTCTGACGAAGGCTCGGATCCTGCTGAAGGATCTTGCGAAGGTAATCAAGCCTCACCGATTCGCCTTCTTGCGGCAATGTGCGCCGAACGACTCTTGCTGCGGTTGTTGTGCCGTTGTGTATGTCCTCATTAGGCATCGTTGCCTGTTGTGCCGCGAGCGGTTTGCCACAGGAAAGACCCACACACAAGATGACCGCCAACATTTTCGGATGGACCATTACCTGCCGCCGTTGATACTGCATGTTGTTTCTCGTTTCTTCCTAAAGAAGCTACTCTTTGAGTTCTGTGTCGCATCGGGTTTCCGCAAGTGCGAGAGCTTGCTTGCCGAGGCGGTGAAAACTGAACCTCGGCTGTTGACGAGCGTCATTTGTAAACGACGAGTCCGTCCTGTTTGTCGATCACATAAAGGCCGAGACCTTCACCGTGTTGGTCCGTGATCAGCCACACGTGATTGGAAAACGTACGTTCACAAACTTCCAACGCGGTTGGCCCAATAAGATCTCTCCACTTCTTTCGCTTGCCGTGACGGTCGACCCAATACACTTGGATCGGTTGGGGGGAAAGATTGCAGAACGTCACCGTCGTTCTGTCACCGGCGGTACGGGATTTCAGCGTAGCTATCAGTTCAGGATCGAGACGCTGCAATAACCGGAAGTCCGAGTCTTGTTTGAAAACGCGTGGCCCTTCGTCCGGAGGCATCAGCACTTGGTCGATAACGTGGATGATTCCGTTGGCGGCATCGATGTCACCCGAAATGATATTGCTCTGATTGATTGCCAATCCAGGATAAGGATCAGCGAACGCGTCGACCTTCACGCGAACCTCGGCACCTTGGGCTGTCTTAATTGCTTTAAGATGTTCAATGTCGTCGAACGATAGACGTCCAGGAACGACGTGATACTTCAGTATGGCTTGGAGCTTGTGTTTGCTTTCCGGTTTCAGCAGCGACGCTAACGTTTCTTTCACCAGCTTCGTAAAAGCTTTGTCTGAGGGCGCGAAAACAGTGAATGGGCCGCGCCCTTGTAGTGTTTCCACCAGTCCTGCAGCCTCAACAGCAGAAAGCAGCGTCTGAAAGTTGCCCGCAGCGGCCGCCGTCTCAACGATGTTCTTCGGCTCAGGCGGCATCAGCACGGAGTCGATGACGTGGATGATTCCATTCGACGCTCCCACATCATTCAGGATAACCGTTGCGTCGTTGACAGCCAGCCTGCCGTCTCGAATGGAGATCGTTACGGAGTCACCCGCGAACGTCTTCGCAGACCCGACCTGCACGGCATTCTTTGCCGAAACTTTGCCAGAGAGGACGTGATACTTCAGGATCGTCGCCAGTTTCTCTTTGTTTTCAGGCTTTAGCAGGTCTTGCAACGTGTGTGACGGTAGCTTTGCAAAAGCATCATCGGTGGGGGCGAAGACCGTAAACGGTCCCTCTTCCTGCAGTGTGTGAGCCAGCCCCGCCGCCTTGGCCGCTGTCAACAAGGTCGTGAACGTACCGGCTTTGTCAGCGACTTCGCCGATGTTGTCGGCGGCATTTGCTGAGTTGCAGACCGCAACGAGGGACAGGGTCATCAGCACCGCTTGCAGGCATCGGCTCTTACATTTCTTCATGGGGGGTACTCTGTTTCCGAGTGATTGTGAATTCGGTTTGTGTGATGTAGCTCATTTCGAACGAATGCTAGTTCTTTCGCGAAGGATCGCTTCCTTGAGTCTGGAATCGGGTTGCGCTTCGGCAGCGGTGAGAGCTCTTTCCGAGATGACCGCACCAAGAAGTCTCGTCTGATCGTGCTGAAGAGCATGACGTGCTACCAGCCAAAACGCGGCGCCATCCGATTCGGGATAGTTGGTGATGGACTGAAGCTGTTTCAGTCGGTCCTTTGCCGAGTCCAAATCCTTTCTAAGGAACGCGAACACCGTGGCGGCAATTCTCGTCTCAATACTCTTCGGGTGCTGCTCACTTAAGGTGGCGAGTCGCTTGTCGAGTTCTGCGATGTCCTTTGCTGCATCCGGCTCTTTGGATTCGGCGGCCAGCTTAAAAATATCGATGATGGGGCTGAATACCGTTGCCTGAGCGTGCGGTCCCTCACCGCGGACCGACAACATCAAATCCAGTGCGAATGATCCTTTGTTTTCTCGTTCCTGTGATGTACGGGCAAGCTCTCGCAGCGCTTTGGTTTTTTCATCAACTCCTGCGGCATTCCGGATCAGGCTCAGAGCCGCGGAAACAATGGCTTCGTCACGAAGAGACGATCGATAAAACGTGTCTGTTTCTAATGCTTCGATGACTTTCCGTGGCGTCACTGCTGAACGTGCCTTGCTTGTTTGCTCATCGTATTCGAATCCAATGGAGAACTTGCGATTAGAAAGTCGACCTTCAAAATACTTTCCTTTCTCAGAACTGGTATCCACCCAACCGCGGGAGGAGCTGAATGCATCACGAAAGGTTGCGTCTGTGCGTGCCAACTCCAACAGAGCATCGACTGGGTATCCGATATCCGTCATGGCTTCAGACATCTTGATGACGTCATAAAACCCTCCGAATTCTGTTTCCTCAATGTTTCCCTCATCGTTGCGGTGGCATGTGATGCACTGTGAAGGTGTCCCTAAGTTGCAGCGTAGATTGTTTCCTGCGTAGCCCTTTACCAGTGGGTGCTGATTGATCGGATCGACCAACCCATAGAGAAGCTGACGAGCTTCCTGGTCGCGGTTATCCTCCGCATAGGCTTTCGCCAGGGTGTTGATGGGAGAGACACGAAGGGTGCCAGCTTCCGGGTTTGTTGCGTATTTGCGGACCGTTAATTCCCAGAGTTTGACTGCAATGCCATTCAGCTCTAGATCTTTTCCGTCTAAGAAGTCGCCCAGGGTCCAGAACACAGGCGTTGGGATCGTCGCAGGATCGCCTGTCAGGATATGATCGCGAACCAATTGAGCGGCTTCACTGTAGTTCCCACTTTCTCCCTCTAACAATGCCAGCAGTGCCCAACCACCTATCCACTTCGGGTGTGCCTGCAGCTGTTCACGGAGTTCAACGGCAAATTGTCGCAATGCCTTTGGATCAACGAGAAGTGGGCGAGCCCTGGTAAGTCTGTTGCTAAAAGATCCTTCGTCCTCGTCGATCGCTGCCGGGTTGAAGGGGGCCCAGCCACGTTTTTCGATGTCCTTGGGGATCAACCAGCAGCGGAGGAGGAAGACAGGATCCGGCACGCTTTTCCAGAATCGCTCGTAGGAGTAACCTCGCAGAAGCGAGTCAGCCACGGATTCCCTGTATTGGAATACACGTTCGAGTAGTTCATAACCTGCGGTTCGAGTCTCCGGAGAGCGGTCTTCAGTCAACCTGATCACCAGGTCATTCATGCCATAGGATTGGAATGCTCTTCTTCTCTGGAGCGTCGTCACATTGAAGAACCGAGCAAGATCGGTCAATCGTCCTGCCTTTTCGAAGCA
>JARGNK010000013.1:73634-81067 GCA_029213145.1 Rubripirellula sp. | reverse complement strand
CTACCAACAGATCCCCCAACCCAGATCCACCTGAGCCAGCCCCCCGACTTCGACATTGACAGACGCAATCGGCAACCGGCGTTATCCTGGTCAATCTGCCAACGCTGATTCCAGTGATTCCCAACGTTCATAAGCAGTTGCCAGCTCGTCTTCGAACGATTTCAATCGTGTCGCATCTGCAGCGATTAGATCGCTTGCCTGCTGGTAGTACTCGGGGGAGGCCATTGTTTCGTGCAGAGCCGCGATTTCAGATTCGATTTTCTCTATCTTGCCGGGTAGCTGATCGAGTTCTCGCTGCTCGTTGTAACTAAGTTTTTTGGCACGAACCGGAGCAGCAGATTTCGTTTTTGGTTTTGCCGCGACGGGTTTCGATTTTCCATTGGATGGTTCGGAACTTGCCTGTTCGTCCTGCCGGCGTTTGACGGTGGCGCACCAATCGTCGTAACCTCCGACATACTCTTTGACACCATCGTCTTCAAACACGATGGTGCTGGTAACCACATGATTTAGAAAAGTTCGATCATGACTAACCATTAGCACGGACCCTTGAAAATCAACTAGCTGCTGTTCAAGGAGTTCCAGCGTTTCGCTGTCTAGGTCATTCGTAGGTTCATCCAGAACGATGACATTGGCCGGTTTCGTCATCAACTTGGCCAACAAGGCGCGATTGCGTTCCCCACCGGACAAGAAACGAACTTCTGTTCGCGCCCGCTCAGGCGTAAACAAAAAATCCTGCAGATACCCGAGGATATGCTTTGTTGTTTCACCGAATCGCACGGTGTCGCGTCCTTCACCGACGTTTTCTTGAAGTGATTTATTGGGGTCCAGCGTATCGCGGAGTTGATCAAAATACGCGACTTGCATTTTGGTGCCCAACCTGACTGAACCCGAATCTGGTTCAATCTCAGCGAGCAACAGTTTCAACAAAGTTGTCTTTCCAACCCCGTTCGGCCCGATGATGCCAATTTTATCACCGCGCATGATCGTGGTCGAAAAACGATCCAGAATTTGGTTATCGCCAAAAGCAAACGACAATTCTTTAACTTCGGCGACAAGTGTGCCACTCCGTTCGGCCTGCTGCAAATTTAGCTTTGCCGTACCCTCAGCCGACCTCCGCTGCTGACGTTGCACTCGCATTGCTTTGAGAGCACGCACGCGTCCCTCATTGCGAGTCCGCCGCGCCTTGATACCTTGGCGAATCCAGGCCTCTTCTTGCGCCAACTTTTTATCAAACAGAGCGTCCTGTTTTTCGGCCGCCACCAAGGCTGCCTCTTTACGTTGCAAAAATGTCTGATAGTCACAGGACCAATCAAAGAGTTGGCCCCGATCGATTTCCCAGATCCGGGTAGCCAAGTTCTGCAAGAATGTTCGATCGTGAGTCACAAACAGCAAAGTCCCGCTCCAGCGACTCAAAAACTCTTCAAGCCACAAGATGGATTGAATATCAAGATGGTTCGTCGGCTCATCCAACAACAAAAGATCAGGCTTCGAGACCAAAGCACGGGCTAGCAAAACTCGACGCTTCATGCCACTCGAGAGGGTCTCGAATGCAGCGTCACCATCCAGATTCATTCGAGACAACGTTTGCTCAACGGCGTGTTCGATCTGCCACTGTTCATGTGGGTCCTCTGTCCCGGCAACTTTCTGTCCGGCTGCAACAACCGAGGACACCGTGCCAGTTTTGTCATGTGGCACCTCTTGGCTGAGTCGTGCGACGGTGGCACCCGGCGCCAATGTGACCGAGCCATGATCGGGAGTAACCTTGCCCTCCAAGATCCGCATGAGAGTCGTCTTGCCAGCACCGTTTCGCCCCAGCAAACCAATTTTCTGGCCAACCTCAATTCGTGAACTGACTCCATCCATCAGCAATGGACCGCGAAAACCGATGGACAAATCGTCGATAGAAACCAGAGGCATGGATCAGGCAAATTCAGCTTGCTGTGACTGCTTACCGCTGGTTTCGCGGAACAGTTCCGCGATCACTTCTTCCAACGGCACATCTTCAACGGCCACATCTTCAATCGGATTGTCGCGTAGAACACTCGCCAAGACACGAGGGACGTCTGCTCGATCAACTCGAATTCGTACCTTTGGCCACGTTTCCTCCAAGACCTCTCCCATCGCATCGAGAGAAGGCCGATGGCCATCGGCAAATTGCAGGGTCACGACTTTGTGACCGGAAAACTTATCGATGATCCCCGCAAGTGAGCCATCGTACTCGATTCGTCCGCCGACGATCAGGACCACCCGTTTGCAGAGTGCTGCAACATCTTTCATGTAATGGCTAGTCAGCAAAATTGTGATCTTCCGCTTCTCTTGATAGAACCTGAGAAACTGTTGAATGTTGTGCTGAGCAATCACGTCCAGCCCAATCGTTGGCTCGTCCAGGAACAAAACCTCAGGGCGATGCAACAAAGCAGCAATCAGTTCCATCTTCATCCGTTCGCCGAGCGACAGCTCTCGTACCGGCTGGCTCAGCAGACGGCCAACGTCCAGCAAATCGGTCAACTCGGCCAACGTCTTCTCAAACTGGTCGTGGTCAATACCGTAAATTTGCTCATGCAAACGATAAGATTCTTGGGCGGGCAAATCCCACCACAATTGGTTCTTCTGCCCCATCACCAAGGCAAAGCGGCGGCGATAATCGTTCTTTCGTTGCCAAGGCGTAAACCCCATCACCGAAGCCGTTCCTGCAGTCGGACTGATCACGCCGCTGAGCAGCTTCAGCGTCGTCGTTTTGCCCGCTCCATTGGGCCCAAGAAAGGCAACAAATTCTCCCTGATCGACATCCAAGTCGATGCCTCGCACCGCCTGAACGTCACTATATTCGCGGCGGAACAACCCGCGGATACTGTCACCCAAGCCCTCTCGTTTCTTGTAAACACGATAAGATTTGGTGAGTTGTCGAACTTCGATGATCGGCATAAGGTGCTGGCTGGGAGTGGATTTTGTCGCATTGGCAACCGGACGACGAGGCAGCTGCGGGCCGCTTCGAAACGGAAGAGCCAACATTGTAGGTTCGAATCCCATCCTTCGTAGACCACCAAAATTGCCCCACAACTGACTTCGCAAACTGATTAACCATGACGAATTCGCTGCCGCCGCTTCGAATTGGACTCGGATACGACTCTCACCGCTTGGGAAACCAGGGTCCTCTACGGATCGGTGGAATTGATCTGCCGGCCGATGTCCATTCGATTGGGCACAGCGATGCCGATGTCCTGCTCCACGCAATCACCGATGCCTTGCTGGGGGCCGTCGCGGAGCCCGACATTGGCCAGCTATTCCCTGATAATGCGGCGGAGAATCGCAATCGCGATAGCGCTGAGTTCCTGCACGAGGCCTTGGTTCGGATTCGCCACCACGGCATGGCGATCGTCAACTTAGACTGCGTGATCTTGGCCGAACGGCCCAAAATGGCACCGCACTTAGTCGCCATGCGAGAAACGATCGCAGGCCTGCTGGATCTCGCGGTTGATCAAGTTGGCATCAAAGCCAAAACAGGGGAAGGCGTTGGTTCCATCGGCAGTGCAAACGCAATCGCTGCCCGGGCAGTCGTGCTGTTGCACCGAGCCTCTGGCTGAAGTCAGCGTCGAAACGGCCCCTTTCTCGCCGTTGCCCCCACTCCGACCTAATCACTTCCAGGGATTCGGTATCACTTCCAGGGATTCGGTATCACTTCCAGGGATTCGGTCACTGGCAGGGATTCGGTCACTGGCAGGTATCGGTGATCGCCTGTGTCCCCGTAAAAAACGGGGTCTGCTAAAACGGCCAAGTTTCCTATAATCCCCCGACTGGTCCACTTCCCTCGGCTTTTTAATCGATCAATACGATGAGCACTGCCGCTGCCACCGCGACGGAATCCGATACGACATCCCCTAAACCGGAGATTCGTATCTACAACACCCTCAGCAAGCGGAAAGAGTTGTTCGCACCGCTGCGACCGCCAAAGGTCGGCATTTATTTGTGCGGACCAACCGTGTATGCCGAGTCACACATCGGCCACATGGTCGGACCGGTGATTTTCGACACCATCAAACGCTATCTGCGGTACAGCGGATATGACGTGACACTGGTGATCAATATTACGGACGTCGACGACAAGCTGATTGCAAAAAGCCATCAGCGTGGGATCCCGATGTCCCAAATCGCCTGCGAAATGACGGCTGATTACTTGGCAAACCTGAAAGAGCTGGGGGTCAACCAGATTGACTACCTCCCGCGGGCGACCGACCATATGCCCCAGATCATTTCTTTCATCGAGGAACTGGAGAAAAAGGGATTCGCCTACGCCGTTGACGGTGATGTTTTCTTCGATGTCGCTCGGGACCCGAATTACGGGCAACTGTCCAACCGAACGGCCGATGCACAACAGGGTGAGGGTGGCGAAGCGGCAGGCAAGAAACGCTCACCAGGTGATTTTGCGTTGTGGAAGAGCTCAAAGGCAGAGCAGATATCGTGGGACAGTCCTTGGGGGCCAGGCCGACCCGGTTGGCACATTGAATGTTCGGCGATGAGCCACCAAATTTTGGGTGATACCTTTGACATCCATGGCGGCGGATTGGATCTAATGTTTCCGCATCATGAAAACGAACGGGCACAAAGTGGATGCTGCCATGATGCTCCCATGGTGAAGTACTGGCTTCACAACGGCCTGATGCGGGCAGGAGAAAAAGGCAAAGTCGGCGGCAAAAGCGATCGCGAGCCGAACCCTGACGAAGCGGCCGCTGGCAAAATCAGCCGCAGCAAAGGCGCTGGTGGCTTGGCGGAGTTGATTCGCACCCAAACCGGTGAACGGATCCGGTTCTTCCTGTTGCGTACCCATTACCGTTCAACGATTGTTTACGGCGAGAAAATCCTCGAGGAGGCGGGCACGTCGCTGGAGACGTTTTATCGTTTCTTCGATCGATTCAACGAAATCACATCGAAGGTTGAAACCCATGACCACCCAGGTCAGTTGTTCTATGACCTGCCAACGCCCAAGAGCCGCTCTGAAGGTGATTTTGATCCAGCCGGTGATCCGCTGTTGACCGAAATCCACGCGGCACGGGAAAAGTTCTTGGCGGCTATGGATGACGACTTCAATAGCGGAGCAGCGATTAGCGTCCTCTTTGATTCCATCCGCTTGCTCAATCGTCATATCGATGCCCATTCACTCGCCAGCGGAGCTGATCCGGAACAGTCCGAGGTAAAATCGCTGATCAAATCCGCGACCGTTATCCGCGAACTCTCCAACGTCTTGGGGCTGTTCATCAAACCACCGGCAACCGCCGGCGGTGATGACCAGGACACCGCCATGCTCGACCAAGTCGTGCATCTGCTAATCGATTTGCGCAAGGAAGCTCGCGAGCGAAAAGACTATGCCACGGGCGATGCCATTCGCGATCGCTTGAGTGATCTTGGAATCGCGCTGCTGGACAAAAAAGAAGGCACGAGTTGGGAACGTTCGTAAAATCCGACCGCCAACCATGCCGCATTTTGGGCATCGACCCTGGATTAAATATCACCGGTTACGGTGTGATTGAATTGGACTCCAGCGGCCGCATCGGTACGGGACGCGTCCGCTTGATTGAAGCGGGTGTGATCCGCAGTCGTGCCAAAGCGCCAATCGAAGACCGCTTAAAAGAGTTGTTCGAGGGAGTTCAAGAAGTCATCGAGCAGCACTGCCCCACGGACATGGCTTTAGAGCAACTGTTCAGTCACTACGAACGCCCCCGTACCGCGATCTTAATGGGGCACGCTCGAGGCGTGATTTGCTTGGCCGCCGGACTGGCCAATATCCCAGTAACTCACTACGAACCAACACGTGTTAAGCGGATGATGACGGGAAACGGACGAGCACCGAAACATCAAATGCAGTTGGCTGTCAAAGCACAACTCGGCTTAGCGGCTGCCCCCGAACCAGCGGATGTTGCCGATGCGTTGGCGATTGCACTTTGTCATCAGGCCACGGTAGGTGAACTTCAGTGATACAGCCAATGAACTTCAGTGATCTCGGGCTGTTCAAACACAGGTTCAAGATGCACCGCTCAGCAACACCAAGGAGTGAACGTTGATTATCACGATTTCAGGCAAGTTGGCTCACGTCACCGAAACAGCAGTGGGTATCGAATCAGCACCTTTTGAATACGAGGTATTGGTTGCCGACTATACGCGTCGCCAACTGCAGAGCCAGATCGGCGAAACCGTGCGGCTTCATACGCTTGACTACATCGAAGGCAACGCCCAAGGCGGCCGACTGACACCGCGACTGGTCGGCTTCCAAACGGAACCGGAACGGCAATTTTTCGATCTCTTTTGCAGCGTGGATGGAGTCGGTGTCAAGAAAGCTTTACGTGCGATGGTGCGGCCCGTAAATGAATTGGCCATCTTGATTGACCAACAAGATGCCAAGGGGCTTTCGGCACTGCCCGGAATTGGCCCCGCAACCTCCGAAAGAATCATCGCCAAACTGCGTCGCAAAATGCCACGCTTCGCACTGATGGTTCAACAAGAAATTGCGGCGGATACCAATGACGCATCCAGCGAAGTGGTGAAGGAAACCTTCGATGCGCTGGTAACACTCGGCCACAGTGAATCGGATGCTCGAAAATTGATTGACGATGCGATCGCCACTGGTAAGAAATTCAAAGACATCGAATCACTGCTGACAGCAATCTACCAACGTACCGGCTAAGAACTCCTCAGCGGCGGGCAAATGCTCGGAGATTTTCTTTTAAAAAGAAAATCGGATCGGCACGGTTACCAAGAGCGTCGTCGGCTCATTTACAATGGTCGATGCTCGGGCATCTCGCCTTACCTCACGATCTTCCTGCCCCCTTTCATGGAGCATCCCATGATTCGCTTCGCTACCTGCCTACTCTTGCTTGCGGCCCCACTGTCCGCTCTCGCGCACGCCGATCATCACGGATTCGTAGATCTGTTCAACGGTAAAGATTTGAACGGTTGGTCACAGCGAAATGGGACGGCGACCTATCGCGTCGAAGACAATACGATCATCGGCAGAACAACGGAGGGGAGTCCGAATTCGTTTCTCTGTACCGAACAGCTGTACGGCGACTTTGAACTGATGTTTGATGTGAAGGTTGATAGCGCACTGAACTCTGGTGTGCAAATCCGATCACAAACAAGAGACACGCCCACCGGTCGCGTGAATGGCCCTCAAATCGAAATCGCAACCAACGGAACTGCTGGCTACATTTATGGAGAAGCCGCCGGTGGCTGGATGACTCCGGATGATAAACGAACGCCACATAAATCTTTTAAAGATGGTGAATGGAATACCTATCACGTGGTTGCAGTCGGTCCCAACATTCAAGTCTGGTTGAACGGTCAGCCGATCTCTGACCTCACCCACGAAGAACGCTTTCAATCACATCCAAAAGGATTCATTGGCTTGCAGGTTCACAGCATTGGCAAAGGGCAAGGTCCAT
>JARGNK010000013.1:49182-73624 GCA_029213145.1 Rubripirellula sp. | reverse complement strand
ACGATGGCGAAACATCAAACTGCGAGACCTGAGCCAATTCAAGTCACTGTACAACGGTAAAGATTTGACTGGCTGGAAAACCACAGGGAACTGGCTCCCCCAACAAGATGGTTCGCTGTTAATCCAACCGCGAGAGGGCGAGAAAGGATGGCAACGCTATGATGCCTATCTATGGTCCGAAAAGAAGTACAAAGACTTTGTCTTGGATGTCGAATATCTTTACCCACCCGGTGGCAACAGCGGCATCTACTTTCGCGTTGGTGATCGAAACGATCCCGTTGAACAAGGAATCGAAGCACAAGTGCTTGATTCAAGCAAGAAACAAGGCCCACTGACCGCTCACGATCATGGCGGAATCATCCGTACGGTCGGCGCGAGCAAAAACATGTCACGACCACCCAACCAATGGAACCGAATGGTCGTGACCTGCATCGGCAATCATTTGCAAGTTGAACTCAACGGTGAACCAATCGTTGATACCCAACTAGATCAGGGCGCGATGAAGGATCGACCGCTGGAAGGCTATATCGGCCTGCAAGATCACGGCCAACCGAACAATCTGAAATTCCGCAACCTCCGCATCCGCGAACTGTAAGTTCCGCACTGCGGTTTACGATCTGATGAGATTGGGAATCGATTCCCGGCGTTCACCAGGCATCAACAAGGGTCCGCCGCCGCGTGTACCGGCGGCCAAAACCCTGGATCGATGAAAACGCCATCACGCTTGCGAGTCTCCGACGGAACAGCTCTTAATACGCTTTGGCAAAGATGGCTTTCTTTTCGGCGGGTTGCCCGGTGAAGAAACATTCCCCAGGCTCATCGTTGTTCTCACGTGGTACACATCGCACGGTCACTTTTAGCTCCTTGAGCAACGGCTCAAGCTGATCTTCGTCGGAGAAGTGACAAGACGCGAATCCCCCATGGATTTCGTTTTCCTTTTTACAGGTGAAGAAGTCACGAAAGTCTGCCTCATTGCTGATAGTTCGCGTATTGTCTTCACGCAATGCGAGCGCCCGGTCAAACAAGGCTTGTTGCATTTCACCTAGAATTGAACCGATCGATGCGACTAGTTCACCGCGTTCCATTGGCACGCTTTTTCCTTGGTCGCGGCGGGAAAAGAAGACACCATTCTTTTCAATATCTTTGGGCCCTACTTCCAAACGAATCGGAACACCGCGTTTGACATGGTGCCATTTCTTTTCGCCACCACGAATGTCACGATCATCAATTTCCACCCGCACGGCGGCCCCACCATAGGTTTGACTGGCCAGCTCATCGCGTAGCGAATGAACGTATTGCAGGACATCTGCCCGCTGCTCGGTGTCTCGATAAATGGGCAGAATCACAACCTGGGCGGGCGCCAATTTGGGTGGCAAAACCAACCCATCATCATCACTATGCGTCATGATCAGGGCACCAACTAACCGCGTCGACACACCCCAACTGGTTGTCCAGGCATATTGACGTTCTCCAGCTTCATCTTGGAAGACAATTTCCTGAGCGCGTGAAAAATTCTGCCCCAGAAAGTGACTCGTGCCGGCCTGCAAGGCTTTGCGATCTTGCATCATCGCTTCAATGGACAGAGTTTCCACTGCTCCGGGAAACCGCTCCGCCGCCGTCTTACTTCCGATGATGACCGGCATGGCCATCCAATTCTCGGCAAAGTCAGCGTAAACGTCGATCATTCTTTCTGTTTCTTCAATCGCCTCTTGATCGGTCGCGTGGACAGTGTGTCCCTCCTGCCACAAAAACTCGGCCGTGCGTAAGAACATCCGAGTTCGCATCTCCCATCGAACCACATTAGCCCACTGATTGATCAAAATCGGCAGATCGCGATGACTCTGAACCCACTTGGCATAAGTCGCGCCAATAATCGTTTCACTGGTTGGTCGCACAATCAGTGGTTCTTCCAGTGGGCCCGCAGGTCGCAAACCACCCTCCGGGTCAGGTTCCAGTCGGTGGTGAGTCACCACTGCGCACTCCTTCGCAAACCCCTCCACGTGCTGGGCTTCTTTTTCCAAAAAACTCATCGGGATGAACAACGGGAAGTAGGCATTTTGATGGCCGGTGGCTTTGAACATGTCGTCGAGGGCACGCTGCATGTTCTCCCACAGACGAAACCCCCAGGGCTTGATGACCATGCAGCCACGAACCGGGGAATTCTCAGCTAAATCGGATGCGCGAATGACCTGCTGATACCACTCGGGATAATCTTCGACGCGTGTGGGCTGTATTGCCGTTTTTGGTGCTTTAGGCATTGCAGTGCAGGGCAGGGGAGTGAGGAAAAAAACGAGCTCGGACGCCGACATCGTAGCCATCGACGTCCACCAAATGAAGAGAGAGCTATCTAGATTGCCATGCGTCACCCAAGGTTTGGCCCCATTCACCGTGGTCCGCATGCAGTCGTCCTGTGTGCTGTTGCGGATTCAATGCTGTGAACCTGTTCACTCTGTGACCCACTCACCCGATCCTAGGAACCGGGCTTGAGGATCACCGGACTGGCATTGGCCACTGACGGGGTCAATCCCGAAGGGAACGCTATCGTCTCAGATTCAGCAACTCATCGAGCAATTGCTGGCTGGTCGTGATCACTCGGCTATTTGCCCGATATTGCGTACTAGCAAGGACCAGCTCAACCAAGTCCAAACCGATATCGGTGTTGCTCAATTCCAAAGCACCACCGATCACACTACCGATCCCATTTTCACCGGGACTACCCTGGACCGGCAGACCTGTATTAATGCCTTTTGCATACAAATTCAGTCCGCGTGATTCCAATCCAACTGGATTGGCAAAACGTGCCAATTGAATTTGACCGAGATCGCGTGTCACGCCGTTGCTGAATACCCCGCGAATATTTCCATCTTCACCGATCACAAAACTGTTCAACACTCCGGGCTCGCTGCCGTCTTGACGAGTTGCGGCCAAGCTCGCCTCTTGGGCCGCCAATCCAGAAACCAAACCAAAGTCCATATCAAACTGCAACGGTGACACACTCGGCACGCCATCTCGATTTATTGAGACCCGGTCGTTCGTTGCAAAGACAAAGTTACCGTTACCGTCAAAGGACAACAAACCAGTTCCCACAGCGATATCCGAGCCGGTCACCGCTTGGTTATCCGGACTATCAGCATACCATCGATAAATCGTTTCCTGATCGGTGCGTTGCTCCAAGGTCGCAGTTACACGCACGTTCAATGGAACCCCCAGCGAATCGTAAACGACGAAGTCACTCGCTGCACTCTGACCCACTGCTTCCTGCTTCACGCCAAAGGCAAGGTTAGGTGTGGTAACGTTACCAACTTCATCCTGAATTCGGAAAGCTGTTAGATCGATTTCCAAAGCATTGAGTTCACCGGTGTTACTGACAAATCGGATCGATCCATCTTGGATATAGCCACCGGGAACCAATTCACCGGTCTCGCCTGGAATCAGGTTCTCCGAAGGCGAGATCGCGTTCTGCGAATCGAGCACAACACTTTGAATCCCAGACGAATCCGAGATGAAATCCACGAAATCCTGCATGGTCGAATCAGCTGTAATTTCAAACTCTTTCGCTCCCAGAGCTCGACCACCTTTACGACCACTGTAGCTGAGGGTGCCAACCTCGAAAGCATTTTCGTAAGTCAATCCGTCGCGTTGCAATACGTCGGTCAGCAGCGTGCTGCTATTAATCGTCGGTCCGTCCAAATCAACCAGCTGATTTCCGGGTACCGTTAGATCAGCGATCTCTGCATCACTTTTGCTGTCGGTGTAGACCGAACCGGGTGGCACAGTATCAACCAGGTAAAAGTTGTTCTGGTCACCTGCCAGGTTGCGATAGATGCGGACTTCATCATAGGCGGGGAAAGAGTCTCCAAGACCAGGAGTAGGCGGTGTTGGAAATCCCGACAATGCGATTCGTCCGTTGACGGTACTCTGAGGACCAATCAACGCACTTGGGCGTGTCTCGTTCTCTCCAGCCCGGTGAAACGTCACCATGTAGGTGTAGTTGCCGGTAAGCGTGGTTTCATCGAGCCGATTTCCAGTCAGTGGTTTCGATCCATCATCCGTGTATGTCCCACCAGCTGCCGCGGAATCAAGCAAAAAGAAATCGGATCCATTGGGGCCAGTTCGATAGATATTGACCGTCGAATAATTCCCTGAACCTTCGACTGGCAAGTTACTAAGCTCAATTTGCCCCGTCGCATTTATGGTTGAGGAAATCGCAGAGCTAGGTGTTGATTCATTTCCAGACGAATCGACGAGGGCGATTCGATATTGGTAGGTACCTGCCGCCAGGCTGCCGGTCCCCGTGTTATCGACACTGATGCTGGATGAATCTGTCAGTGGTGCTGCTCCAACCGAAACATTGGATGCTTCCGGCCGCGGTACACTTGCGTCACCAAGCTTCACCGATTCGATAACTTGCGAAACCGTTGCCAGTTCGCCAACCGGTGTAAGCGTTCCCTCGAACGTCACGTTTTCGGTCGCCTTGGCAACACTTTCGGTTCCGAGTGGTACCGCCAACGGTTCCAATTGTGTCTTCTGCAAGCGGAACTGTTCGTCAACGCCGTAACCCAACAACCGCTGTCCCGTCGCGTTGACGAGCTCCGCGTCACTATTGAGTTTGAAGATCCCGTTGCGAGTGTAGAGTTGTTCGCCTTCGGCTCCCTCCACAATAAAAAACCCGTCTCCCTGAATCGCAAGGTCCGAACTACTGCTGCTGATCTCAATCGTTCCTTGATTGTGGTCGGCAGCGATTTCCGCAACCTGGACCCCCAATCCGATTTGCCGTGGGTTGGTACCGCCGTTATTCGACGATGGGCCTGCACCAAGAGTTAGTGTCTGCAGGAACTGAGTTCCAAAGATAACGTCCGACGACTTGAAACCAACCGTTTGTGAGTTGGCCAGGTTGTTACCGATTACATCGATTTGTGTCTCGGCGGCGCTTAGACCGGTCAGCGCAGTGGTCAAGGCGGATGTAAGTCCCATCGACGTCGATCTCCCAGGCGATTCTGCTGGGAAACTTGCCGATTGAAACCATCCTGCGACTTGAAAGCAAGCGAGGTGGCTGCCCCGTTGCTAGCGTGCGAGGCAACGCCTCGGCCGCAAGCTTCTGGCAATCAGAAAATTTTACCCAGTTTGAATTGTTCGAATGTTCTTTATATCCATCGTCTTTTCACCCACATGAACTTTGACAGATCGCTGTTGGTTCTCCTCAGTAGTTTCTACAGTGACGCGATCAACCACTCCGTCAACGTTGCTCAAGTCATCTCCCAAACCGTTAACCGTTTGACCAATCAAGCTGCTGGCAGTTACCAATTCCTGGCTAGCAGAGAGATTTGACAAGGTTTCAGTCAACTGATCCGTCGCACCAATTTCTCGAATGTGGCCGATCTGCTGGACCATCTGCGCGTTATCCATAGGATTCAACGGATCTTGGTTTTGCAGTTCACTAACCAATAACTTCAAAAAATCATCGATCTGGAGATCGTTGTAGGCGTCATTGGTGCCAGAACTGAGCTTTCCGGCCTGCTCAGCCGCAGAAAACTGAGCGGTGGCAGACTGTCCGATTTGTGACATCAATCGTCTCTTTTCGAGCAAACGGGGATTTTTGACCAATCCGGTTTTAGGCTGCTAAGATCCGCCAACGCGAGCCCAATCCTAGTCGCCCCAACACATTGAGACTCTGCCAGGCGAACAAGTGACCTTAGATCGCATCGAAATCTTGTTAATTCGTCGAAGAACGTAGCATGGAGAGACATGTCGTTCAGCAACATTCGAGCATGGTTTTTACGCAAACTAGCGGTCGAGTTAACCTACAAATGCAGGTCCACACCATTCGTGCTGATGGTTGATGGTGCCGCGCGTGAAACTTCAACAGGAGGCTTCGCCGTGCTGGCCTCGGGCCGGGTCACTGGTTTGCGACGTGATGATGGCGATTGCCAACGCGACTGTTGCTGCTCGTTATCTTGACTATTCCTAAAATCGCCAGTCTCGCGATCTGCCGAATCGATCTCCACCTCTAACCGTTCGATTTGCAACCCTTGCGATTCAAGGCGTTGTCTCAATTCGGGCAGATGCTCGCGCAATGCTGTGCTTGCCGCCTCCGTTTCAGCGACAATCCGAGCCTGCATATTTCTTTGATGAACCCGCATCTCGACACGAACGGATCCCAGTTCAGCCGGAGCGAGCCGCAGACGCACCGTTCCACCATCCGGTCCAAGATGCTGAAATGCTTTGCTTACCCGTTGAATCAATTTCACGCGTGAAACTGTTTCAGCGGTATTCGCCTTTGTCGACTTCCCTTTGGCTCGATCGTTGGTGGACATCGGGGCTTCCTTGCCGTCCACTGCGGCAACCGTCCCAAGTTGATTGGCACCACCGTTGGAGCTATTGGCCATACTGGCTGACACACGAGCAGAGCTAATAGCAGCTTGCGCGACTGCGCCCATCGCCGGTGTTGCTTGCTGTGTCGAATTAGCAACTGCGTCCATCGATTTGGGGGCAATTGATTCAAGTGCAGCGTTGGATTGTCCACCATTTGCGTTCTGAGCACCCAAGGCCCGCAACAATGCTTCTTCCGCGGGCTGCATTTGTTTGGCAGCCTCATTTCCGCGAATGGCATGGATACCGCCCCGACGCCCCCGCAATTTACGCGGACGATCAGCTCCATCATCACTGCTGGTCTGTTGCCCAAATTCGCTTTGTTCTGAATCCAATCCGAGCTGGGTCACATCCCGTTGTGATTCTTCAGCCGAGTTGACCCGTTTAGATTCATCGGGCGCGACCGGACCCCGCGGGATTTCCTTTGTTGCTTTGCTGTCGCGACGGCGATCAGCGACTCCCTTGTCGAGATTTGCCTCATTGACGGTCGCGACTGCGGCCGCATCGGCCACCTTCGGTTCACCTTGCTCGGTTTCGGCCACGACTGGCTTCACCAACGTTTCCTGCTGGACCTGTTCGTGGGAAACGAGATGTTCGGGAATTCCCTCCTCCTCATTCACTTCCTTTAGATCGACGTTCTCCAGAATCTCGTTTCTCTCGGCCGAATCTCGTCGATCGTCGAGAGGATTGCCTAAAGATTCATCGGTGAGAACAGGAAATAGCTCCGAATATTGATCCGTGGCCGAGGGTTCTTCAGCAGTTTCCTGCGGTTCCTCACCCGATTGCAAAAGATCCTCAGTGCTCGGCAGACTTTCATCACTCGTATCATCCGTCGCGACGGTTGATTCGACTGTATCAGTTTGGGTCATGTGCGCAAAAACCTGCGCAAAGACATCCTCTAGTCCATCTGCCTGGGCCGCCAACTGCCCGACGGATCCGATCGCGCGTATCTTCGTGATGGCCGATGTCGATATCGGCTGGACCGTCTGCGCGCGACGCCCTGTATCTAACTCGCTCACCTGCGGCCTCCCCCCGGAACGCAAAAATGCTGTCGGCGGAGGAGCTCGGCGTTAATCACGCGAATACCACAACGGCCGGTTCAGCGGTTTTGGCTAGCCTCGTCGATTAATGTTGTTGTCGGCATCCCTTCCCCAATTCGGCGAAGGATCTCGGCGAGTTTGGCGGCCTCTTCCTCGGTCGTAAACTCTGCCAGTATGTCTTTTCGTTTATCTGTGGGCATAGCTTGAAGGATTGTGACAACCTCATCGATTCTTTCATCCTCATACATTATCAAGAGCTGCTGTTTTGCCTGGATTGCCTCAAGCGATTGAATTGTTCGCTGCACATCCTCAATTCCTTCTTTTTGCGCACCTTTCTTAATCTCCTCCAATTCACTTTGAAATAGAGCGAACCGTTCATCAAACCGCGTCCGTTCTTCGGTCAGTTCTGCTAGCATTGCGGTCAGATCTTCACTGAACATTTTTTGGCTGCGCAGACGCATGTCCATGTCGTAGCTTTTCAGCTTGCGGGCCTCCAGAACCTCATCAAAATCGGGTTGTTCGTAGTCTTCGCTGACCAGGAGCGCCTGCTCAATGCGTTCACCTGAGATGTCAATGCCATTGAGCAGGGCGATGATCTTCGTGGAAGTTTCACCATTCAGGCTTCCCTGAAACAAGAAGTAAGCGAGCAGAATGACTTGTGTGAGTACTGTCGCCATGCAGAAGCCCGCAGTCGCATTGATCAGCTTGTTCATCATTTTTTCTATCGCTTCCGGATTAGGCTAGCGTCTGCGCATTAGGGCGTATTTCCGTGATGTTGCATCATCGATTTCAGCTTGCTCGCGTTTTGCTTGTTCTGCCAAGAATTGCTGACGGTCTTTTGCTTCCAACCGCTCAAATCGCTTGACTTCGGCTTCGGCCGCTGCCAGGGCTTGCCGTCGGCGGTCGAGTTCCTGAAGCAGTTGACTCTTTGTTTGGGCAAGCGATTCCAATTCAGTCAGCAACTGCAGGTCATACCGCCCGCCAGCTAAGAGCGAATCAACAGAGACATTCCCAATTCTTGTTTGGCCCATCTGTCGTAGGGTTTGACGTTCTGCCCCAATTTCGCTGCTTTGATCGTCGACTCGCTTGATCGCAGCGATTGCCTGTCCCATCGCCATTCCAGCGTCATCGCGAACTTGCTGACGAAGCTGCAAAATCGATGCGAAACGAAATTGAAATTTCATGATGTGACGGGACCAGTAGCGGCTGGCCGAGCATTTTGATTAGCCGCAGTCGGATGGCCAGCGGTGGCATTGGCGGTGTTCGCGGCTGAATTCGCGGCACTGGCCGTGGAGACGGCCCGAACGAGTGAAACAAGCTTGGCTTGAGAGGTTTCCAGGGGAGCGATTTCCATCGAATCTTGTCCCAGAAACTGACGGAGCGGGTCGTGCATCGCGATTGCGGCATCAACGCTCGGATCAGTGCCTGGGCGGTAAGCACCAATGGAAATCAGGTCTTCGTGTCGTCGATATTCGCCCAATTGCCTTCGCACCTGAGACACGGCCTGCATCACCTCTGGACGAATCAAATGCGGCTGCAAGCGGCTAAGACTTTCCAATACATCAATCGGCGGCCACTGCGATTGCCCCGCCAAGTTCCGACTCAGCATGATGTGGCCATCGAGGAGTCCACGGAGCGCATCGGCAATGGGCTCGTTGGGGTCATCCCCCTCCACCAAAACAGTGTAAAAAGCGGTAATTGACCCCCGCTCAGTGCGGCCACTTCGCTCGACCAAACGTGGCAACAGATTGAAAACACTGGGGGGATAGCCGCGTGTAGTCGGCGGTTCACCAGCAGCCAAGCCTAGTTCGCGTTGCGCGAGGGCGAACCGAGTCACTGAGTCGAGCAACAGCAGGACGTTCTTTCCCTCATCACGAAATGCTTCAGCGATGGAGGTCGCGGTCCAGGCGGCTGACACACGTTGTGCCGCAGGGCAATCACTTGTGGCGACGACGACAACGCTCTTCTTGAATCCCTCTTCGCCAAGGGCGCGCGAGATAAACTCGCGAACCTCGCGGCCCCGTTCGCCAACCATCCCAATCACGATACAGTCAGCAGAGGAACCGCGAGCGAGCATACCGAGCAAGGTACTCTTGCCGACGCCAGACCCGGCAAAAATCCCCAGCCGCTGTCCTTGGCCACACGTCAACATTGTGTCGATCGCGCGAACTCCCGTTTGCAACGGTTGATCGATGGGTGGACGCGATAACGATTCAGGTGGTGCTCGGTCGGCATCAACGATTCGTAAATCCTGCGGTAGCGGCTTTCCATCTAAGGGCCGCCCCATCGAATCAATGATCCGTCCTCTTAAGGACGCTCCAACCCGAAGCTTGGTCGAAGTATCAAGTAAGCGAACCGAATCTCCTGCGGAAACGGCA
Organism: Rubripirellula sp.; assembly: GCA_029213145.1. Lineage (GTDB taxonomy): Bacteria > Planctomycetota > Planctomycetia > Pirellulales > Pirellulaceae > Rubripirellula. The sequence goes on along the minus strand of JARGNK010000013.1, from coordinate 63,837 downwards.
GGCAATCTCTCCAGCGGAGCCAGCACGGGCCGGACTCCTCGAAAACCAATTACCCGACCAAGTGTGGATGAACCATCGCGGGCGTTTAATTCGCAGACCGCGCCAATTGGTGCGGTCATCCCTTCGAGTTCGATCGATTCTCCCGCGACCGCTGCGACACGACCTCGGATATCAAAAACCACTGCCTTGGAAAGCATCTGGCTGATGGAAGCAAGATCAGGCAGAGGTGGCGAATCAAGCTTGAATTCTGGAACGATCGTCTCACTCATGTCAGCAATTCTCCTAATCGAGCGAGCTGACTTTGGAGTCCAGCCTGGATGTCGCCACCTTCCTGTCGCACAACCACCGAATCTCGGTCGACCGATTCATCTGGTTCGATCGTGGTTTGCTCAGGCAGGTCAGAGGAGTGAAGCATTTCATCAAATGCTGGCCCGAGCATTGCCAAGGTTTCGGGATGCATTGCCAGCACAACTTGAGTGGAAGAACGCGTAAACTTCAAAGCATCGGCCGCCCATTGAACCAACAGGTCCGGTTCCTTCTCCAGTCGATTTCTAACGACAAGCTGAGCCGATTCAATCGCAATATGGTGCAAGGACTCCGCATATTTCTGCATCCATTGTTCGTAAGTCACGTGCAGTTGCTGCACCGCTTGACTGATTAGTCGCAACCCTTCACGGGCACGTCTCTCGGATTGTTCGCGGACCTTTTGCTCTTCCTCCGCAGCCGCCCGCTTGAGCCCTTCTTGATAGCCGCGTTGATCCGCTGCTTGATGAATTTTTTTGACTTCCTGTTGAGCCTGCTCCATCATTTGGCGAATTTGTTGCCGGCACTCCTCCAGTCGCAAGCGACCTTCATCGACGAGATCATCAAGATTAAAGCCCGCTAGCCCGGTCACATTTCGGACTGCGTTCTTCTTTTCCTCGATCGATTCGGTTTTCAGCACGTTGGCCATCGTTCTACCCTCGGATCACGCGGCAATTGGCACCGACTCAGCAAGCAATTCCAGAGCAACAAGAGATGCCCGCGCGACCCGCTCTTTCGCCTCGTCAATCTCTCGAAGTTGCACGGAGCCAAGTCCACTCATGCTGGCGCGAACTTTTTTGGCATGCCCACGCGGCAAAATCGCGAGCGCGGCTTCCGCGACGGGGTTGGGCAAACCACATAGCGAGAGCATCGCATCGCGTGTATCGACTTTACCAAGTGCTCGACAAAGCTCCATCGGCTCCAAGGCAATCAGATGCTGATGAATGGAATCAGTGGAACGCAATGGAGAAGTTTCAGGGTCAGGCAGTGGTGACGACGGGATTGAATCTGTCAACACATGGTCAACAAAATCAACATGACTATCAACGTTCGAGCTAACTTCAGCAACCCGTAAATCGGCAACGGAATCTGGTCGAGAATCAACATGCACATCCGGCTTGGATTGTGACCCGAATGAATCGACTTGCTCCTCACCCACCTCCACGTTTAGGCCGACCGCCTGCCGAAGTTTCGACGACAATTCGACCGCCGAATCGCTGACAATAGACGCAGCATGGGTGGGTGCCTCCGCAGCACCAGGAGTTGCAGCAATCGGATCACTGTCAGACGCCGAAATATCCCCTGCCAACGAAGCCTTTCTGTCAACCGTGGCACCACGAGGCATCGCAGCAAGAATCGCATCGAGCGCTCGTTGCCCTGTCGGCTTACCTTCACGATGCTGTTCAGTCATTCGAGTGTGAAAATGTGCAGCAACTTCTGCCGCTGCAGCTTCTGGGATTTCCCCTAAACGTCCCAAACGTGCCAACGTGTCATTGCGCAGTCCGCCATCTAATCGCGGCAATAAACGAGCAGCCTGGGCCGGTGCGATCGAAGCAAGCACTAATGCGATTGCCTGTGGGTGCTCGACCACCAACAGTGAGAACAACAAATCGTCATCAACATCACTCAAAAAGGCGAGTGGTGAGTCGGACACCGGACCGGTACCCCGGGCTGCAACTGTTGTATTCGCACCAACATCAACAGTCGCCGCCGGCATCACGCGTGAGACGATCTCACCAGAATTGTTAGAGTTTTCCTCTGCAACAGGTTGCTGCTGGATCGAAACTCGAAATGCTTGAATTGCCCGCTGACGCTCGAGGGGATCGACATCAGACAGCCGGGTCATCGTCTGGCGTACGGCGGCCCTCGATTCATCGCCCATCGTTCCCAGCAACCGATTAGCCGTCGGTGCAGGCAAACTGCTTAATACAATCGCAACGCGACGCAACATTGCGTCACGATCCGAATCAGAATTCCATCCACTGGCCATGAATGCGAGCCTTCGAGATCATCATGTCTCAGGTCTTTCGATAGCCATCCTAGCTATCGTTCCCACTGCCTACTTGTAGGAAATCCACCAACGAGAAGGAAGAGGAGATTGAAAAAGAGGGCCATCCCAGATGCACGGACGCCGTGCGTCGCAGACCAGGTCACCTGGCTGGAAAAAGTTCACATTTCTGGTGTCCCGCTTCAATCACGTATTCAGCGAGAAGAGCCTTTGCTAGGTTCAATTAGGTGACTATGCCGCAACGGATCAACGGTTGATCGAACCGGTAAATCGGCCTCTTTGGTAACCAGGAATCAGCAGGGCAGAATCTCATCAAGGCATCGGCTCAATCTAATCCTGAACCGTTATGCAGCCTCACCAACCCATCCACGAATGACGTTGGCTGCCAATTCTGGATTGGATTCCACGACATTCAGCAGTTCATCCTTCAGCGAACCACCTGTAATCGTCATATGATCTTCACTCTCCTTTGCCCCCTCCATCTCTTCGGGTGGCGTAGGAATCTCCAGACCAAATCCTTCATTGAAATCCTTGGGAGACGAACTACCGACATTTTTGGCAGCGGATCGCGCCACCAGCAATGCTGCCAATGCCAGCATCACCAACGCAACAGTTTGCCAGGATTCAGCGAGCCAAGTCAGCACCATCGCGCTAGTCTGCGCCGCCGGTGCGGCGGGAAGGGGTAAATCGGGGTAGTCCCAAACCTCGACTGGTGTAAAGGGATCCGCTCCAGCAGCGACTTCGGGTAACAGTACGGTTACCGCGGCCTTAATGTTGTTGCTGGTCCGCTCCCTGAGCTTTTGAAGAGCGGCATCATCCATCGGTGGAATCGTTTCCGCCGTCAAGGTTGGATCCGATTTCAACTGTTCTTGATAGTACAACTTGTCGTAATAACTTCTAGGCAGACCAACGGAGGCGCGGATCGTCGTCACCTGCAATGGCGCGGTGCGGGAATTCTGGTACTGCTGGCCAGCAACACCAGTGGTTACGCGTTCATCATCTTTGGTCGTGTTTGCCTCGGTCATCTGCGCTAAGCTAGCAGCACGATTACCAATGGCGTTCGGTCCGGTTCCAGGCACGCCTCGATCTGGTTGACGATTGCTAGTCGTTTCCGTTTTCCGTGTTCGACTCTGCAGATTGGTTGGCTCCGCATCGTACGTCAATGTTGTTTTTTCAACATCCAAGGTAGGGTCAATTTCAGCGGTTACGGCCACTTGCACCGGATACCCGACCAACAGGCTACGGATCTTGTGTTCTACCATCGCCTCTGTTTCGCGTTGCTTCCGAAGCAGGGGATCTTCGTCTTCTGCGAGAGTGGACGTCGATGTGGAATTTGTATCGATCACGACAACATCGTCACCAGACATGCCGGCATAAGACCCACGGATCAATTCTTTGATCGCCATGATTCTCTGCCTGGCCAATGGTGTAGTACCCATCGGTTGTACGACAACACTTGCTGACTGGGGTCGCATTGAACCGAGGCCACGCCGTTCTCCACGATCGTATTCGACGCTCGCCCATCGGACGTCAAGGAATTTCGTAATCTTGCTGCCCAAGTCTTGTTCCTTGGCATGCATCTCACGTGCGATTCTCAAGTCATTGGAATCAAAGGGGCCTGTTGCGTTCAAGGCTTCGCCGATTTTGCTGCCGATCGAGGCTGCCAGTGCTGGTGATTCCTGCAACGCAGCCAAGTATTTCGCTCGGGATTCTGTAGGAATTTTGATGCGGTTTCCAACCGGATCAAAGTCACCCAAGCCGGCCGCACCGAGCGCAAGGGCGATATCAGCCATTTCTTGGTCGCTAAAAGAACGCCCTCCCAACAAATACTCTGTACCAGTTGACTGATTGCTACGAACGAGGAAAGCCAAACCGATAGTGATCGCGACAGCAAGCATCGTTGCGATTACCCGCGACTGCATCGGCATCGCTTGGAAAGCCTCACGAGCCGAATCGGTTGTCTTTTGAATTACACTCATGAATCGAAAGAATCAGACAGATGTGGAAGAGTCGGGGTTCAAATCTGGATTTGCTGAATTTCGCGATAAGCTTCAATCAACTTATTGCGAACTTGTAGCAACATACGAAAGGCGAGGTCGGCTTTCTGAACGGCTGTCAACACTTCCGCTTCATTGACATCGCCGCCGGTAAGCATGGAATGAACCATGTCATTGGCGTCCATCTGCATCGAATTGACATTTTTCACCTGGTCGGTCAGCAGATCACCGAAGTTATCGGCGCCGGAAGCTGCTTGCGTCTGGCTGGTCGACATTCCGCGATCGCCAAATGGCGAAGGTGGACGGAGTGGCGGTTGGATTCCAGCAATCGGCTTCATGGAAAAGTCAGTCGATCCAATCGAGTCCTAGGCACGGCTCTAATCAGGACCGTTTGGCAACTTCGTTGCGGATGTTGTTAGGCGAGAATCGTCAGGGTTTCACGGCTCATATTCTTGGTCACTTCCATCACACCGACGTTCGCTTCATAGGCTCGAGTCGATTCCAAAGCATCGACCATTTGAGTGGTAAGATCGATATTGGGGTAAGCCACATATCCTTTCCACTTGCCTTCTTTGATCGCCAATGGGTGATTAGGTTGATGCCGGTACAACGGCTCGGTGTCAGTGATTTTGATCTCATCAACCTTCACACCGGAGGCACCTGTTGCTGACAACGAATCATCTGTTTGGAAAACAACCTCACGGGGCTGATACGGTTTCGCTTCCCCATTCTCATCTCTGAGAGATGAGATGTTGGCAATATTTCCAGACACCGCGTTGAGGCGGGTCCTTTGAGCAATCAATGCGGAGGTGCTGATGTCGAGTGAGCTGAGCATATTTGGGGCTCCCGAGGGCAAGTCGAAACTCTTTCACGAACACTTGGCGTGGACGTTACGCACGTTCACTGATCGCGGCACTAAGTAAGGCAAATTGACTTCGCATCGTGGTCACGGCCAACGAATGCATGTGCTGATTCTTGGCAATTTCTTTCACCTGATGCTCAATTGAAATGTCGCTACCGTCATGTAAGACAACTTGTTCAGTCGCCTTGCGTGGGCCGGCGAACAGGTCGTCACGAGTTGTCGGCTCGATAGCACTTGGCCGCCGCTCGGCAGCTTGGATCGACTCCGCCAAAGCATTTTGGAAATCACCAACATCCAAGTCACGAGCCCGATAATCAGGCGTGTCGATGTTCGCGACATTGCCAGCAAGCAATTCCTGACGCCGCTGCGCGAACGCCATCGATTGCTCCAAGGCCGGAATCGTTGTGGTTTGAAAGATACCGAACATAACTAACTGCCTAGGCTGCCATCCTTCGTTGATCACCCTCAGCACGGAATGCAACCGTTGCCGCGGCACCTCCCTGCGGACAATTCTGCCAAACGACACTCGCTCCAATCACGCTGGCGACCATCGGCAAACGCGTTGCGCGATTTTCAATGTCGCACCCCGTGTCTGCCAATTCAAGTTCGAGTCCACGTGGCGTTTCGCAGGCGGTGATGGTCAGATCGCCACCCTCCGGCATCTCGTGCAACGCTTGGCGAACCAATGCCTTGACCAAATCCGCTGTATGTTGAGGATCCGCTGGAACGGTGACTTCCGTGTCAATGTCAAGTTCCAAACAAACCGGCGATGAATGTTCGATCAATAAGGGGGCCGTCACTGATTCGACGAGAACCGCTAAAGAATGGCACGAGTTGAGGTCGATCCATTGATTGGACATGTTGTGCTCCCGATTTCCTTTCGGTGTCGCAGACTGGACATTTAATTCCAGTTGCTCTTAAACGCGCATCGACCGATAACGCAATAGAGATCCGTTGGCGAATCGCCATGTTGGTTGGGTCGGGCGACCGCGCGGCTAGCGACGCCACTTGTGAAACAGGCTACCCAGCTTGTGAAACAGGAAACGAACGCCATTCCATAGGCGTTGCACTGCGGTCAACTATCGCTGGACAAGTCCAACTGGCCGCCTGTATCAAGATTAAGATTTTGGCCGCCATAGCCGCTAACCGCTTGGCGGGCATTGTCCACCCGTTGCAACTCCTGCTGCAGTTGGTCTCTGCCCTGCACAAGCGATGTTTCACACTGGGCTTCGATTGCGAGCAATTCGAGATGCATACGCTCACACTCTTCTTGCTGCTCACGACACCGATCACGTTGCTCGGTCGTATCCCAAACGCGAGTCTGAGGATCATTCGCTGCTGCGGGTCGCAATCGGTTGGCGAGTTCGGCTAATTGATTCAGCGGAACTTGTTTTTCAGACAAAATCCCCATCAGTTCGGTCATTCGCGATTCCTGGATCGCACCAATCTGACGTTCACTCATCTGCAGCAGTTGCTTCAGCAAGGCCCAACGCTGGTCAATCAATTGCGAAAGTTCCCGTCCGTCCATGTTTTCCCCTTACCTAGGTCCCAGCCAATAGACGGTCATTCATCCAACCAAGATAGGTCTCCCATCCCTCTCGATCATAACGTGTCGTTTCAACAAACTGATCATCCCATTCAGCGGGAATTCGCTGTAGCACCAAGTTGGCCTGTCGAATTAGCAGATCAGCTTCTCGCAACTTCCCCTGCTCACGAGCAATCGCCACGCGACCGAGCATCGCTTCGAGAGCTGGTGGCTCATTCATGTACCGAAGCTCGACCGCCTGGTAGACCTCAGCCGCTTCATCCAATCTACCCATGCGTCGAAGTACATCACCCTCAGCCAAATGACAATTTCGTAGCATTGCCTGCTCGCCACGTTCCAGTGGCCGATCTTCTTCACGGTTCGCAAGATAAGCTCGCAGCTTGATAAATCCACCCAGAGCTTTCTGCAACGCTTGATCGGCTTTCGCACGCAACCGTTGCCTGGCTGCTCCCAAAAGCTGGGTTGATGCGGCTTCAAGTCGCGGCGAATAGGACGCCATCACGTTTGCGCGGGCCGCTAGGTAAGCAGCCGATTCGGCCCGTTTGTACTCACCAAAATATCGCTCGGCCCCCTCGTCCAGATAGCGAATCGCTTCCTCGAGAAGAGGCTGATTCTCCCGAAGCAAGGGAACTTTATCTGCCTGCTCCGCTTGATCTGCTACCAAGAAATTTCGATAGGCCCGTTGATACAACAACTCCCCCATTGTGAGCAACGAATTTCGCCAAGCAGTACTTTGAGGCGTCAACTCACCATCTTCAAGATTATCCTGTAAGAACCGGCGAGCGTCATCTAACTCACTTAATTCAGCGTGGGATAAAGCCGCCAACAAACGGGCATCGTATCGCATTGGGTCACGAGGAAATTCAGCAATGCAACTCGATAGAGCTGCGATTGCTTCCTCCGGTCGATCCTCTGCTAACAGGGCGCGTCCGTAACTGACCAACCCTCTTGGCTGCAAGGCTCGCTGCTCATATCGCAAGTAAGGCTTCAATAGCCGGATGCTCTTCTTAAAATGGCGGCCATTTTGATAGGCCTCGATCGCGAACCACTGCGTCTTCAGATACTCGTCTGTATCAAACTGCAACTCCGCCGCTGCCGCGAACGCATCACCTGCGGCGCGAAACCGCGTCCTAGCCAGAACCGAAATATTGTTTGGGACCTGCCCACGATTATCTCGGTGATCGTCAAGCGTCACACCGGCCCATTCACGATAAGACATACCTTCTTGAATAAATGCCTCGGCGGCGTCAAACACAGGTGGTAGACGTCGTGCCGTATCGATCGCGTGCTCGTACTCCCGATGGTTTCTCAATTCCGCCAATGCGGACCCCATTCGTCGCTGAAATTCGTCAAACGTGATCAGTTCTGCATCAAACCCACGATCATCCACCATCTCTCGCATTATGTAGGTCGTCGTCTGAAGCACCTCCTCGCCGCGGCCTCGTGCGGCCAACAATTCTATTTCCTCCAAACCACCTAAGATCGCAACGGCATCGAATGGGCGTAGCTGCCGAACGGAAGTCAATCGGTAGAGGGCATCTTGAACCCGACCCTGCACCAACAAAGCTCTCGATGCCCACAAACGAGCCCGAGACGCAACCTGCGACGCCGCCTCATTTTCCAGTTCTGCCAACTGAGGGATGATCTCCGCCAGTTCTGCAACTGCCGGATTGCGGTTGTCATTGGAATCGATCGCGTACGAACCTTCACGAAGCATGGCTTGCTTGATCGGCACAACTAACTGCAACAACCTCAAATGGTCACGATATTGTGCTGCTGGATCCCGGCGGTCAAGCATCTTTGGCCACGCTTGAGACAACTCATCGTTAAGTATCTGATTTGCTTCACCCCACCGATTCAAATCGATCAGAGCACCAATCCGAATCAACTCCCCTTTCCAACGCTGTTGGTCCAATAATGTGTGGTCGTCCAAGTACCGTTCGATCGTCGCCAATGCCTGATCTTCGATGGGCGAAAGTGACTTCAGCTGTGCCTCGGCTAACATCGGCTGCAGCGGACGACGCAGCGTTGGATCTTGCGAAATTGCCAATCGCAACGATTCGATTGCATCCTCGTATTCACCAAGACGATAGTAGGATTCGCCCAAGACGCGATATCCTTGGGCATCGCGTCCCGGAGGGAATCCACCCTCGCGAGCCCACTCCAGATACGAAATCGCCTCATGTAAATGCTCTCGACTTTGACGCGGTTCAGAGGCCGCCTGGGCTTTCGACACCTTGCCGAAACCGATCAGAAAATCTCGCAGCCGCATCCATTCCTCATGCTGATCTCTTGCTTCCTGCAGCTCCGTAGCCGAGAGGTTTTCTTGATCAACACCAGGCAGCTCCGACTGACCAAGTTCGTGCAGATCGTGATCAAAATCAACTCGCTCGGCCAATTCGCCAGCGACGATCGGCCGACCAGCCACAAATTCTTGAGAGGCAATCTGGAGAACTTGATACGGATCCGAAATCGAGGTTTGCCACCACAACGAAAACAACAATCCAAATCCGATGGCCGTCACCAACGCAGTCAGTCCCATCAGCCCGATGGTGATCTTGTCACGTCGACTTTTGATTTCCGGTGATGGCTCGTTCTCAGCCACTAGAGAACCTCGGTCCAAACAGCTGCAAAAGTGTGATCGCAAAAGCTGGGTAACTTTTAATCGGGCACTTTCGGCGAAATAGGGGTAGTTGTAGCGATCGACAATTAGCAGATGCAAGTTTGCTACGACAATACCGACATCAAGACCAGCACAACGCCAGACCGGTCACGATACGACTCCCCACACACATGTGATGTCACACACATGTGATGTTAATGAAACGTGATGTCACTGAAACGTGATGTCACTGAAACGTGATGTCACTGAAACGTGATGTCACTGAAACGTGGCGGGGGATCGGGCAACCCGTGTCGGTACACTTGGGACCGAATCAATGCGGGCGCAACGCGTCAGGTCGTCGGCATAGCCAGCATGCAGCAGGTTCTTTCCACCCTGAGTTTCACGGAGACACTCTGTCAATCGCAGAGGATCAACACACGCCGGGGAAGGGAACCACGACGCCCAGACCTGCCTGGCTAGCACGGAAGCGTCATCTGCCAACTGAGCGTTGTAACGTGTTTCACAGAGTGAAACCAAAGCACCTGCGAACAACACATCCTCGATCGTCAGCTCACCATCTGTACCAGCACACACCAAATGCACCGACTGGTGACCTGACAAACGATCGCCGACAGCCGATAGATTTAGAAAAGATCCCGCCAGAACTTCTCCCGCTCGCTCCGCAAATTCGATTGCACGAGTGCCATTGGTCGTCGTTAGGATCAGCGATTGATCGGCGACACGATCAGGCGTGTATTCGGCAGGTGAGTTTCCTAGATCAAATCCCGAAATCGGCTTGCATCCGCGTTCACCACACAAAAGTGGCGTCGGTGAATGCTGACTGGCCAGCGCCCGAACCTGCCGCACCTCGCGACAGGTGATGATGGCATTCGCACCATGCTGCACCGCGGTACACATCACTGACGTGGCCCGTAACACATCGATTACCACCGCGACATCCTTCTCTCCGAGGCGATCTGAGACGGCTTGATCATGACGTGGCAACAACGTGGTGGACAATTGCATTTTGATTTCAGTCATACGATCAAGCGACGGTGCAGCAGCCTAATTCCTGCCAAGCACAAGAGCACTACGGAAAGAAATAGCGGATACAGTTTCGAATCTTTTGCCCGGGAACATAGGCTACGGGTTGCCCAACAATCCCTTGCCCGACTTGAACCGGATTCAGGGGCTGACCAAAACTAATCAGAGCACCCCGGGGAATTCCCGCGCCGCTAGGGGGCGTGGCGACCGGTGCGACTGCCGCCACCGCTTGCGGTGGCGGTTGGTAGGTAACGGGTCCCTGATAACCAGCCGGGCCCTGATAACCAGCCGGGCCCTGATAACCGACCGGGCCCTGATAACCGACCGGGGCACACCCCGGGTTGACACTTGCCGCCACATAGCCGCTTGGAGCAGTCACGCAATTGCAGTTGTTTACGGTGGCGTAGCCGGTTCCCAATTGAGGTGGAACCATTGGGGCGTAGTCACCGCTGCCAGGTACACCGCTTGCGTTGACCGGCAACGGAGCAACGCCGTTCGGTACGGGCGGAACACTGCTGGGCAAGGAATTCGTCGCTGGTGGTTGTGCCCCAAAACCGGGTAAAACCGTCGTAGCAGGTGGCGAGACGATCGTTGGGGGCGTGGACGTAGAGGGAGGTAATGCGGGAGGGGCCTGGGTCATATTTGGTGGTAACGCCATGCCACCTCCTGAAAGACCGCCATTGTTTGCACCTATCGTGTTCCCGGGTGTCATCGTTCCACCGGGTAATGTGGGGGCTTCAAATTGCTGCATCATGACCGCATGCCGGACGGGATTCGCGTCCTGACTTTGACTTGATTGACTGACTCCCGTGGCCGATTGAAAGCCAACTTGGCGAAACCCGGTTTCTGGCTCGCGAGACGGAAAGAACTGGACCGGCACAGGCTTCCGCACGACGTCGCCTGACCTGTTTGACTGATTGGCGCTGGGGGAATCGATCGGCATGAGCCGAGTGATTGGTGTATCAAGCGACTGAGCCACCGCAGAGGTGACCATCACACAAGACGAGACGATGACGCAAAATAAGGCCGCCAACGGAGATATGAGAACATTGGATTTGGGGAACATGCCGATCCTCGCTGCGTGTGTTGGGGGGCCGAAATCTCTCGACTTCTCGCTCCGAGTTGAATGCGTAAACGGATTCTTCAGGCACTGCAAGATCGATGCCAAAGATTGGCAGTAGGCGAATTGTCGAGATTCAATCGTCACCAGTGCGATGCACTATGTAAGAATTGCAAATCAACGACCAGCATCCGTCCCAAGCTCAGTTTCACGCGGTTGAGAACCGAGTATTCGAACTGTTGCAATGATCGCGGCGACCCCGGCGAGCAAACTGATCCACGGCGAAACTCCCCACGCCGAGGGGAGCGTACCCAGGACAATGCACAGCACGGCAACGACGATCGCGTAGGGCATCTGCGTACGCACGTGTGCGACGTGATCGCAATCGCTGGCTCGGCTCGATAGCACGGTCGTGTCAGAAATCGGTGAACAATGATCACCAAAAATCGCTCCTGCCAAAACGGATCCGCAAGTGGAGAGAACGATCGCTCCGGCGGGTCCACCACCGGGATCCAACTGGAGCGCGAGGGTCACCGACAGTGGGGTTAGAATCCCCATCGTTCCCCAGCTCGTACCGGTTGAAAATGCCATCGCCCCCGCAGTCAGAAAGACAACCGTTGGCAATAACCGAGGATCCAATCGGTCAGACAAGACACTCGCAAGGTAGCCCCCTGTGTCCAATCGACCTGGCTCCGTCATGGCCGACAACGCCCAGGCAAACCAAAGGATCATGAGTGCTGGCAACATTTGGCGAGCCCCCATCAGCGATGCGTGAAGAATTTGGCGAGCATCCAGAGATCCCCATAGCTTGGTGAGGCCAGTTGCAGTAACCAAGCCGAGACAACCGCCTGCAATCAACGCTACATAGGCGTCCCCATTGCCGAGAACGAGTCCTGCAACCCTGAGAGTTCCACCCTCGATTGCTCCCAAATCGCCGACCGCCTGCAGGCCGGTCTGCACCAAAACAATCGCAACCGTCAACAGACACAACGACACTGGCAACACGGCAGCAGCCCATAACCACGGGTGATCTGCCGGTTGCTTCGAATCTGACTCACCATCGATCGCGGCCTCCTTGTCCAACAGGTCCTGCTCGACCTTTCGCATCGGACCAAAATCACGACCGGTCCACGACACGATAAAAACCATCGCGAGCGCTAACCACGGATAGAATCGGTAGGGAATCGATTGGATAAACATGTCAAACGCCGCCGACTTTTCCTCGATCCCCGCGGCTTTGAGCCCCTCGCCCATGTAACTTATTTCGATAGCAGCCCAAGTGCTGACAACGGCCAGACCAGCCACAGGCGCGGCAGTGGAATCGACCAAGTAGGCGAGTTTTTCTCGCGACAAGCGATAACGATCGGCGGTGGAACGCATCGTCCCACCTAACAGCAGCGTATTGGCGTAATCGTCAAAGAAAATCGCCAACCCCGACGTGGCGATCATCGTTTGCGCCCCACGACGCGATTTGATCTTTCTTGAAAACAAGCGGATCAGGGACCGCATGCCGCCACCCCGCTCCAAAACGCCGACCATTGCCCCCAGCAACAAACTGAAAGCCAGCGCCTGCAGATGCGATATCGTAAAAACCGACGTCTCCATCGCGGAATAAAAAACTTGCGGGGCATTCCACCAGTCAAGTTGTTCATCTCGGACCGCCAGCAGGACGGAGCCCACCAGGACACCGCAAGCCAACGGAACGACGACCCGCCGGGTAAGAATCGCGAAAAAAATCGCTACAAGAGGAGGTAGAAGGCTCTCAGGACCCACTTGAATCGCTATTTTTTCGCGGCGGCCGACCCAAGCACCGGCGGGACTAAAAAGCAAGCATCATCTTTTGCGGGAGCATTCTCGAGAGCTTGTTGATTTGTCAAACCATCGACGCACTGATCTGCTCGCCACCGATTTTCGACGTCCAAGGCGGTCGTCATCGGCTCAACCTCCTCGGTTTCCAAGCCTGACAAACGCTCCACGAAACCAAGAATGCTATCCAGTTGAGGCAGAACGGTGGCGACCTCCTCGTCGGTGATCTCCAGCCGAGCCAAGATAGCAAGTTTGCGGACTTCTTGATCGGTCAGCGACACAACAATTACTTCTTTTCGGCGCCGCTAACGTCAAACGGCTTAACTTTGACCGTTTTTCGGACCACGCCGCTGCGAATGCACTGGACGCAGACCCGCATCGTTTTGTTCTCGCCACTGGGCAAAGTGACATGAACTTTCTGTAGGTTGGGCACAAACTTACGGCGAGTAATTCCGGTGATTTTCGTACCGACACCGCCGAGGTACTTGGCTTTACCGCGTGTTTCGACGCGATTGCCCATCTGGACCTTCTTGCCACACGCTTCACATTGCCGAGCCATCAGGATTCTCTACTGGTTCTTACTAGAAATTGGGTTCTTGGAAGGATGGAGCACTATAGCCGGGTTCGCTACTCACCGAAAGCAGGAATCCTGACGTTGGAGACATTGTGGCACGAAATCCGACAGATTTACCAGATTCAGTTCAGATCTTCGAACGCGCAAGCCGATGGACCGAAAAGCCTGCTTAACCGTCAAAGTTTAACAGCAGATGCCTCCCCCCCACTATCGCGGTCGCCCAAATGGCAAGCAAACAAATTCTCCTCGCCAGTCTCGTCAGCCTCATGATGGGCATCGGCTCTGGTTGCAGCACGCTCAAGCTGCCAAATCTCCCCAATTTTCCGTTCAGTTCCAGGGGCACAGACGCCGCTGAAATGTATAAATCGGCTGATTTCCCAGTCGTTGGCTCGGTCAGCGAGCAAGCCTATCACGGTGTTCGACAGGCGAAATCGCAGCACGCCGTGGTTCTTGAAGTCGTTGGTGACAGCGAACCCGTGCGGGTTCTGCCCCTGCCCTCGGGCCAAACGGTCTACGTCAGCAATCTGCTCAGCGATACCGGCGTCGCCAAGAAACTGGGTGTGATCGAGGCGACTCTCTATCGAAGTGAAGCCGATTCCATTGGCGGTCTGCCGATGGAAGTTCGTATCGCGGGCGATGGACAAACCGTTCGGCCCGAAAGCGATTACGCCCTTCGACCGGGCGACCGACTTCGTGTCGCCGAGGGTGCACACCCACTACTGGAAGGACTTTTTGGATCGGTGCTAGGCCTTTAAATCCGCTGGCCTGTAAGTCGACCGACCGTTCAGGCGGTTCTCCCGATGAAAATCTGCGGGAGGAGAAATCTGCTCCGTAGAAACGCCAGTATTCC
>JARGNK010000013.1:0-49082 GCA_029213145.1 Rubripirellula sp. | reverse complement strand
GCTTTTGCAGTATTCCGCTTTTGCAGTATTCCGCTTTTGCAGTATTCCGCTTTTGCAGTATTCCGCTTTTGTGGGCGCTGGTCACCAACATGCAGCATTCGCGGTGTCGCTCGATTTCGTGTTCACCAGTAAGTCGTCAAACAAATTCGCAAACTCAGGGCTGTTTGTCGAACTCAGGGCTGTTTGTCGAACTCAGGGCTGTTTGTCGAATTCGCGTGCGACATTCGTCTAACGAATGCCGCTCTGAGCGTGCAAACAATCAGTCAAGTTTTTTGACGCGAAGATTGCGAAAGTAGACAACACTCTTGGGATCGTGGGCCTGAAGTGCAAACGTGCCCTCACCGAGTCGCCGCTCGAAATCTTTGCTGAATGCAGCTTGGTCCGCCGGTTCAGTGTACTCAACCAACGTTTTACCGTTCACCTTCAAAGTAACGACTTTGTCTTGGACGATGATCTCCTGCGTATACCACTCATTATCTTTAACCCCCGGATCCGCCACATTGTCCACACCGTACAGGCTGCTGGTCTTTTTAACGTCACGGTGGCTCACGTTGACTTGGCATTCGAAGCCGTACTTTGGCCATCCTGACTCCTGATACCTCGTGTGAAAATAGATACCGGCATTGCTGCCGGGGGTGGTCATCACTTCTGCCTTGAAGTGGAAATTCTTGAACGGTGCAAGATCACCGGTGTAAAACAAATGACAACGTGGTCCGTCACACATCAGCGTTCCATCTTTAACTTTCCAGCTCTCTGGATTCTCTGTTGATGGCCTCCACCCGTTCATCGAATTGCCATCAAAGAGCGAAACAAAACCTTCCTCGGTGGCGGGATCTGCTGCGAAAGCAGGACTGACAAACGAGCAAGCCACAGTAAGACCGCAACAGAGCGTCATCAAAAATCGATTGGTCATTGGCACACCAGGTAAGAGCAGGGCAGGGAAGGCGCAAAAAAAACCGCTTGCAAACTCGAAGTTTCAGCAAGCGGTTTAAGATTCTAATCAGCGACCGTAGCGAAGGTCACTTGGGCTAGTTCAGATCCGGAAAGATTTACAGTCCGGCGTCAGTGGCGGGGAGTTCGTTGTTCTCGATCTTCTCGGAGAACTTCTTGCCATCCTTACTATTTAATTCACCAGCCTTTTTGAAACCCTCCAAGATTTTTGCCTTGGCTTCTTCCGGATTTGCTTTTACGTAATCCTTGGGGAAATCTTCTGCCTTGAGGAACTTGTGAAGGGCCTTGCCATACTCGTTTCGGACCTTCTTCTTGTCCTCACCTTTGACGTGACAAACATAGCAGCCAGCTTTACGCCCAAGTTTCTTGAAGTCCTCATCGACTTCTTCGCCGCCGAGGAATTTTCCTTTCCATTGCTTGCCAAATTCACTGATAGCCATCGCCGGACTAGCGAGCAGCACCAAGCAACCAAACATCACAACCAAACGTTTCATTCAGAATTCTCCAAGGCTTTGAGCGTCATTTCCGGCAAAGTTTCACGCTTCCCAACCGCTAGCAAAGATGCCGCAGAGGAAACAACCGGGGTGGGGTGGGTCCATGAGGAAGATCGAAATCAATCGATCTACTTCAATTAAGTCTCAGACGACCCTAAAAGTCAAATCGCGATCACGATTCTTCTGATTTACTTGGGATATTTTGCTCCAATTCGATCGCAGATCCACTCCCCCTGCTGGAACTTTCATCGGGAATATTCGGCAGTGAATTAGCATCAAATCCAATGGATGACAGATCATTTTGCAGATAATCGGCCGCAATCCGCTCGTTAGCAGGGATCTCGGCAACACCAGCGATTGCCCAATCCACTTGCCAAGTCGGGCGTAGGTCATCCACCCACGCGGGCGTCGAGACCACCAAATCATTCATTCGTGTGATCGACATTTCCCCATCTGCGGCAAACAGTCGCAGAACAGGATCAGCGAGAGTCGGTTCCACATCGTAAGCATTGGACACTCCCCGCAAGGTCAGTAGCGGGAGTGGCGACTGAAGAGTCGGAATCCCCAAGAATTCGAAATAGGGGAGCGAGGGATCGACCCAAAAAACGCTCTTGCGGGCGAAACGATCAACCGGTGCGGGATAGGAGCCGCTAACACCAACCCGCGTCCGCATGATCCCCAACGGCGCGTGAACCGTGACGTAGGTCAATGACAGAAGGATCGGCTCGGCACCCAACGGTAATTCCTGCAACGCACCTGCGGTATCAATCATCCGCTCGGTAACCGCCAGCAATCCATTATCCCAAAACACCATCAATTTCGCCGCATAATCCATGCCCAGCATGGTCATCTGCCCACGCACGATCACGTTGTTCAATTCCAACCAGACTTCTGGATAATCAACGATTTGTTCACGATTCTCGATCGAGAATTTCTGAGGATCGGTGATAACCTCAAAGGCGAAAACTTCATCTTGCAGGGTCGGATTATTCACGGTCACGGTGCAATCCGTTAATCGCACCAACGGGTTATCGTGGATTTCGAAAATGGCCCCGCCCTCGAATTCCCGACTCGGAACATCCCATATGAAATGCAGGTCTTCGAATTCGACCTGATGATTGCCGACTGAGCACATCCTCGTTCGCTCCATGCTGCGAAGCTCGCCCGTGACAAAGACAATGCGACTGCCGCCAGGGACAGTTGAGGTAATCAGAACATCTGTTTGCAATTGCACCGGCCCGCTAAAAACCGTTTCTGTAGCAATCTCGATCCGATCTGCATCATGCATCGCGGCCAAGTCAAACGCCTCCTTGAGACTGACCGCCAAAGCAACTCCATCTTCCTCACCAGCAGCAATTTCCGCGGGCGTAACCAGACGAACGACGGAGAGTGAAGTTACAGGACCGGCATCAACTTCATCATTGGGAATTCCGCTGGGACTTGGATCTACTTCGATCGACTGACGCTCTTTGGGATCCAGTATTTCTGGTTCGATTCGTGAATCCAAGTTGGTCCCGTTCTGATTCAACGTCCCCGGTTCACCTGTTGACCCCTGTTCCATACCGTTGGAATTCGTTGATTCCAGTTCGCCGGAAGACTCCGGTTCGGTTCGAGGCTCGACTTCAGCTGGAGACTCTCCTCCGCTCGGGGACTCCAGTTCGCCCGGGGTCTCCAGTTCGCCCGGGGTCTCCAGTTCGGTTGGGGACTCCAGTTCGGTTGGGGACTCCAGTTCGGTTGGGGACTCCAGTTCCCCGATAGAATTCCGTGCCCCCTGTTCGGTCATTTCACGGGTTTGAGACTCTGCTGTCGAATCGAAACGGCCCGACGGTTGTGGCAGTCTGTTTGTTTCTGCCTCGTTAATTAACGGGGTTGGCTCTTGTGGAACGATCGTTTCTTCGGTGCCATCGGACGGTGCCGCCGCAACTGATCCGCTCGACGGCCGCGCTGCTGACACTGGCACAATGATGTCCTGGCGACTTGCGGCGGAATCCAAATACAACCAGCCGCCAATGGCCAGCAGCAGCGTGACAGCGATTGCCCACGGCCCATGCTGCTCCAACCATCGCAGCAAGATGTTCGGTTCGGAAATCGTCACGGGCCCGAGAGTTTGGCTGCGAATCAGCCCATCTCGGACCGCCACCTCGCGTAAATCGGCGATCAAATCGCCAGCAATTTGATACCGGTCAGCTGGATTCTTGGCCAACATTTTCTGAATGACCGCAACCAGATTCTCACTGACCTCGGAACGCAGAACACTCGGGTTCGGCGGCGGCGAATTGCCGTGGCTGAGTAGTTTTTGAAGCATCGTCCCGCCTGGGTAAGGCGGTTGCCCCGTAACCATGAAATACAAGGTGCAACCAAGCGAGTAGAGATCGCTTCGCAAATCTGCATCTCGGGGATCACGTGCTTGCTCGGGAGAAATGTAATCGAAGGTCCCGAGCGTGACCCCGCTTGCCGTCATGTCCTCGCTGAGATCCAAACTGTCGGAGCGAGCCAACCCCATATCGACAAGCTTGATTTTGCCTCCTTCGCCAATCAGCACATTCGAAGGCTTGATGTCCCGGTGGACGATACCCCGATCGGCAGCATGCTGGAGTGCATCGGCGAGCTGGCAGGTGTAAAAGACTGCTTCATCAATCGACAGCACACCACTGTGATTTACCAGATCACGGATATTGGTTCCTTCGATGTATTCGAAAACGATGTAATGCCACTCATCTTGGACGCCCGCGTCAAAGACTCTCGCAATTCGGGGATGGTCCAGCTTCGCTGCGCTTTGGGCCTCGTTGCGATACCGCCTCTGCAAATCAGCGTCATCGCGAACAAACGGGATCACCTTAATCGCGACCGTTCGATCCAATTTCTCATCATGAGCGCGAAACACCGCCCCCATCCCTCCGCCACCGATCAGCTCCTCAAGCCGGAAGTGGTTCAGGCATTGGCCCAAAAGAACCTGTGAGACTTCGGCTGGCGATTGATTCAATCGCCCCGATCGGCCAAGCGGCTGATTGGCCCGTGAAGAACCTCGGATAACGGTCTTAGCCTGAGCAATTTGCTCCGCGTCGGCAATTTGCTCTACGTCGGCATCGGAACCTTTCGCATCCAAGCCATCACCGCCACCGTTTCGATGAACGGTTGATGCTTCAGCCCGAATTGATTCTTCCGGTGGCATCACAAGCCTGGTGGGGGTTGGATAAACGCTGCGAAGCAATGCTCAGTAGCAACTGCAGTGGGCGTCCGGCCTTACCTGCGACCGATTCCTACTTGATCTAAGTAAAGGCGTGGTGGACGTTTACGAAAAGCATGACAAGGCCATTCATTTTAGTTTCCACCCCACCGGCGGTCAATCAAACCGATCTCATCGAGACGAGAAGTTAAGGTGCCTCCTGCAAATCAAATGGCAAAACTGGGACCGCGGCCCCGAGAAGGAAGCAATAGTTAACACAAAGCCGAGTGCCTTATTTCCGTTTCCTGTCCTTTCGGGGGGTAACAGGGCGAACCGGTATACCCAAGATCCGCAAATTTCGCCCATAATGCCCCTCCTCCTAAACCTGCTTTAGACCCTCACAGCTCGTAATACCCACTCGCGGTTGCCAAAACGTGTGGCGAAGGAAAACACAACATGCTGGCATTTGTTAAATCTTCCACTTGGACTCTACTCGTATTCGTCGCGATCACGCTTTCGCCGGCGTTAGCGGTCGCCCAACAAGATGCTCAGGCCGGGGCCGAAAGGGCGACCACAAATGCCCCCAGCGCGGAAAGTCCTGCGGCTGAGGTTGCTACCACAGAAGCTGCAAACAGCGCGACGGCAACCGATCTGCAAAATACTGGTATTCCGTTGATTTCCTACATCATTCCGTTGTTCGGAATCGCTGGACTGCTCTACACCTTTTGGAGATCGTCCTGGGTTGCCCAACAGCCCGTTGGCGGCGACAAGATGGCTCGGATCGCCCAGAACATCACCGAAGGGGCGATGTCGTTCCTAAAAGCCGAGTACTCGATCCTCGCAATATTTGTCGTTCTCGTCGCAATCTTGCTGGGTTATGGCGGTTCGACACAAGGCGACAAGTCCTCCCCGCTGATCGCACTTTCGTTTGGCTTGGGAGCCGTTTGCTCCGGGCTAGCGGGATTCATTGGAATGAAGGTTGCCACAAAGGCCAATGTTCGGACCACCAATGCTGCTCAAACAGGCCTCGGCCAAGCCTTGGAAGTTGCCTTCGCCGGCGGCTCGGTGATGGGCATGGGAGTTGTTGGGCTGGGTGTGCTCGGATTGAGCGCCCTGTTTGTCGTCTACGCGACAATGTTCGGCCTCGATTCTGAACCCAGCCTGATGAGAGTGATCACCGTTTTGACCGGCTTCTCCTTCGGCGCGTCGTCCATCGCGTTGTTCGCACGAGTCGGCGGTGGCATCTATACCAAAGCCGCGGACGTGGGGGCCGACTTGGTCGGAAAGGTAGAAGCAGGGATTCCAGAAGACCATCCGCTGAACCCGGCGACGATTGCCGACAACGTCGGTGACAACGTTGGTGATGTCGCTGGCATGGGAGCTGACTTGTTTGAATCTTATGTCGGGTCAATCATTGGAACGATGGTGCTTGGCGCTGCATTTTTCACTACGTTTAACAGCGGAGAGATGGATAGTTTTTATGGCCTCTCAGCTGTTTTGCTACCTCTCGTTCTCGCCGGTGTGGGCATTCTGACGTCGATTGCCGGAACGTTCTTAGTAAAGGTCAGAGAAGGAGGAAATCCTCACCATGCTCTGAACATGGGTGAATTGGGATCGGCTGCAATTCTGCTGATCCTGACCTACGTAATCATCCGTTTCATGTTGCCCCAAAGCTGGACTGTCGCGGGCGACGAATTTCAGTACACCAGTAATGGCGTGTTCTTTGCCATTTTGTTTGGCCTGGGTGCCGGCCTCGGGATTGGTAAAATCACCGAATTCTATACCGGAACGGGAACGCCGCCGGTCAAATCAATCGTTCGACAATCGGTGACCGGCTCGGCAACGACCATCATCTCTGGTGTCGGCGTTGGCATGATGTCGACTGCGATCCCAATCCTGATTATCGCCGCAGCCATCATCGGCGCTTATTCGCTGGCCGGTTTGTATGGGATCGCGATTGCTGCAGTCGGCATGCTATCCAACACTGGCATCCAGTTGGCGGTAGATGCATACGGACCAATTTCAGATAACGCGGGCGGTATCGCGGAGATGGCCGAATTGCCCAGTGAAGTCCGGGAACGAACGGACAAACTGGACGCAGTCGGCAACACCACCGCGGCGATCGGGAAAGGATTTGCCATTGGCTCTGCCGCACTCACGGCTCTGGCACTCTTCGCTGCCTTCATCACCGCATACAACGCCACGCACCCTGGCACCAAAATCGATGCGATCGACATCACGAACCCCTATGTGATGGCATCCCTATTCGTCGGGGGAATGCTGCCCTTCCTGTTCTCCGCACTTTCGATGAACGCCGTGGGACGGGCAGCAATGTCGATGATCGAAGAGGTCCGCCGACAATTCAAGGACATCCCCGAATTGAAAGCGGCGTTGAATGTTATGAATAAAAATGAAGGTAAGGAATTCGAAGAATGGTCGGAATCCGACCAGGCAACCTTCCAAGCAGCAGATGGCAAAGCCGAATACGGTAAATGCGTTGAAATTTCGACTAAAGCGTCGATTCGCGAGATGGTTTTGCCCGGCTTGGTTGCGATCCTCGTACCAGTCGGCTTTGGATTCGTCCCCGCCATGGTTGGCTTGGAAGGAAACACCAATGCCCTGATGCTCGGCGGTTTGCTTGCGGGTGTCACGGTCAGTGGTGTCTTGATGGCTCTCTTCCAATCCAATGCTGGTGGCGCTTGGGACAATGCCAAAAAGATGATCGAAGAGGGTTTCGAGGTGAACGGCCAGATGCTGACCAAGGGTAGCGATGCTCACAAAGCCGCTGTGGTTGGTGATACCGTGGGCGACCCCTTCAAAGATACTTCCGGGCCGTCCTTGAATATTCTATTGAAGCTGATGAGTGTGGTTGCACTCGTAATCGCTTCCCTCATTTAAGACGGCTCCTAATGGCAGACAGAATCACTGGAATCCTAACCCCGAATATCACTCCAGTTGATGCAGCGGGGCGAATCGACGAAGAACGATTGCGTGGCTACGTCGATTGGTTGATTGACCGAGGCGTCGACGGTATCTACCCCAATGGTAGCACCGGAGAGTTTGTCCGGTTTACCGCCGAGGAACGACGACGAATCGTTCAAATTGTCGTGGAACAGGCCGATGGTCGAGTTCCGGTGCTCGCCGGCGCCGCCGAGGCGAACGTCAAAGCAACGATCGAAGCCTGCAATGCCTATGGCGATATGGGCGTGCGAGCTGTCGCCATCGTGGCACCCTTCTATTACAGGCTGACAAGCGAAGGTGTGTATGCGTACTTTCGCGAGATCGCCGAACATGTTTCGGTCGATGTCACGCTTTACAACATTCCTCTATTCGCCTCGCCCATTGATGTCGAAACCGTCATTCGACTTGCGTCTGAATTTCCTCGGGTGATCGGGATCAAGGACAGTAGCGGCGATCTCCCTAACATGATGCGGATGATCTCGGCAATCCGTCCAATGCGTGATGATTTCTCGTTCCTTACCGGATGGGATGCTGCTCTCGCCCCAATGCTCATCGCCGGCGCCGATGGCGGCACCAACGCAACAAGCGGTGTCGTACCCGAACTCACTCGGGCCGTGCACCGAAATGTAATCACCGGCAACCATCAAGAAGCGATGCGTCTGCAGTACCAATTACTGCCACTCTTTGACGCGATGATCTCGTTGGGTGAATTCCCCGAAGGTTTTCGCGCTGGTGCAAGATCACGTGGCTGGAATCTTGGCCCCGGTCGCGTACCACTTAGTGAACAACAACGTGACGCCGTGGCAAGAACACAGCGTGAAATCGACGCACTCGTCTCCGAAGTTGCCGGCTTAGACGAATCCGTCGCACTTCCACCTGAGACCATCGAACAGATCGTTCAACGGGTGATGCGACAGCTTGGCTCACCCTGACAAAACCTTTACAGGCTTTGACACAGCAACTTGGTTGGCCTGCATTCATGCAAGCTCTCCGCCGATTTCAATCGATCAACTGCAGCGGTGTTAACGTCCCAACCGAGGTTGGTTCAAACGCGACGGGTTTGATTTTTTCATTGGTTAGCCAGACGCAGTTTGCAACGAACTCGATCGCATGAGGCCCGTTGATGGTTCTGCTACGAATCTCAATCGGCACCTGTAGATCGGCTTGAATTTTTTTCCATTTGGTTTGCGTCCGGGCAACCGGAACTGCGGACTCTCGCGTCCGCTTCATCTGCTCCAGATCAGCCGACTTCGGCTGCAGCAAACTGACCAAACGAAAGCGACCTGGAGTGCTCATTGCCATGCGATCCTCGACCTGTATGGGAACGCCACCCTCAAAGACGATAAAACGGTGTAGAACGGCGCTGTCGTTCGATTGGTAATAAAACTCGGCGATCGTTTTTTTGCCCTCCTGATAACTGCTTACAAGACGCTCAATTTCCACACGTGCCGCGAGTGGGTTCGCAGCGCTGCCACGATACCATTCCGTTGCAGTGGCAGTGGTCGCAGTGGTCGGATAGAAGACACCCGAGACTTTTAAAAGAGGTGCCAATCGCGGCTTTCGAGACATAGGGTATCGCTTTGGTCCCCTTGCCTCAAAATACTCATCGCCTCGTTTCAATTGATCGAAAGAATTTGCGCTCGACTGTACATATCGCTGGCCATCGCGATCCCGCAGCACGGGATTTAGCAAACTCGCACCTTGAAAAATCACTCTCTGATTCTTTGCACCCGCCTGCGTCACCCAACCAATCGCAAACTGCTTCGCGTTCACCGCCTCTTGTCCTTCGATCCTACCGCCCGTGAATACTTCGCCGGTGACCACAACGGCTAACCGCTGAACAAGGAGCGGCGTCGATTCGAGATCGATTAGACAATCTTGAATTGCATGCTTCGTTTCCGGTGTCACGGGTTCCAACTTCGCAACATCGATCTCGAAATCCGACGGTTTCTTCTCAGCAGCAAAACCAAGCGATAGCGTCAGAATAAATCCGCAAAGCCAACACACAGAAACGCGACAACCGTAAAAGACCATGACCAAACACCTCCCGAAACGCGATTAATAAAAACAGACGCTTGGTCGTTGACTTGATAGAGAAGCCACGCCCCCAGTGACGTCTACATCGAGCGCCAACGCACTGCCAACAACGCACTGCCAACAACGCACTGCCAACAACGCACTGCCAACAACGCACTGCCAACAACGCACGCAGCACCAAGGCACACAGTACAAACAACCGCAGTGCAATGATGCGAGCACGCCGGGCGCCGCCGAGTCGTTGGCGGTCGCCCGAATCTGCAAGTTGCAAACAGTGACGAACATCACATCGAGCGTTGCGGTCAAACAAATTGCCGTAGGTTCAATACCAACGACTGCCGGTACCGATTTCGTCGGGAGCGATTGATTTCGGTTCGGTCGCCGATTCGAGATCAAGTCCGAAAGGATTTTCCGGATCGAAACCTGACGTTCCCTCGGGATGCTGAACCACATCTGGACCAACGCCTCCCTGCCGATCACAGGGTTCCCCTAGCACCGGCTGAAACCGTCCGACACTAACTACCATCACCACAAAACAAGCCGGTTCCCCGCGGTCCCAAGTACACCCGTCGTAACATTGCCACGTACGCACGCATGGGAACATTGCCCAATCTTCGACAGCCCAACCTTGCTTGGAATCACTCTCGCGGTACAGCGGTATCTTCGATTTCAGATCCTCCGTGACGACTTCATAACCACGGCGATGTTCGCAACGATATCCGACCGTCCATTGATCGCCATTCCAATCTGTCGCGTAAATCGCCGTGCATTGGCCACATCCGACCACATCCTCACTGACATCTGTAGGGTCATCCAAGTGATCTTCGGCCCAACTTGCAATCACCTCACCGCAATTCGTTTCTGTGAACGGATAAGTGCATTGCCAATCAAAAGGACTTTCATCAGGTAAAATTGGATCACGCGGTTCGCCGGCGTAGGCGGGACGCGTCAACAATACCATCGCCAAGAGCACTGAAAAGAATCGAGTTTTAGTCATTGTCATTTGTCTGTCCCAATTTTGAGAGATGAAGTTTTCCAAGCAAGGATCCATTCCGATCCTTGATCTCAACGAAACGGGGCATGTTTTGTTGACCATCATCTGGCACCGTCAAATGCACAACTGACAGAACGGCGGATAATGGTTGAATCCTGGCTTCACAACGCTCGGCTCCCAAATCGGGATTGGCACCCGCAAAGACAAAATTGATTGTGTTCAAATCGATGGACTTCGCTTCGGGAGACAGAACCATCCGTGTTTTCCCCACCCAACAACCGTCTTCGCGTTGCATCCAAACCTTCGAAGGCAAGAAGCGAATCTTTTCGATACACCGCAATTCAATTGGCACATCGACAATTTGCGAGTGTGCGTTTTGATCTTCATAACGGACACGAAGAAGATCACTGTATGTCCCAAACCCGTGCAGTGGCTGGATCAAGACACGAAAAGAATCGTCATCTTGATTGACTTGACCCTTCACCAAAAAACCGCCACGCCCACTAAACAGAGCCTCGATATTGATGCCTGGCCGTATCTTTTTACCAACAATTTCCAGAGGCGACTTGCTTGATTGCACCTCAAACACAGTTCGTTCAAGTTGGATTGGTCCAGTCACCGACACATCCAAATTTAGCACCAGCGGCTTACCAACGGTCTCGAAATAAACCCTGACCGATCTCCGCAACTTGGCGAGTTTGTTTGCAGCGGCCAAGTGCACATCCAATTGCACGTCTTGGCCCGCCGCACAGGTCAATTTGTTCGCCACGGCAGATAAGCAACCGCAGTCTGTTTCGATTTTACGAATCGTCCAAGCAGAACCCGTGCGGTTCGTCAGCCATATCGTTCCCCGCAATGGTTGATTGACCAAACACGAACCAAAGAACAGTCGCGTTACCTGCGGAACGCGATCGACCTGAACCGATGGCATCGTTTCGCATGGTTCGCTACCACCAAGAGAACTGGAAAACGCCAGCAGGTGACAGCAGAGATAGAAATATATCCTGTGAGTGAGTTCCATAATTGCCCCCTTATGTCACTCAGGCGCGTGCCAAGCACGCAATCAAATTGGTTTTGTCGTTAACCTGTTCGATCAACGACGCACAGGTTTTACCGATCGCATAAATTAGTGTCAAGCAAATTTCCCGCAACTTTCCTTACAGTTTCCAACTGTTATTTGCTAGCGAAACAAAGCTTTCACCCGATGTGTTAGACAGCGAGCAAGTGAGTTTCCATCGCTAAGAATGGCAACTGAAAACGATTCTTAAATAGCGGCCAATCAGAAGTGCACTGGACCGCCTGACCTCAATCGTTTCCCGACTTGGTTCGCCCAAACCACCAGTCGCAAAAGCACAAAGCACAACCGGCAATCATGCCGATAGCCGCAAACAGTCCAATCATCGAGCCTGCAAAACCAGCGTTACCCTGCAAGAACGCTGGCAAACCAATCGCCGCACCAACCACAGGGCCGAGAATTATTGCGCACCACCCAGGCAAACGCATTCGCTTGACGTCCGCTTGATGATCCTGCCTGTCCATAAAAATTCTCCTCCATAAGAATTCTCACGCACACTTTACGGAAGTCGGTATCAAGTGAGATCAATTTCGCGGAACCGGCGGAAAAGAAGCGAGGATAAAGTTCGTATGCGTCAACGTTCTCAGCCCTTTCCATTGGCTGACGAAGAGGTATCTACCAACTTCGCAAACAAAGCTTCCGACCGCATCTCACAAAACCGAGCGCCGAAATACTCGGGTACTTCTAGCTGTCGTATCACTTTTTGCAAATCCGTAACAGCCTCGCTTCTGCAAACGAAAAAAGTGGTATTGAAGACGATTTCACTGACCCAAACCGCGACCTCAATCCCGTGACCTTGAACCTCGGCAAGCAGGCGGCAAGCCTCATCGTCATCCGGCAAACCAAATGCACCGGCAAGGCTCGTCGGATATGCAAAGAACGTCCACGGGGACGCTCCAGAGCGGAAATACGCTTCCGCATCGAAGAGCTTTTCCAAGTGAATGCCAGCAGGCCCCATTGCAGCCTCCCGCTTGAACAGGTGTACCGATCGTATGGCCGAATGAATACCAGCCTAGCAAGTTCACAACAAAGCAAATCAAGAATCAAGGCTCGACCAAGTACAGCCTAATAAAAGATGGACCGAGAGGTTCACTTATGAGGAATGAAAAACCGATTCGACCCATATCACTGCCATCGGGTTCGGCTAGAAGGAGATAGGTGATTTCGGTCCCTGTTGGGGCTTGCCCGGTCGTGTTCGCTTCCAGTTTTCGATCATCACGCTGTACGCGAACTTTACGGTAACTGCAATTAAAAAAATCGCGACGACCGCGTCCACATAGTTTCGGAAATGCCTCCAATTGATCGGCTGACCAATCAGATTCATTAGTGGCTTTTGAAAGAGTCCTCGCAGACACATGTACTCGAAGAAAACCCAACATGGCATCATAAAAACGGTCAGTAAACAACCGAGCATCCACAGACCTGGCTCGATCCGCCATCTTCGGAAGCAAAACCCATAGAGCGCAAGGGAGAACAGCATGAACCCGGAAAAGAGTCCACACTTCCAACCTTGCGGCACCGCAAAAAAATACGCCCAAACAAGGACGCCAGCCAACGCGATACCCCGTCGCTTACAAACGATGCAGTCAACTTGTGCTTCGGTCAGCCTCAACATGCAATCACTATCTAGAAGAGACCTGTACCGCGAGTTTTAAAACCGATCTTGTTCGGGCTCGGCCCAAACACGAGGCCCATCTTCATCCCAATCCACGTGAATCACACTGGCATGACAACAAACCGGACAATCCTCCGTGTAATCTTGGCGACTGCCGGCTGCTGGATCGAGGGGAATCACAATCTCCTCCCCGCAACTGTCACAAAGATAAGTTCCTTCATCTTCCATCACTAACCCCCAATGTCAAAGACAACTTTTAAAGCCTTCGGGTCGACCGCCATTTGCATCGCCTGCTTAACATCGGCAAGACTAAATCGATGCGTAATCAGGTCAGCCACATCGACTTGGCGATCGGCCAAAACATTGATTGCCTGAGCAAACGGACCGCATCGCGACCCAATGATTTGAATCTCATCAATTACGATTGCCGCGAGCGGCAGGTGATGGTCGGCTGCAACGGTGGTTTTCATTACAACCATTCCCCGCGGCCGCACCAAGTTCAACGCGAGCGGCAGCCCAGATGGCGAGCCGGTTACCTCCACCACCAGATCAAACGACTTTTCGGGACCTGCCTGCTCCAATCGCATCGTCGGGATACCGCGTCGCTCAAATCGCTCAAGTTTTTCCTGATATTTTCCAACGACCCACAAATGGGGGACCGACCGGGCCAATGTTGATGCGATCAACAAGGAGAGCCGACCGTCTCCGAGTACGACGGCTCGTTGAACCGCTGTCAGATCAATTTGTTCACCGATCTGCAAGGCTGCCGCCAAAGGTTCGGTTAAAACAGCTTGATCGTCGTTGACCGAATCGGGCACTGCATGCAAACAACTCTCCGGGATGGCCAACCGCTCCGCGAAAGCACCGTCGTGCCGATCAATACCGACCACGGTACGATTGGGACAATGATTTCCGAGGCCGGATTGACAACTCGTGCAAACTCCGCAGTTGCAATTTATCTCTCCCACAACCCGACGTCCTGCCATTGCACCGGTGCGTGCAACTCCGACAAATTCGTGCCCCAACACGCCGGAGAAACCCATGTATCCGCGGGCAAGTTGCAGATCTGTTTCGCAGATCCCAGCTTGAAGCACGTCCACCAGAACTTCCCCTTGCTGGGGCACTGGTTCTGGATGATTTTCACGGTATGCCAATCCCCCGCTATCAAGAACAATGGCTTTCACGCTTAGTTTCCCGTGTGGACCGGTGTGGAAGAATGCGACACATACGTATAATCCCGAGTTGGCAGGCGATAGCAACTGGCCGCGCCTCTCGGGGGTTATTCATTGGATTCTAACGTCATGGGCGACAAAGCGGACCCAGCGACGCTGCTGTCGCGATTCGGACTGACCGACTTTCGCGCGGGACAGCGTGAGGTGGTCGACGCTGTCGCGAACGGCCAGGATGTGATGTGTGTGATGCCAACAGGCGGTGGCAAGAGTCTTTGCTACCAGTTGCCGAGTCTCGCTCGCGAAGGCACCACGATTGTGGTGTCCCCCCTGATCGCGTTGATGAAGGACCAAGTCGACACCCTCCAAAAGCTGGGCATCGACGCTCGTCTAATCAACAGCACGCTCACGGCACACGAACAAGCCGACGTGATGCGAGAGCTATCCGCCGGTTCACTCGACTTGGTCTATGTGGCCCCCGAGCGACTACGCAATGGGCGATTCTTGGAAGCCGTCGCCGCAGCCAAAGTTACCTTATTGGCAGTGGATGAGGCACACTGCGTCAGTGAGTGGGGACATGACTTCCGTCCCGATTACGCACGCCTGGGGCAATTCCGCAAACGCTACCTGAACAATGTTCAAACCATTGCATTAACGGCGACGGCCACTCCGATGGTTCGGCAAGACATCTCGGGTTTGTTAAATCTGCAAGAACCGGAAGTCTTCGTAACCGGATTCTCGCGTGACAACCTGCGATTCTCGGTCGGAACGGCGAAATCGGATCGAGAGAAAGACGAGCAACTGCTTGAGTATCTTCGCGAGCAAACCGGTTCGGGAATCATCTATGCCGCGACACGCAAACGCTGCGAAGAGTTAGCCGACTGGTTGCCGGAAAAGATACGGCGACCGATAGGTGTCTACCACGCTGGGTTGGACGCCGATCAAAGAAGGCGAGTTCAAGACGATTTCATGGCAGGCAAATTGTCAGCAATCGTTGCCACCAACGCCTTTGGCATGGGGATCGACAAAGCCGATATCCGTTTTGTGATCCACTACAACATGCCCGGCACGCTGGAAGCTTATTACCAGGAGGCCGGTCGCGCTGGACGCGACAGCCAAATCAGTGACTGTCGCCTCTTGTTTTCCTACAGTGATCGGTATTTACAAGAGTTCTTTATCGAAAACCGATATCCGGCGAGAGAAACCGTTCGCAAAGTTTATGAATTCCTGGTGAATCGAGAAGAAGATCCTATCGAATTGACACTCGATCAAGTGCGTGCGGCGATTGATATCAAAGAGGGATCCGAAGCAATCGGCACCTCCGAAACGCTGCTTGCCAAGGCGGGTGTGCTCCGACGGCTGGACAGCAACGCCAACCATGCCATGGTTCGCATCGACAGCAATGCGGCCACCATGCTGGACTTCCTACCCAAAGAAGCCAAACTCCGTCGTCGAGTGATGCAGGCTGTTGAAAAAGTGGTCGGGAAACGGCGTGGGGAAGACGTATTTGTCAAACCAAAACGACTGGCTGAACTCGCCAAAATCGATCGAAACCAGCTCTCTCGCACGCTACGAGAATTGAAGCGATTGAGATCGTTCGATTTTGTGCCACCATTTCGGGGTCGGGCCGTTCATTTTCTACAACGCGATCTCACGTTCGACGAACTTGAAATCGACTTTGAAGAACTCGAAAAACGCAAAGCAGCCGAATTCGAAAAACTGGAATCCGTAATCGGCTTTGCCCGCAGCCAAATGTGTCGGCAATTGGTGATCTTGCGGTACTTTGGCGAAACCACTTCCCAACGATGTGGATCGTGTGACCGCTGTAGACCGCAAGATGCGGCACTGAAATCGGGGACACAGATCGCCGTCGCTGGCGCACCAGACAACGTCAACCAGTCTGACCTAGTCCGCGGTGTTCGAGTTGTTCTCAGTGGTGTGACGAGAATGCACGGGCGATTTGGAAAGCAGTTGGTTGCGCAAATGCTGTGTGGTTCCAAAAGCAAGAAACTGCAGCAATGGAAATTACATCGACTGAGCACCTACGGGCTGCTGTCGGCGATGAAACAAACCGCTGTGGCCGACGTGATTGACTGCCTTGCCCAAGCAGGTCTAGTCGAGCAAAAGGAAGTTGACCAGCGTCGCCCCACTGTCCAGATGACCGAAAGCGGTAGGCGGGTGATGCTGGAGCACGAGCCGGTACCAGATAGTTTGACCATGCCGACTCCACTGGCGCAACAATTGGCTCGTGCCACGAAATCGATTGAGTCCAGAGACGTTCAAACCCATTCGGCGGGGCAATCTAACGAAGCAGATGAGACGGAGAATCGATCCGAAACCGAAACAGAACTGCTGGAACGACTGAAACGGTGGCGTCGCAAAATATCCGCGGCACTCGGAATCCCCGCCTATCGGGTGCTGACGAATGCGACGATCGAAAGAATCGCAGAATCATCTCCCAAATCGACATCGCAACTGGAATCCATTTCTGGTGTTGGACCAGCAACGATCGAACAATACGGTGATGACCTGATCGAATTGATCGGCCAAACCCTCGATTCACTCGATCAAAATCCGACAACGAAAGTCACCGCCCCAGCAGGGAAAGAACTTGAGCCCGAACCCCAGCCAGAACTTGAGCGACAGGCAAAGCCGGATCCGGCAAACCGTGAGCGTACAGACCCCACAAACCGTGAGCGTACAGACCCCACAAACAGCGATCACTCGGACTCAGCAAACAGCGATCGCTCGGGGCCGACGATTGATGATCGAGGAAACCCCAAGCATGAACCGGGCGATCGTAAAAACCAGCCAGACGCGGGCTCTGAAGCCTACTGGACTTGGAGATTATTCAAGGACGGATACTCTACGCGGGAAATCGAATCGATCCGTGGCCGCGACTTGACGAGTCTGGACGATGACCTGATCACAGCCGCAACTGCCGGATTGGCCGTGGAACCGAGATGGTTTTCGAGCGCCGAAGCACGAAAACGCGTAGAAAAAGTGACTTCCCGGCCTTCCAGCGACGGTTAGTCACTTTCGCTTCGAGCCACTACAATTATGGACTGGCCAGCCGGGATCACTCGGACATCGAGAATCGCCCAAAGGGACGAAATGGAAAACAAGCCTGACGACAAAAAATCTCCTTCGCCATCGCCTTCGGGCAACGAGAACCAAGAACCAAAACGCAGCAACAACTCGTTTCTGATCGCGTTGATTTTGGCTGCGCTCGTCGTCTTGCTGTTCGTGAACCGCGAGGATAATCGCTCTCAGGTTGCCTTGAGCTTTTTCTACAAAGAACTGGCGCGAGACAACATCAGTGAGGTCGCGATCAGCGACCAGCGAGTCCTCGGGGTTTTTAAAACGCGACCTAACGCTCCACCGATCATGGAAGACGGCGTCGCCAAACCGCAAAAGGATGAAGAGGGAGAACCGCTGAAATACAGCAAAGAGTTCTACTTCAACCGCCCCAACGACTCCGGGTGGGTGGTTGACTTTGAGAAACAAGTTCGCGCGGCGGACGTCGACTACACCGTTCTCGCCCCCGACAACACCCAGCAGATCCTCTATTTTATCGCCTTGATCGGCTTACCGTTGGCAATTCTCTTCTTCCTCTTCATGATGCTTCGCCGAACCCGGAGCGACATGATGGGGGGTGGCTTCCTCTCAGGTTTCAGCAAAAGCCCCGCGAAACGATTTGAAGCCAGCGAGAAAATGGTGTCGTTTGACGATGTCGCCGGACTAGAGGGAGTGAAGGCCGACCTGCAAGAAATCGTCGATTTCCTGAAGACGCCGGAGAAGTTTCAAAAGTTGGGTGGGCGAGTCCCGAAAGGTGTCCTGTTAAATGGTCCACCCGGCACCGGGAAAACCTTACTTGCTCGTGCC
The DNA here is from genome assembly GCA_029213145.1 of Rubripirellula sp. Classification (GTDB taxonomy): domain Bacteria; phylum Planctomycetota; class Planctomycetia; order Pirellulales; family Pirellulaceae; genus Rubripirellula. The sequence goes on along the minus strand of JARGNK010000013.1, from coordinate 30,735 downwards.
GTGGCTGGTGAAGCGGGCGTTCCGTTCTTCTCGGTCAACGGTAGCGAATTCATCCAGATGTTCGTTGGCGTTGGTGCCAGCCGGGTTAGAGACCTGTTTAAGACTGCCAAGGAACACAGCCCTGCGATTATCTTCATCGACGAAATTGATGCCGTCGGCAGACAACGGGGTGCTGGACTGGGCGGTGGTCATGATGAGCGTGAGCAGACGCTGAACCAAATCCTCGGTGAGATGGATGGCTTTACCGGCAGCCAAGCGGTGATCGTTGTGGCTGCGACGAACCGTCCTGATGTGCTAGACCCAGCGTTGCTCCGACCCGGCCGCGTTGATCGGCCCATTTCCGGCGGTCGACCGACCCAGAAAGGTCGCGGGGCCAATTTAAAAGTCCACGTGCGAGATGTGCCTTTGGCAGATGATGTTGACCTGAAGCGACTCGCGGCAGGAACCGTTGGTTTGACCGGAGCAGACATCCGCAACATGGTCAACGAAGCAGCTTTGTGGGCTGCACGCCAAGACAAAAAGATTGTTGACATGGGTGATTTCGATCACGCTCGCGACAAAATCTTGATGGGTGCTAAACGCGAAGAAGTGCTGCAAGACAGTGAGAAGGAAAAAACGGCTTACCACGAAGCTGGTCACACCCTGACCGCGTGGCACCTCGACGGGGCTCACGTTGTTCACAAAGTGACAATCATCCCTCGCGGTCGCGCGTTAGGGGTAACCCAGTACGTTCCGAACGAGGATCGATTGAGCATCAGTAAGCGAGAACTCGATCACCAACTGGTCGTGCTTCTCGGTGGGCGTGCAGCTGAAAAAATCATATACAACGAAACCTGTGTCGGAGCTGAAAACGATCTGGAACGTGCAACCAGTATCGCTCGCCGAATGGTAACTCACTGGGGAATGAGCCCAAAGATTGGGCCCGTGAGCTATAAGACGAGCGACGAAGATCCGTTTCTGGGTAGGGAAATTCACCAAGCTCGTCAATTTAGCGAGCACACGCAGGAATTGATCGACGAAGAGGTCGGGCGAATCCTGCTGGAAGCAGACCAAAAAGCCGAACAACTGCTTCGGGAACACCGTGGTGATCTCGAAAAAATCGCCCAGTCGCTGCTGGAATTCGAGGAATTGGGTGAGGCCGAGTTGACCGAATTGATCGGGCCATCCATCCAATCACAAAATAGGCCAGCCCCCGCCAAGACGGAAGAGATGGTCGAAGTCGCAGCCGAAGCGACAAACGGTACGACTGAGAAACAAGATCGAGGTGAGCCATCGTCCTGATTTCTAATTCTCGCTGATGGCAAAAAAAAAGCGTGCGAAACAACGAACTTCGTTTCGCAAAAAATACCAGGGCCGCGTACGTAAAGCTGATCTGACTCGCGATTTTCACGCGGGTGAGGAGGATGCACTTGCTGACATTCAGCGCGGCGAACGGCTGAGCGGTAAAGGTGACCTGACTAGGAAGCGAACTGTCTCGGTTGATCAGGCAGCCGACGAACTGGACGCATCAGGCCAACCCTTGAAGTTGGGCCGCGTGATCAGTGTGCACGGCTTGAAAAGCAGAGTCGTGACCGAAGACGGCAAGACCTACGAATGCGCCGTGCGGCAAGTCCTGAAGTCACTCAGTATTGAACAGCGAAATGTGGTCGTCGCGGGTGACCATGTTCGATTCCGCGCTGACTCTGATATCGACGGAATGATTGAGCACGTGGAATCTCGTAAGGGCGTCATCAGCCGAACAAGTCGAGGTCAACAACACGTATTGGTTGCAAACGTTGATATCTTGCTGATCATCACCAGTGTTGCCCAGCCTGCGTTGAAACCAGCGTTAATCGATCGTTTTTTGTTGACGGCGGAACAATGCAATCTCGAACCCGTCATCGTTCTAAACAAGATCGACCTCGTTGATCCTGCTTCGCTACAATCCCTCGCTGGCGTATACGCAACCATGGGATACCGCGTCTTGATGACCTCCGCAGAGACTGGTTTGAACATCCGCTATCTGCAGGCCTTGCTGCGTGGGAAACAAACGGCCTTGGCAGGGCAGAGTGGGGTGGGAAAAAGCAGTCTGCTCAATGCGGTCGATCCTGGTCTCGGACTTGCCGTCGCACGTGTCAGCGCTGATAACGAAAAGGGGCGCCACACCACGACGGCCGCACAGCTGATTCCTCTAAGTGGAGGCGGAGCAGTATTCGACACACCCGGCATTCGACAGTTTCAGCTATGGGACATCGCGGCGGAGGAAGTTGCTGGACTGATGCCCGATATCCGACCTTACGTCAGTGCCTGCCGCTACCCCAACTGCCTGCACCTCGCTGAAGACGAATGTGCCGTCAAAAACGCCGTCGCCGACGGATGGATCGATGCGCGACGCTACGATGCCTATTGCCACTTATTGGAAGATGATCTGCTGGCACTTCAGTAGCAACTTATTCCATGAAAGCGGCAGCGGCAACGTTTTGGTTTAAATCAACGCATTGACGCTGCTGCCAGCAAAGCCGATCGGCTTAGGCAATGATTTCGCGTCGGTTCTGGACATAATCCCAGAGCACAAAGCGGTCGAGGTCGTTGCCGCCGGTAAAAAACACTCGCCCCTTCGTCGTTTCGGCCAATCGGTGCGCAAAGCGAATGTCCTCTTCACTTTGGGACCAACTGGGAATCAGGAAAATATTGATCGTGATCCCCTCCTTCTGACACAGCATCCCCTCTCGCATCGTCGCTTGCTCGGTGCGAGGATCGGGTGGATACAGCATGTACAATTTTTCGTCTTCGAAATGCGCTGTCGGCAATCCGTCGGTGATCAAGACGATTTGGCGGTTCGGAGTGTCGCAGTTCACCAAGTTTTTTCGAGCGAGCTGAAGGGCGTGCTGGATGTTGGTGAAGTGAGGATGGATCTGCTGCTCGCTGATATCGGGATCGCTCATATCGGCCCACAACTGCACCCACGGGTCGTGGATGGTTACGGGTTTGGGCATCATTTCGATAATTTCGCCGGGAGACCGCAATTTTGCGAACGTGTACATTTCGATGAAACGCAAATAATCACCGGGATACTCACTTTGAATCAAGCCTTGCATGGCTAAGGCCATCCGCTTGACGTGCACATACTGCCCGTCGTAACGCATCGAGCCACTCATATCCATCAAGACGGCGGTAGCGCACTTCGGATGGTTTCGCGTCTTGTGCACCTCGATATCGTCACTGCGCAATCGAATGGGTCGATCATCACCCTGCCGCAGCAAGGCATTCACAACCGTTTGCGGAATATCCATGTTGGCGACGCTATCGCCAAACTCATATGGCTTCGTGCGTTGCATTTCAACGGCGCCTTCACCAACAACGTCACCTTCATGGCGTCCCGTTTTTGAAGGGGCCAAGTCACTGAAAATGCGTTGAAGCAGGCGGCCCTGAAAAATCTTGTACGCCTGGGGGGTCAATCGAAAACCACCACCATCCTGGTTCGGCTCCAATCCCTGCCGCTCAGCCTGTTCTCGAAGAAGATTTTCGACCTGACGTCGCATGTCTTCCAATTGCTGCATGTCGTCTGGCTGAGCAAACTCGCCCAGCATATCCATATCGATCAGAGCGATCTGCGCTGATTTGGCCGCTTCCTCCAATTGCCGCAACAGCTCGTCGATTTTTTCCAACTCTTCCTTGATCTCGAGAGCTTTCGTGATCGACATCGATTCATTACCGATGAACTCGTATTTGCTCGCAAGCTCCTCGATGTTGTGCTTATCCGCCATCCGCTGGCCGACCTGGAGCAAACCTCTTGCTACCGCACCATTGTCGTCCTCAGCGCTGTACCACAATTGCTCGAGCAGATAAGGTTGTTGCTGCACGATCGCCCGCTTGTACGCGGGTTCCATCTTCCTTGGAACGTTGAAATTCTTGGACGCTTTCTCGAAAGCGCGACGCCCTTTCTTCAAGACTGTGCGAGTCTCGTAGGTCTCAAGAATTTTCCGTTTCCGCTGCTCCAGCATGGCCCGTAGCATATCCAGACTTGGCCCCAGTCCAGCGATTTGACTGGGATCCAAACGGACGGCCCGCGCTAGCTCTTCTTCCGTTAACTCCCGATACTGCCCATACATCAACGCCTGCTCAAAAGCAGGTGAAACAAGGTCGGGCGGCGGTTGGCTCGGAGGCGGAAACTGATTGGGATCGTATTTTTGATACGCATGAATCACACCGCCAGGGCGATAGTTTTCACGCGACTTTTGTTTGGATTCAGATTTCATATTCAATTTTGCCGTGTCGTTGGCTGCGACTAATTCGATCCATGCTGTACAAACCTGCCAACACGAACTCAACACAACTCGCTCGGACCGCTTCGTTTTCGCTGGCGTTGACCTCGAAGGCCAAATCCCAAGCTGGTGGGACGTGCTTCAAACGCTCCCCGTAATCGCTGCTAGGCAGTAAATCTCCGACTTCGACGCGAGCCCCTCCGCGGAAAATCTCCGCGATTGCACCCAAACCGTGCTCTTCCACATACTCATTGAAAACAACCTTGATCGCTTCGGCCGTCACGGCATCGAGCACCTGCTTTTCACTCATTTGGTGAGTGCCCATCAGGTCTAATTCCAGCTTGCCAAGCGAGCTCGAATAGAGATGCCCGAAGTCACTGATTCGCGGAACCGCTGGACGTTCGTTGTGGATAATGCCCCGTTGGCGAGCAGAGGCAATCAGCGTTCGGAAATTCGAAAGCGAGAACCGTGCTGAAACACCAGAAGCCTGGTCGATGTATTTACTCTTCCGTGCCTGATTGGTGATTTCTTCAACGATTTGATACATGAAATAAGGGATCTGCACGGGATAATCACCCTCCAGATCACCTCCAACTTCCTGCCGAAGAATTTCAATCCCCTGATCGCGTTCCGCGGGGTAGTGAGTTTGCACAATGGAACCAATGCGATCCTTGAGTTGCGGGATTACTTTACCACTACGATTGTAGGTCGACGGATTCGCGGAAAACAGAATCATCACGTCGAGATCAAACTGAATCGGATAACCCCGAATCTGGACGTCCCGCTCTTCCAAAATGTTGAACAACCCAACCTGTACCAAATCGTCCAGCTCGGGTAATTCATTCATCGCAAAGATGCCGCGGTGCATGCGGGGAATCAACCCAAACGAGAGAGCTTCCTCGGAACTCATGCTGACACCGCCGGTCAATTTCGCCGGATCGATTTCCCCAATGATATCCGCAAATTTTGTCCCGGGACTTAGCCGTTCGGCATAACGATGCTGGCGGTCCCACCAGCCAATCGAAATGTCTTCGGGATCATGCTCGGCAACCAATCGTTTTCCGAGCGACGAAATAGGTTGCATTGGATCTTCATGCACACTCAGATCGGGATGGTCAATGTAGGGAACCCATGGATCAAGGAACCGCGTCAGCATTCGCATGATACGACTCTTGGCCTGCCCTTTTTCGCCTAGAAAAAGCATGTCGTGTCCAGCCAGCAAAGCCAAGTTGATCTCGGGAATCACGGTGTCGTCGTAGCCGACAATACCGGGAAACAACTCGTCGCCACTGGCAAGCATGGCCGTAAAGTTGTCACGCACTTCCTGTTTGACCGACTTGGATTTCCAACCGCTATCGATCAGCTCTTGGAAATTCTTTACGTGGGGGGGCGCCGAAATGGCAGTCATGCGAGCAATCCTTAAATGAAGCCTATTGATCAACTGTCCCATTGTACGGGGCCGCCCAACTGACCGCCGCCAATCGAAAGTGGCCATCAGATTAGCTCGTCACGAGCGAGCGTCGGAGATAGGCCGGCAACTGGGAAGCCTGTTCTTCAATTTCCCGCTGCAAATCGATTTTTTCGATGCCGTTTAAGTGTCTCAATAGGCTTTGGAGCATTTTCAGTGCGTGCAATCTGATCGAATCTGCGATGCGCCCCTCCGCACGATCCGCCAATGCCAACCACAGCGAGGCTACCTCCACGATTTCCGCGTTTTGCTCTGATGTGCCTAATTCGATCTGTCGACGCGCGGTACTTGCCAAACGCGGATCGGCTGCTTTCGTCAGGTAGGGTAGTCCAAGATCCCACTTTCGTAAATAAAGACAGTAGTACCGCCCGAGGCTCCCGATCTCGCTTCCCACCCCCGCGTCTTGATCCTCACCCACCAACGGTCGCAAGCCATCGAATTGCACGCGTGCCGCGACCGCGGACAACCGCTCAGCCCGGTTAATCGCCAACAAAAACTGCGGCAATTGCGACAACGCTCGATCATGCTCAAGTGACTTTGCCAACGGCATTAGCGATTCAACAACTTGGCGACTGGCCGAAAAAGACTCACTGATCAACAATCGATCTGCAACTGGCATTCCATACTCAATAAGTTGCTGCTGTGTTTCCGGTAAACCAGTTAATCCGCAAGCCACCTCAAAGGAATCAGCGACCAAGCTGTCGATCGATACTTCAAAACGATCGGCAGTCTGCTTGAGTTGTCGTCGTACAGAATTTGGATCATTCACTAACCAACTCAACTCTGCGATTAACAGCTGGCAAGTCCAATCGTCGATCGACCCCGGTTCCATTTGCTTGTGGGCAGTATGCAGAAGTCGAATCTGACGGCTCACCTGCTCTGGCGATACTGATTTCCTTAGATCGGGAAATCGGATTTTGAATGATCGACGTGCGCGAACAATCTCTTCCCCTGTAGGCCGCTGAAAACCACGCGTTTGGGAATTTCCAATGGGCATTTCGGCGTGTTCTACTATCGAACGCATTGGGGCGATCGGCGCGAGATCGACCGTCCACCGCGCGAACAATTCTTCCCGAGCCAGCGGTTGAATTTCATTAACCGCACTTGCCGTCAAAAATTCCAGAGACGGCACCACCGGTAGGAATTGCTCGTCCTCCGCCAAAACGATCACGTTACCCGAACCGACCGATAATTGGTTTATATCCTCAGATTTCAGCGACTGATAAATCAACCATGCGATTAACACCAACCCCATCGCACCGGCCGCAAGCACTCTCAAGTACCGATGCTCTGCTTTCGCAGGCAGTGCAAGGATCGCTACCAACAGATGATTCCCAACGCTGCTCCAACTCAAGCCGCGGCTGTGAGTCCTGAAAAACAGCCGTCCCACTCCATTCAAAAGCGGACTGTTGATCTTGATCGAATGCTAGTTCGGAACCCAATTCTACGTGGCAAAAACCGCCACCACGATTGGCTCCAGCTGAACGAAGTGCCGCAGGCAGAATTCGTCCTATTCGGCTGCGGGACCCATCATCCGCACGCTGCCGAGGATCCATCAACCGATAGGCTGATGTCGCAATTTGGCATAACTGCAGCTCTACCCTGGTATCTGCGGTGCGAAGGTGCTGCGCCGCCAATGGCTGGGAACTGCGAGTCGCTGCCAATCGAATCACTGCGATCCGTGTTTCGTCAAGACGCACCCCCAACCTTCGAAAATCATCGGGGCTGATCAATGGGTTGGGCTCGGAAGCAGTTTTCACCGGACAACAAATCCGCGTACAGGTGGGGCAGGGCAGGGGAGAGCAGGGTGAACAAGGTTCCCTAACTCTGAGCTTGGACACATCCAGAGGATCGAGGTTCCCCTAGAATTCAACCAATCAAATCCCATGCTCCACTTACGAGCCCTACCGCTGCTCTACACATCACAGAGCTCGAAAGCCTGCTGCAACGACGCAACTGGATCCTCTGCGGTAGGAATGAATTCTTGGGCGATAAACCCTTTATAACCAGTCTCCATGATCGCACGAATGACAGGCGGATAATTGATTTCCTGCGTATCATCTAATTCTCCACGGCCAGGATTTCCTGCGGTGTGATAGTGCCCCACAAGCTTGTGATAGCGGCGGATATTTCGGATTAGATCACCATTCATGATCTGGACGTGATAGATATCAAACAACAAGCGAAAGTTAGGTGATTCCATTTCCTGCACCAATTCAGCACAGAGATGCAAGTCGTCACCCCAATAGCCTGGGTGCCCCTTCATCGGATGGGAATCATCTTTACTATTGAGATGCTCCAACACTAAGCCAACGTTTTTCTCCTCGGCATAAGCCAGCACTCTTTTCCAGCAACGCAGGCAGTTTTCGCGCGCCGCCTTCTCTGAGATTCCCGCCTTGGCCATCCCGGTGAAAGTAATGACATTGGGTGCACCATATTTCACCGCCAAATCAATTCCATTCCGTAACTTTGCCTCCACTTCCGCGTGGTTGTCCGAATCCAGCGGTCCGGTGGCAAATCCATGACTGCCGACAAGTGAGATCTTCAGGCCCAGGTCAGTCACAGCGTCATAGTGTTGGGAGGGAATCCCCTCAATGGCTTCTAAACCAATCCGTTTGCAATGACGCGCTAGCTCGACCGGATCCATTGGCTTGAAACACCACCCCATCACTGATTGGCGAACTCGACCGGGACCAGCAGCTTGTTTCGGATTATCTTCCGCAAGCGTCTTTCCAGCCGCCACAGTTCCGGCGACAAGCAGATTGGATGCCATGAATTCGCGACGTTTCATCGAAGGGTCCTTGTCCGAGAACAGGAAAGATACGGAAAACTGGATTGCCCCTCATCATAAACGAATCCCAATCTGAAGAAACAAATTCGGCTTGGCCCAATTCAAAGGAACGCTGGCAACAACATATGCTGGCAGGTAAAAGCTGCAGTTGGCAGCGGCAAGCATTTCTAGGCGAACAGGATTCGCAAGCCGAGCCATAACCGTTCAGGGTTACATCACCACTAGATCACGCATCGTACGCCTAAACGTGGCGCAAGTATCACCTTCGGAACTCCATCGGCAACACGACTGCCGCGTTTGCTATGGTACCGGAATCGAAAACCAGAAGGCACGCTTGCGGTCAGCTCGTTGCCGCACATCCTCGAGCATCAATTCGACGGAACCATCAAACTCGACCCGCACCGTGCGTGATCCATAGCGGACAACAATGGGTTTCGCAAAATCGACACCCTCCTGCGGACGGAGCATCACACGAAACTGTTCGGCTGGCCCGCTGACTCGGATCTGGTTTCCGGCACCAATGGACGCTTCAATTTTGCCGGCTCGAATCCGCTTTGCTTGATCCCACAGAATAGGATCGATGGCAACATCTGGCTTCAGGTCGCCTAGTTCCAACCACCAATAGAACTGATCACCCGTGCGAATGGTGGCAACATCAATCTCACGGGGTGGTGGTCGCCTTTGATGATTTGGCAACTGCATCCATTCAAAGATCCGCGGAATCTCGTCGAAGAAATATTCACGACCACGACCACGATACATCACCACCATCGCATCATGATTGAACGACATGTAATCGTTCAAAATGGATCCATTTGCCCGCGAGCCATCCAGTTCACCCATCACCATATAAAGCGGTAACGAGCGAGCGTTGGACTCGTAATGCGGGATGATTTTGGCGGGCTGACCACTGATCGCAATCATACCAGCCCACAGATCTGGATGCGCCAAAGCAAGATCCCACGCAGCAGTACCACCTTCGCCATGTCCCGCCACGAAAACCCGATCCGAATCGATGGACGCACGACGCATCGCATCTCGCAATGCCACCAATACGCGTTGATGTTCCTGCGGTGTGTATTCATAAAGGCGTTGATTGGGCCGGGACCAGACTGGCGCAACGACGATGAATCCATGCCGAGACGCATGCCCCATCCGAATACCATCTTCCTCCGAATAAGGGCCAGCCCACCAATTGATTTGATTCTCCAGGCTGCTTCTCGATTCATGCAATGCGAGAATGCAGGGATACTCTCGCAATGGATTGTATTCAGGCGGCAGTTGGATCAGGTATTGGCTCGTCCCGGTGTCGACAAGATGCATCCCTTCGATCAATTCACTCTCCGATTCTTCTGGCCAACCTACCGTCGGAACCAAGAGAGGAAGCATAAGATCGATGTACTCTGGCTGCGCCCCCTCTAGGTTTTGCAAGGCATCGAGGATTGCCGCGCGGCGCGGCTCATCCGCACCACTGAGATATTCAATGACGAGATTGCGAACTTGAATCAGCGAAATTGCGATACTCAGGTTCTGCTCCCCAGATCCAGACCCCATTAACCAGCCACTTATCGCCAATGCCACTCGATTCTCGAGGGGGATAGCATCCGAGTTACCCAACCGCGCGTAATCACTAAGCCGCGACAGCGTATCAGCGGAAAGCCCACCGGCGATCTCGTCGACAATGGCTTGCAACGCCTGCATCTGCCCGGCATTCAATTGCCCTACCTGGGCTTGAAGTTGATTGATTAATTGAGCACAAGCCTGGTCGGCATCCGTCAATTTCTTTGATGCATCTTCAACTTTGATTCGGGTGATTCGACCGACTGCATCGAGTGGAAAACCGGCCAAGATGTTTTTCGCTAAGTTGTACTGCCCCGCTTTGGAACGAGTTTCCGCTTCGTCCAGCAACTGCAAGCCTTGCCGCTCAGTCAGCGCGGCTAATTGTGGCTGTAGGTCTGTTTCCTCAGGGAATGCTTTGATCGTCGCTTCGAGTGATTGCCGCGCGTCCTCGTACCGCTTCGCGGAGATGTAAAATCTCACCACCTCCAAACGATCATTCAGATCATCCATGTTCATTCGGCGTTTGAAAACCATATTCAATTCCGACGTCGCCAATGAACTCGTGGCCACTCTCATATCCCAACTGAGCGTCGGCTTGCCTTTCAATGCAATGAGTTTTGCGTAGCGGGAGGTCAGTTCCTTGATCCCCTGAACCACTTGAACCGGTCCCTCTGGACCACGGATGGTCAAGACACGACGTCCATATTCGTTGAAGGGCGAAATCCCCAGAATGCTTCCTAGACCCCCAACAATTTTGCCTCCCAGCGGCTTCGGCTGCCATATCTCAATAGGGCGTTCCAAATCATTGATCTCACGCGTCTCGGCGACCATCCCCTTGCCATGAACATAAGTTCTCCGCAAACCATCATCGATTCGCCAGATCGGGCGCACATTCATTTGGTTCGCCGCAGCCGCGCCGAATCCATCCTTCAGAGTGGCGATCTCAACCGCCACACCCTCGATTACCAATCCATTGTGAAACTGGAATAACTCCTCCGCCCAAGCCGCCTGAAAGGGCATCACCGATGCGAACCCAATCAAGGTGACCGAGACAAATCTAGGCCAAGTCCAGGGCTTCATATAGCTCGTCCAAAGGTGAGAATTTCAACCGCCTGCTTAAACGATCGACTTAGTGGTGCAACACTCTTCTGAACTGTACGCACCGTCGGCATGGTTTGGGCGATCCATTGTTGTGGCTCCACCGATTCCCACCATTGACTCGGATCAAGCCGATTCTCTTGAGGCTGAAACACTGCCGCATCATCGCGGAGGGTTGGTGCCGCTTCCTGTTGCGGAGCCGACGCCGGCGATTCAACCCGAGCGGTCAACATGTCGCCTCCCCGAAAGCCCCAACTCGCAAACACCGCGACCAGTAACGCGGCAGCCACCGCGGACGCTCGAGACCATGAAAGCCCGCGATTCGAAAACTCGGTTGGCTGGGACGCCCCAATGCTATCGATCTGCTGCCAGATCTTCATCTTCTGATGACACGAATCGCAATCTAACACATGCGATTGAAGCGCTGGATCATCCGCAATCGACTGATACTCATCTAACAAGACATTCATTCGCTGGTCGAAGCGATCACAATTCACGATGCGTCTCCCTGGCGACAGTTGCGATTGCCGGCCACAACGTCGCGTTGCCGAAGCTGCTGAATGATACTACCACGGGCGCGGTGCACCCATGTTTTGACCGTTCCCTCTGGGCAATTCATTTTCCGAGCGATTTGCGCGTAACTGAAAGAGCGATGATGGAACAATTCAAAAGCGGTTCGCTGGCAATCCGGCAATTGCACCAGGGCCAAATCCAACTCCTCACGGAGCGTCGCAGCATCCCGATCAGCGTGCACCTGTTCACACGGCGGGTCGGATACGAGCGTGAACGATTGAACGGTTCGCTTTTTCGCCAACAAAGTTCGGCTACGATTACCGGCGATCGCGACCAGCCAAGGCTCAAGTGGACGCTTGGGATCCCAGCGATGCAAATAACGAGCGACCCGAGAAAATGTTTCCTGCGTTGCATCTTCGGCATCTTGACGATGCCCGAGAATCCGCAGGCACACCCGAAAAACCAATTGGTGATGACGATTCATCAGTTTGGCGAAGGCAATCTCATCACTTTGATGAAATTGCTTCGCAAGCAAAGCATTGGATTCGTTCATCCGGTGTATTTCTCAGGGCGATTGGTGTTCAGCCCCTTTGCCACTTCGCGGCGGTCACCGACCGCTAAAGAAGCGTTTCAGGGCATTGTCGGCGGCATCACGCGAATTATCAGTCATCGCCTTGCGGACATCATCAGGGAGCTTGCCCGGCTTCTCTTTTTTGTCACGAGGACCACGGCGTTTGGACATCAGATTCTCCGATGACTCGTCCACTGACAGTTCGGTGCTGTCGGAGCCTGCGGAGACAACTTCGGCCGATTCCAAATCAAGATTCTCAACACGGAACTGGCGAGTCTCGGGATCGGTCATTTTTCGAACACGGTCGATTTGGTCGGCCTCATCCAGCCAATCACTCACATCGACGGCTTCGAAACGACTATCGTGCGAGCCCGCCTCAACCGTCCGTGCCGCAGCATCACCGACATCCGCAACTTCAGGTTTCTTTGGTGCCTGCAAACCATGTTCAATCACGAGCTCGAAGCCAAGTTTTCCAACCCGCAACTGGTCGCCATTTCGAACGACTTTGGCTTTGTCAGTCGGCAATCGCTTATCGTTGACATAGGTGCCGTTGCGGCTCTTGAGGTCCTGAACCAAGATCCGATTGTCTTTGATCACAAGGATGCAATGCTTCCTGCTGACCGACTCACTTTTCGGTCTTAGCTGGCAAGATTCGCTTCGACCGATCAAAAACTTCTCGCTCGAGATGCCGATCTCTTTTCCCTCATGGCTGCCGCTGAGCACCTTGAGTTTCACCTGCATAAAATCACCATTTTCCAACGATTTACCGATCTTCGTTATTCTCTAGACTGGATGAAGATCAGGGGAGGAGTTAACTCGATGGCCCAAATCAGCCGCAGCCATGCGTTTGACTTAAAAACTGCATCGTCCCAATCCTGAAAAGCGATCTGCCCAGCAAACCACCTCCGACAGATTCCGTCTAACTGGCAAACACGCGGAGGATCGGACCTATATGGATTATAGGCAACCGGGATGGCGAACGGTTATCAATTGACGACCTACTTCAAGATGTTTTTCAGATTCCTGGGTGCGCACCACCCAACAGAACTAGCAACTTAATGCCATAGAGCCCTATCTGCGGCATTTCCACTGCATCGAACCAAATTTCGCAACCGCGATTCGGCCAGCAGATTCCAGCTCCTGATCCCGGAGACCATCTTCCTGCCAATCCAACTCCAGACGATTACCCAAACGATTCGCCAATTTCTCGGAGAACTGCTGAATCGACGGCAATTGCGAGGTCAATTCAGCAATACCAGGCAACTGGGGAGCATGAGGACTGCTTTTCAACAATAAGCTGCCATGCTGCAACACCGCACCGCGCACTTTCCGCTGAGCGCTGCCGAGTATTTTGTAGCCGCTTACGATCAGGTCCTCATCGGTCCGCCGCTGGAAGCAAAGGAATGGTTCTGCCGCCGAAGCCGACAACGAGCGAGAAAGCGTTCGATACGGTACCGCGGTCACACCAAAATCTCGCAGACTGGTGGCCACCTCGCCATGCACCTGTGCGTACAGATCCCGATGCTGCCCGATCGAACGATTAGCCGGCAGAAATAGACTGTACGTCAACTCATGATGGTGAACGATCGCGCCTCCGCCTGTACTTCGACGCACCCAATCAAGACCCACGCTTTCCACGTGGGAATCGCGAGCCGCGAATTCCTGAAAGTAACCGAGTGACAGGGATGGACGGCTCCAGCAATAAAACCTCAGCGCCGGAACTTGACTGTGACTGGTCGATTCAAGCAGTGCCTGATCGATCGACATATTATCGACCGGATCGCCAGCAGCGAGAGGAATGAGCCGGCCGGTCGATGCCATTTTTTATCCGCAGGCACGGGACTGATCAAAGGACCGGGTGAGATCTAACCGGCCGATTCGAAAAAAGAACAGAGAAGCAAAGCCCTTATTGTGATTCGGCACACTGCTTTTGATAGGCTTCGTGATCCATCAGTTGATCGATCCCTTCATCACTGCTTAGCCGAACCTTGATCATCCATCCGAAGTTGATAGGATCATCATTCAACTTCTCCAATTGATCAGGCAGTTCGGAGTGAACTTCCAAAACTTCGCCCGCAACGGGGCTGTACATCGGACTGACGGCCTTGACCGATTCAACTTCGCCAAACTCTTCGCCGGGGGCAACACTGCGACCGACTTCAGGCAGGTCCATGTAGACGAGATCATTCAGTTGCTCAATTGCAAATCCTGAAATCCCGATCGTCGCGACTCGATCCCCGCTTTCTCCCTCAATGGCGGCCCATTCGTGTGTGGCGGCATAAAGGAGCTTTGATTCGTCACGCGTCATAGCCGATATTCCCAGGTTCGTATTACGTGGAAGGACGTTGGTAAAAAGGCAACGGCGTGGGCATAGCACGAACCGTTTTGCCACGAATGTCAATCTTGAATTCTGAATCATCCGCATGATGAGCCGAAACGAACGCCATCGCAATCGGTTTTCCGAGGGTCGGTGATGGCCCACCGCTGGTGACGACCCCAATCGAATCCCCGTTTACATCAAGCACTTCGCACCCTTGCCTTGCTGGTCGTTTCCCTTCCGGCAACAGGCCGATTCGTTTTTTGGCCGGCCCGCTACGATCGATCTCCCGCAATGCAGAGTCGCCGATAAACGCACGATCTTTCAAGGTACAAGCAAACCGCAGCCCTGCGGTGAGGGGATCGATTATTTCGTCGAGTTCGTGACCATACAGAGGCATCGCCGCTTCCATTCTTAACGTATCGCGCGCTCCCAATCCAGCAGCCACGAAGCCGTGCTCGCGACCTGCCAGCATCACATTTTCCCAAACACGCGGGGCATCCTCCGCTCGTACGATCAGCTCAACACCGTCTTCGCCGGTGTAACCGGTGCGACTTAAAATGACGGGTTTGGAAAACTGATCCGTAATCGTCGCTCGGTAATACTGAAGTCGTGTGGGATCAAATCGAAACAAACGTCCGATAGCCGCCATCGCGAGTGGGCCTTGCACGGCGATCATCGCAGTCAGTTGAGTGCGATCAGAAACTGTCACCTTCGGAAAATCATCTAGCTGAGCGGTCACCCAGCTCAGAATTTTTTTATGGTTCGATGCGTTCACCACCATCAGGTGGTATCGCTGTCCCGATGGCGTTTCCAAATGGGAAACCAAAACGTCATCCAGTACACCTCCATCGCTATTGCAGATCAATGCGTATCGGACAGCCCCTACCGGCATCCCCGATACTCTCCGCGTCAACAGATGATCCAGCAGCTGTTCGCTCCCTTCGCCGTCAAACCGAATTCGCCCCATATGGGAGACGTCAAATAGGGCCGCGCGAGTCCGGCAAGCCTCGTGCTCGGCAACAATCGACGAGTATTGCAACGGCATGTCATAGCCCGCGAATGGAACCATCCGGGCGCCGGCTTCACGGTGCCAACGATCCAAAGGAGATTGTGCGAGCTGATTGCTCATCCGGTTCTGTCTCGCTTCAGTCTGAGGAGCGTTTCAGTTTGGGGTTTTCTGGACTGCTGGGACAGTCTATCGCGGTTGGCAATGAACGTAAGCCCCGCAATCCACCCTAACGTTGCCACTGCGAAATTGTGGCAAAGTGACAACGTCCACGGGTGCGATGCGATAAAATACTCCAATGAGCGAAACTTCGAGCACGGAATTCAACTCGTCAGGTAACGCCCTGGGGCGTTGGTGGACTCGAGAAGCAGACGGAAAAATCCTCTGTGAACTTTGCCCACGGGGCTGCCGGTTAAACCCTGGCGACCGAGGTTTCTGCTTCGTCCGCGTCAATCAAAATGACCAGCTGGTGTTGGATACCTATGGCCGTAGCACTGGATTTTGCATTGACCCCATTGAAAAGAAGCCGCTAAACCATTTCCTGCCCGGAACTCCCGTGCTGAGCTTCGGCACGGCCGGCTGCAACCTCGGCTGCAAGTTTTGCCAAAACTGGGACATTTCGAAGAGTCGAAAAGTGGCCAGTCTGAGCGATCGAGCGCTGCCGGACGAGATCGCCGAGGCAGCCGCTTCCACCGGCTGCCGAAGTGTCGCCTATACCTACAACGACCCAGTCATCTGGGCCGAATACGCAATTGACACGGCGACCGCTTGCCGAGCTCGGGGGATTAAGTCGGTCGCTGTGACAGCCGGCTACATCACCCCAGTCGCAAGACCTGATTTCTTTGCTGCGATGGATGCTGCGAATATCGATCTGAAAGCGTTCACCGAGGACTTTTATTTTAAGTTGACCGGTGCCCATCTGGATCCGGTCTTGGATACCATTCGCTACGCGGTGCGGGAAACCAATTGCTGGGTCGAATTAACAAATCTGGTTATTCCCCAAGCGAATGATAGCCAAGACGAGTTTCGCCGAATGTGCGACTGGATTGCAAAAAACGTCGGCCACGAAGTACCAGTTCACTTCACAGCGTTTCACCCCGACTTTCGCATGCGGGATCGTGGTCCCACACCGCATGAAAAACTACTCGAAGCACATGACCTGGCCAGACAGGCAGGACTTCAATACGCCTACGTCGGAAATGTTCATGATGTTTCGCGGCAGAGCACATACTGCCCGGATTGCAACCAGTTGCTGATCGAGCGTGATTGGTACCAACTCGGCCGCTACGCAATGAATGGGAACCAATGTGCGAATTGTGGATCCAAAATCGCAGGCTGTTTCGAAAACAGTCCGGGGAATTGGGGCGCACGTCGTCAACCAATCCAAATCAAACCGAACGCTTCTTCACCGTCAATCATTCCCCCCATACTTAAATCCCCAGAAGAAGGTAGAACGATGCCCGCCGATCCCAAGAACGAATCGATGGCGGGGTTCAACGACGAGCAATTAGCAGCGATTCATCAAGCAACCTGCCACTATGTTTCGGCCATTGTGCAAAATCAATTATTTGATGTCGCCGCGGCGTTGGGAGACGAATTAGCGCAGCGAGAAATTGCGGGGATCTATGTCACGTTGAAACGGGACCATACGTTACGAGGTTGCTGCGGCTTGCAAGGACCACCCGTGCAATTAGCTTCCGCCTTAGCTGATGCGGCCAACCGAACCGCCAAGCACGATCCTCGGATGGCCCCAATCGTAGCAAGCGAGCTACCACACTTAAATCTTTCGATTTCGATCATCGGTCCACCTCGCCCAATCGGGGTCAATGGCAACGAACAGATCGGTGCCATCGAAATCGGCCGCCATGGACTAAGAATCCGTTCAGGAAACCATGTTGGCCTGCTGCTACCAATGGTTGCTACTGAAAGGTCATGGAATGCTCGTCAATTTCTCGATGCCGTCTGCACCAAGGCGGGTCTGCCTCCCGGCAGTTGGTTGAGAGACGACGCCAACGTCGAAATCTTTGACGGAATCAGCTACAGCGGCCCCATGGAAGGCGTCGACCCGAATGCCGTCCGCGACGTTGCGGCTTACTCACCAGATCAACTGCAACGGCTTCGCGATTGGATTGTGGCCAACCTGTCGGCATTGGAAGCGGGGGCAACACCTCTCTACTATGCCAATGACATTCCCGACACCAGCGTCAATGGCGTGGTCCTACATGTGACTTATGACCAACGGCAACCGGCGATGCACTGGATGCAATTGAACATTCGCGAGGGCATGCCGCTGCAGGCGACTTTCTTTCAATTGACGCAAAAGGCTGCGACTTCGCTCAGGGGAACCCAGCCTTCCATCGGCTGGAATGTAGAAATCGGTGTGCTCTCAAGCATCATTCACCACGGCAGCGACACCCACTACGACCTACAAGGGTTTCGCTGCCAGGCAAGGGCATTACTGCTGATGGATGGTCAACACTGGGCGTTGGGTTTCAATCAAGCAAGCTCAGCCAATCAGCTTTTTCAAGAGACGCTGGGCATGCAGCGATTTCGGGCACAGGGCACCACAGTCTTCTCGACAATCTGTGATGCCACCTGTGCTGATCTCGCTCTCTCGTCAGGACCACATGCTGAAACAAGGGTTGCGTCACGCCCACCCGCAGTGGCGGGTACTTTTTATCCCGCAGAGGATAACGCCCGCGAGGCCCAAGTTAACGAGTTGCTCGAGGGGTTGCCAGACATTGAACAACGGACGGTCGCCGCAGCGATGGTCCCCCATGCCGGCCTGCGTTATTCGGGCCGGATCGCAGCCGATGTATGGCGGCGCATCAAAAGCCCGAGTCGAGTCCTCATCATTGGCCCAAAGCACACCGCTGATGGTCTTGATTGGGCGGTCGCGCCGCATGATCAATGGCGTTTGTCTGACACAGCGGCGATGACGGGCGACGCTGAATTGGCGAAACAGATCGCAACTGCGGTGCCGGGAATGGAATTAGACGCGAGTGCACACCGCTCCGAACACGGCATCGAAGTTCAATTGCCGCTGCTGCATCGCCTTGCCCCCGAGACACGAATTACCGCCATCGCAATGTCAGGTGGATCAGTCGAGCAACTGCGAACGGCTTCCAAAGCCTTGGCAAATTGCTTAGCAGCGATGCGAGACCCTCCGCTGCTGGTCATCAGCAGCGACATGAACCACTTTGCCGATGACCAGGAGAATCGACGGCGAGATCGAATGGCGTTAAACGCCTTGTCACAAAACGCCCCGGAAGACCTGCTAAAAATCTGTGATCAGGAAAACATCAGCATGTGCGGGCAAGTCCCCGCAGCGTTGGTCTTGATGACACTCCAAGAGCTAAACCAATCGATCGCGTACAAAGAAATTGGCTACGGCACGAGCGGCGACGTCACCGGTGATCTCTCCCGAGTCGTCGGCTACGCAGGGATACTCTTATAGGTTCTCTGGGTGCTGGCCTCCACTCGCTCACGAGCCCACAATAACCATTCCACCATCACAAGCCACTCGATAACCAATCGCGGAACAGTCATGACCGATCAAGTTTTGATCATCGTCGGCGATGCAGCCGAAACACTGGATACCATGTACCCCTTTTACCGGCTACAAGAAGCGGGTTTTAAACCAATCATCGCCGCGCCGGAAAAACGCCAATACCAAATGGTCATGCACGAGGTGAAACCAGGTTGGACCATCACCAAAGAATGGGAAGGGTACACGATCGAAGCGGACATCGCTTTCGCCGAAATCGACCCCGAACAATACGCGGGGATTCTATTTAGTGGTGGTCGGGCTCCGGAGTACATACGGTATGACGAAAACCTGGTCCGCATCACAAAACACTTCTTCCAGGCAGGCAAACCAGTCGCCAGCGTTTGCCATGGGGTCGAAATCCCGGCCTACGCCGACTGCGTGCGGGGACGCAAGATGGCCACCGTACCAAAGTGCAAGTTCGACTTGGAAGTTTGCGGAGGCATCTTCGTCGATGCACCCTGTGTGATCGACGGCAACCTGGTCAGCGGTCGAACGTTCCACGACAACGGGCATTACGTGGGACCCTGGATCGAAATGCTCCAGCAAGCAAGGCAAGCAGCGACAGCCTGACTCGAGCGAGGAGCTCGCGTTACCAATTTCGAGCAAAGCCAATAAAGAGCAAGCCGATCCCCGGCAGTTGAACTGCCGTGTCGGAAAGCGTCTCAGGCAAAGTTCTCCACTACTCCCACACCGGTGATCCCTTGCTCTCGAAGTCGATTTGAGTATCGGTTGATGCTCGCTGCTTCGCTGCGTGTGACATCCTGCACAATAATCGCCGAATCAACCATCGAGGCATATTGATGAACATCGTCCAGTGACTCGGCGGGACCATCGATCACAACCAACTCAAACCGGTTCCGCATCTCTTCCAATAGCTGAACAACTTCGGCACCGGTGGCCGCCGTTGAACCATTCGGTGGCATGAGTGGGATAAGAGTAACTCCGTCCTCAACCGCGTGAACAGCCACTTCGGCAATCGGCAGACCCGCGCGAATCGTATCAACCCAACCGTATTGCAATTCCAAGCGGAGATCATCTGCGAGACTCGGATTTTTGGTATCGGCGTCAACTAACGCGACACGAATGCCGGCCGCCGCTGCCGCCATCGCGATTCCAATCGAGACGCTACTGCGTCCCTCGCCTGCCTGAGCACTGGTTACCAAGACGCTATTGAGACCACGACTGACAGCTTCACCCATTCGTTCAGCGATTTGCTGAAATAATGCACCGTCGAAAAACAGATCGGCAACGATTTTAGGAATGTCAAAGACATCGACTTCCCAGACCGGCCGAAAAGGAACCAACGGAGCGAGTTGCTCTTGATCCAAGGACGGGCCCACCGGATGCGACTCGCTTCCATGTGTCGGATCGCCCCAAGTCGTTGTCACGACCTCAGAATCAACATCTTGAAGTGTCGTATCACGCTCGAGTTGCATGTCGGCAGCGGCTTCCGTTTCGACATTTTCAACGACAGGATCGATGTCCGAATCAGTCACCGGTGGCGACTCGATTTCGGGCGTCTGCGTTGTGTCAAGCCGATAAAAGGCGAGATCGGCGGGAGCAGTCGCGTAAGCCGTATGGATATGCTGCACCGAATCTGAAATCGCTGGCTCATCAAACGGCTTTTCGTTGAATTGCAATTGCACATCAGCCGGCAGCGTTTCCTCAACCGGCAGCGTGCGGCCCGACGCAGGCTCACTCGGCAAATCGACATGGGGAATCGGTGGTGCTGTCGCAGGCTGATCGGCGCGAGCAAATTCCTGCTGAACCGTATCAAGCCAAACGCCTGCGTTATCCGCGAATGGCTGCTCCTGAGGCTGCGATGCCGCGTCTTCGATCAAGCCGGGTGCTGGCTCTGCGACCGTCGACTCCGAAGCTTCTGACGTTGAAGTGATACTTACTTGAGGCCGCCTGCTCGACTGGGAAGCAGCACGATTGCGGCGAGCAAAAGCCTTTACAAAGGCTGGATTAGTCGAACTCATGATGATTCGCTTATTTCGCGTAAGAGGGCTCGGTTTGAGCACCGATACCAACGGCGGGTGCCTGAGTGACTGACTCCGGTACTGGAGGCAAGTACTGTAAAAGGTTCTTCATTTCTGCCGGGGTGCTGGATCTTCGGTGCAACACCGCTGAATCGACACCGCGATTGACACCGGGCGCAAATTCGGGTTCGGATCGGTCCGAGACTGCCTGGGCCTCCAACTGGCTCGATGCAGCGAAGAACTGGTTCTCGCGAACATCTTCAGTCGATGTAGCAACTTCTGCTTTCGCAAGTGAATTTTCGATCGTTGGTGGCTCAAGGGCGACTTTCGGCATCTCGGTGACATCTGACACGCCAGCCACATCGTTGCCACTCACTTGATCAGAGAACGAATTGGTTGCCCAACTCTCTCGATCAGTCTCCTGGGCAAGACTAACTCCCGGCATGCCATACTCTGGCAGTGCCGCATTCGGATCCCCCGTTTCAGGCATACCCGTTTCAGGCATGCCTGTTTCGGGAATCACGATGGAATCTCCGCGATCAAATTCCAGTAGATCACTATGTTCAGCGAGCGCTGACTTGGTGCTCTCATCATCGACACCACTCCTCGACATCAAAGCCGCAGCAACGACGATGACCAACAAAGCAATCACGATACCCTGCGAACCAATCGATTCGCTCCAAGCTCTGCCAGCCGGAACCTCAATCGGTAGGCGCGCAGACGGCATGGGCGACCTACGTGAATCTTCGTCTTTAGATGAGGTAGGTAAATCCGCTAACCGCGATTCTCGTGTCGTTTCGATCGCGTCAGGAACAGGCACCGCTGACACAGCAAATCGTTCAGCAATTGGTTCTTGATCTCTGGCTGCAAATGCTGGATCGTCGACATTTTCTGTTTTGACAGTGCCTGCTGTTGGTGCCGACGGAAAAATTGGCTCCGCGGGCTTAGACGCTTCGTGTCGCTGTGTGGGATCGAATGTCGCGACAGCGGAGTTATCCGGATCCTGACTCGCCGCGATCACCGGCTTGCTGGTCGAATGGCTTGGATCGAGGTTTGGCAACTGAAACAAAGTGGGGGGCAATACTTCTATCGCAACGCCCCCGGTTTCCTTCGCAATGGCCTCGGGATTGCCGCCATCGGCGACTTCTAGCGTAAGGCCCTTCGCGCCCTGCGGCCCTCCTGGCGAGACGGTCATCGGAAATTCCTGTGGTTCGGTCCATGAGCGACGGGTCGTTGTCGCGTTTATGCAGCAGCGAACCCGATTCCAACACATCCTTCTAGATCGGAATCAACCTTGCCGATCTTTAGGGATCTGGCAATTAGCCAATGCTTGCCGACAAGGCAAGATGAAATACGGGAAAGTATAGGTGGGTGACGCGGCCAAATTTCAGGGACGCGATCGGCAAAGACGGGCCGAATGCCTCAGAAACCAATGTTTTATGCAAACCCCACCGTCCCGCTCGATCGTTCGCCTCGTTTGATTGGGTTGTGGATTTCTAGATTTCGACCAAGATTAACTATGAAAACGGGCGCGTGAAACCAAAAACGTGACACGAGTACCGTGAAACCGATCAAAACGCGATACCGAGACGCGAAACCGAGCCAGCTATGCTTCGACCCGATACAGCGACCAATCTCCTGTCACAGCTAGTCCGTGAGCGGATCTTGCTACTCGATGGCGCGATGGGGACCATGATCCAAAGACTGCAGCTTGATGAAACTGCTGTCCGCGGAGATCGCTTCGCCGATCACAATAAGGATCTGAAGAATTTTTCTGACATACTCTGCCTCACTCACGCAGAGAAAATCACCAATATCCACCGAGCTTATTTCGAGGCTGGAAGTGACATTGTAGAGACCAACACGTTCGGGGCATCACCCGTAGGGATGGTTGAATTTGATTTGCCGCTTGACCTCGTTCAGGAAATTAACCAGGCCGCTGTTGACTGTGCTCGCAAAGCAGCAGATGAATGGACCGAGCGCACGCCGGATAAGCCTCGTTTCGTGGCTGGCTCGATTGGGCCGACAACCAAGCAAACCGCCATTAGCACGCGAGTGGAAGATCCGGCACATCGCGACACAACCTTTGAGGAGATGCGAGATAGCTATCGCGCACAAGTCGAGGCGTTAGTGAGTTCGGGGGTCGACATTTTGCTCCCAGAAACGGCGATCGACACACTGAACCTCAAAGCGTGCCTTTTCGCAATCCAAGATTTTTATGATGCCGGCGGTCACCAGGTCCCCGTGATGATCAGCGGTACGTTTGACAAGGGTGGACGAACGTTTGTCAGCGGACAAACGGTCGAAGCCTTTGTCACCTCGCTAGCACACTTCCCCCTGCTTTCGATTGGGATGAACTGCGCCCTCGGACCAGACGTGATGCGTCCACACGTCGAAGAGATGTCGCATTCGACAAACCTGCCGATTAGTTGTCACCCCAATGCCGGCCTGCCCAACGATATGGGCCAATTTGATTTGGGGCCAAAAGCGATGGCCGACATCGTCGGCGAGTTTGCGGAAAACCAATGGATCAGCATTCTTGGTGGTTGCTGCGGAACCACACCCGATCACATTCGGGCCATGGCCGAGCGAGTCGAAGGTCACCAACCAAAGCAGGAACAGCCAGGGCCCGTTTGGACGCGTTTGTCGGGCCAACTCCCCATGGTGATGCGTCCTGAAATTCCTTTCACCATGGTTGGTGAACGCACCAACGTTACTGGCAGCCGAAAATTCGCTCGCTTGATTCGTGAGGAAGAATACGAGGAGGCGGTCGAAATCGCGCGGGAGCAAGTCGAGAACGGTGCTACCATCATCGACATCAATTTCGATGATGCATTACTCGACGGTGTAGAAGCGATGACTCGCTACTTGCGGCTCATTTCCGGTGATGACGTCGCCGCCGCCGTGCCAGTCATGATTGACAGCAGTAAATGGGAAATCATCGAAGCCGGGCTGCGGAACGTACAAGGAAAAGCGATTGTCAATTCGATCTCACTGAAAGATGGCGAACCAGAGTTTCTCCGTCGCGCCAAATTGGTTCGACAGTACGGAGCCGCAGCGGTTGTGATGGCATTTGACGAGGAAGGTCAGGCTGCCGACGAGGATAACAAAGTCCGAATCTGCAAGCGGGCCTATGACTTGCTGGTCCATCAAGTGGGGTTCCCACCTGAAGACATCATCTTCGATCCCAACATTTTGACGGTCGCAACAGGGATCGAAGAGCACAACAATTACGCGGTCGATTTCATCAATGCCGTACGCCGCATCAAACAAGAATGCCCCGGCGCGAAAACCAGCGGCGGCGTGAGCAACATCAGCTTCAGTTTTCGCGGAAATGATCGCGTGCGTGAAGCGATTCACAGTGCGTTTCTCTTTCATGCGGTTAAAGCCGGCCTCGATATGGGCATCGTGAATGCCGGACAATTGGAAATCTATGAAGAGATTCCCGCTGACCTGTTAGAACGGGTCGAAGACGTCTTGCTGAATCGTCGTGCGGATGCCACCGACCGCTTGCTCGAACTCGCCGAAACCGTGCGTGGATCGGGAATACAAAAAGCCGGTCAAGATCTGGAATGGCGAGAAGCACCGGTCGCGGAACGAATGCAGCATGCGTTGATTAAAGGAATCGACAAATTCATCGTCGAAGACACCGAGGAAGCACGCCAGCACTTCGACCGCTGTTTGCAGATCATTGAAGGGCCATTGATGGATGGCATGCAAGTCGTTGGAGATTTGTTCGGTGCCGGCAAGATGTTTTTGCCACAAGTCGTCAAATCAGCACGCGTCATGAAGAAAGCTGTCGCATACCTCGAACCTTTCATGGAAGAAGAAAAACGGGCAGCCGGCCTGGAGGGCAACGCGGCACGCGGAAAATTCCTCATCGCCACGGTCAAGGGTGACGTCCACGATATCGGCAAGAATATCGTAGGCGTTGTACTACAGTGCAATAACTACGAGGTCATTGATCTTGGCGTGATGGTCGATACTGAGACAATCTTGGACGAAGCCGAGAGTCAGAATGCTGACATGATTGGCCTGAGTGGCTTGATCACACCGAGCCTCGATGAAATGGTTCACGTCGCGCGTGAAATGAAGCGTCGAAAAATGGCGATCCCATTATTGATTGGGGGTGCCACCACCAGCGCGAAACACACGGCCGTGAAAATCGCGCCCGCCTATGGTTCTGCTGTCGTCCACGTCCTCGATGCCAGTCGCAGTGTGAACGTCGTTGAAAAACTGATCAGCAAAGAAATGAGAGATTCGTTTCTGAGCGAAAATGAAGTGAACCAGGCAAAGTTGGTCGCCAGCTACAAAGGCCGCCAGCAACAACTCGTTCCTTACGCGGAAGCATTACAAAAACGGTTCGCCAGCGATTGGCAAACAATCGAAATCGCCAAGCCCTCTTTTACCGGCATCAAGGTACTTGAAAAGATCTCCCTGACAGAACTGCGGGACTACATCGATTGGTCGCCATTCTTCATGACATGGGAACTCAAAGGAAAATACCCGAAGATCCTTGATGACAGTGTAGTTGGAGCACAAGCCAGAGAACTGTTCGATGATGCCAATCAGTTATTAGACCAAATCATTGCTAATGAACAACTAACAGCCAAAGCCGTTTATGCGTTCTGGCCTGCTGCGAGCGATGGCGACGACATTGTTTTGTACATCGATGAAAAACGCCAACAGGAACTCAAACGCTTTCATTGCCTACGCCAACAATGGCAGCGAAAAGGACAAAATGACTTCCGCTCACTGGCCGACTATGTCGCGCCAATCGACAGCGGCCGAGAAGACTACATCGGTGGTTTTGCCGTCACGGCTGGAATTGGAGCCGCCGAGTTAGCTGACAAGTACAAAGCCGAATTCGATGATTATCGCGCCATCATGGTTCAAGCCATCGCCGACCGTTTGGCAGAAGCGCTTGCCGAATGGCTCCACAAACGGGCTCGCGATGAATGGAATTATGGGAGCACTGAAGGTTTTTCAACGGAAGACTTAATCGCTGAAAAGTACCGTGGTATTCGACCCGCAGCAGGCTACCCAGCCTGTCCCGACCACACCGAAAAGCGGACGTTGTTCGATCTGCTGCATGCCGAACAAAATGCCGGTATCGAGCTCACCTCGAGTTTTGCGATGACACCAGCAGCGTCTGTCAGTGGTTTATATTTCTCCCATCCGAATGCTCGCTATTTTGCCGTTGATCGAGTCACCAAAGATCAGATTGAGGATTACGCGCAGCGAAAGGGAATCTCAGTTGCAGAAGCTGAACGCTGGCTGGCTCCGAACCTCGCCTACGAACCTTCCTAACAACGATTTAAAACAACGGCTCGAATTGATGCCAGCGATATCCACTTGGCAATTGATCCGAGGGTGCAATTTCGAGATGGATGACGCGTCGGTGCAACGTCGTATTAGGATCACACGCTCGACTGCCGTGAATAAGTAACGGCCGCATCACAAAGACATCGCCCGCGCCACAATGAATGGTTTTCGGCACCGCGGACGAATGAGAACCAAGCTCGCGATGAGATCCTGGAATCACAACGAGAGGACCATTATCCTCGACCATCGGATCCAAATGAACCCTCAGCGTCAGCATGGTGCTAAGCAATTCAGGCGTCGCCTCCACATGCGGAACGCCACCCTTGCGTGTCGGCTTTGAAAACGGGCTAGCGGACTCCTGATGTGCGGCAACCGCAATGGTCAAGTCACGGTGCATCGCCAAAGCCCATCCCTTACCCGGAGGTTTGTCGAAATACAAGCCACGCACCAAGCCAGCTTGATTACCGACAGACTGCAAGATCAACTCATTGATGCGAGGCTCTTCGGTTACTTGCCTCCAATCACTCCATAGCGACAACAAATTACGACCACCAACGACCGGGCTCGATTTCCGCTGGTGACCAAGGCGTCCCTCGGTGCTTCTCTCACTCTCTATGGAAGATTGGTGATCCTGTTGCAGGGCTGCGAGGACTTGATCCGCAATCGACTTGCAGGCCCCACCGGCAATCACAGAATCCACAATTGTGTAGCCGGCGTTGTCTAAGCTCATGGCAACTACTGGGTGTCTCTGGAAAAATAAAGCGAACCTACTGCTATCAATCGTGCTCCAGAATCATAGCCGGTCAATCGATGCCGGCCTCTCGTGTGGCTTCTGATCGCATGTCCCGACTCTCAGCGGGCGTCCCGATCTGACCAGGCAACCCGACATCTGGGCGTATTCTGCCCGTCTTTCGTCGTCGCTGATTTGGGCCATCCACCCACTGGTAAGGAAAGTTTCTCCGCCCGCTTTCCCGCGAAATGCTTTTTGGCCACTGTTCAGTTGGCGGCGCATGGATATGTTTTTTATATGGAAATTTCAACTGACTTGGCCGACCGCGTGATGCGGTTGGTCGTTTCGCCAGACTACCGGCCGAGCAAACCAAAGCAAATCGCTGCCCAATTGCACCTCGAACAAGAGGAATACAGGCAATTGCGACGCGTCATCAAGCACCTCGTCCAGGAGGGGCGTCTGATATATGGCTCCAACCACTTCATCATTAGCCCGGGTGCCATCGGTGGTCCAAGCGACCGGATTGAGGGAAAGTTCCAGCGAGCGATGGGAGGAGGTGGCTTTGGATTTGTCCGCCCCAACCACTCTGAAGATTCCGATAACCCCGAAGATATTTTCATCCCACCTGGCTCAACCGCTGGTGCGTTGGAAGGTGATCAGGTCGAAGTCAAGGTGCGGCCTAGTCGCCGTGGTGGAAATGAAGGTGAAGTCACCAAGATTCTACAACGCGCACGTCGGCAATTCACTGGAACGTTTCGCTACATCAACAAGCAACCTGCCGTCATCCTGGATGGGACTCCGTTTGAAGCGCCAGTGACCGTCGGTGACGTGCGAGGCATTCAACTCGACAACGATGACAAAGTCTTCGTCGAGATGGTGGAGTTCCCCGGCGAGGATGGACTCGGCGGCGAAGCAGTCATTCTGGAACGATTGGGGAGCAACAAAAATCCGGCGATCGATACCATCACGATCATGCGACAGTACGGCTTGCCGGACGACTTTCCAGCCGAGGTAATCAACAATGCTCGCGAGCAGGCGGATGCGTTTGTCGACGACGCCCCTCCCGCAGACCGGCTTGACCTGACTGAAAAACTAACCATCACCATCGATCCATTCGATGCCCGCGATTTTGATGATGCGATTTCACTCCAGCGCGAACAGGGACGATGGCGACTTTGGGTTCACATTGCTGATGTCAGCCAGTTCGTACCACCAGGAAGCGCGCTCGACGAGGAAGCGAAGAAACGTGCGACCAGCGTTTATCTCCCCGATCGCGTCATCCCAATGATTCCTGAGATCATCAGCAATCACTTGGCAAGTTTGCAACCAGAACGCATCCGCTTGGTGAAAACCTGCGAAATTGAATTCTTGGATGACCTGACGATCACCCACACTGAAGTACATAACGCCGCTATTCGAAGCGACCTGCGACTGAACTACGAACAGGTCGACCAATTCCTCGCAAACCCTGAGCCGTACACCGAAAAATGGGGCAAGCCAATATGCGACTTACTGAGTCAAATGCATGACTTGGCGATGAAGCTCCGGAAATCCCGGTTTAGGCACGGCGCGCTTTCGATGGACATGCCGGACATCAAACTTGACCTCGACAAAAACGGCAAAGTCAAAGGTGCGTTCCGGGTCCATCACACCGAGAGCCATCAGATTATTGAAGAATTCATGCTGTCAGCCAATCAAGCTGTAGCGACATGGCTCGACGACCTGAAACTCAATTACCTGCATCGCATCCACGCCCCACCAGAACGACGAAAACTCCGACAACTGGGAAACTTCGTTAAAGATCTTGGCATCAATGTCGGCTCGATCGAAAGTCGCTTCGAGATTCAAAAAGTACTTGATTCGGTCGCCGAAACACCGCTTGAGGATGCTGTCAATTTTGCCGTGCTAAAGAGCATGAGCAAAGCCGTCTATGGACCTCAAACCGAAGGCCACTATGCGCTCGACATGGAGCATTACTGTCACTTTACCAGCCCTATTCGTCGCTATCCTGATCTGAATGTTCATCGCCTTATTCAACGACTGCTAGAAAAAAAGCAGACCCCAGACGAGGCTTACCCTGAGCTCATCAAGCTGGGGCATCACTGCAGTGACATGGAACGAAACGCAGCTGCTGCGGAACGTGAACTGATCCAATTGAAGCTTCTGCATTACCTGAAAAAGCACGTTGGCGAAACAATGGAGGCGGTCATCAGTCGCGTTTTCGCAGACGGCCTGCATGCTCGCTGCACAAAACTACCGGTGGATGGATTCGTTCCAATCACTACGCTACCGAACGACAAGTATCGATTCGAGCGACGAGGGCAAATGATCATCGGATTCAAAGCGGGGAACCGCTTTCGGCTTGGTGATCAGCTAACCGTCAGGATCGCCAAAGTCGACTTACAGGATCGCCAACTCTACTTTGACGTGTTGAAAAATCACACAGCCCGCAGTGAATCAGGCTCGCAAAAGCCAAGTACCGGGACGAAGTCGAAGTACAAGGGAAAGCGAAAAAAAGATCGGCGAGACAAGAAGAAACGGAAAAAAAGACGCTGAATGCTGCGGATCTTAAAGGCCGCTAATCACACTCAGATTATTGATCAACGTCGTCTCCGGACTCATAAACCTGTTACCCTATAAGCTCACATCCACAACAGCCGCGATGGAGCAGCGGCGAGCAGGCAAGTGAATCCATCTGAATTGGAGACCGTGATGAAAAAGCAATTGCTGATGCTGTTCGGCGTACTTTTCTCCCTCTGGACACCACCTTTCTCTGAACTACAGCTCATCGCAGCAGACTCGTTGACCGAGAAAAAAACCAACCCACTTTCTTCGCTTGCCATTCGTTACGAGAAATCGGTGAAATCCTTTCAAACTATCGCCAAGAGGGTGCGTGGGATTGATCGAGTTGATCAGACACTTGTTTATCGCTTGGACAATGCCGCCGAACGACTTACGAAAGCCGCAAAGAACCCGCGTTACCTAAACCAGCTCTATTACCGACTTCGAGACGTTCTCAAGCTCCACAACGAGGTCGAAGCTCGTTTCCGTACCAAATACACGCTCCATCACGACTTGATCAATTGCTGGCAGTCAATGAATCTTCAACTGGTCCTATTTTTCGACGAATACATTATCGAGGTTGATAACCCCAGTCACACACAAAACGTTCAGCGAATTAGGTCCAGTAATTCCCGTCGCGAAAAATATCTGAAGTTCGATTCGCCATTACCCACATTACCACTCCTCCCTGGCAATTGGCTGCCCAGGTAACGGGACGATTTCACTCGCTTTACCGTTAATGGAACAAGGATCACACCAACATTCGATCTTTCAGCGCGGTAAGCTTAAAGAGTTCATGGCACCAGATCTCGAGATGGTTCGATCGTGCGTAATTTACTTGTACTCATCCTGCTTGCCCTGATTACGGTCAAGGCAGTCGCCGTCATCGCGTTAGGCCCTGTACCAATCGAGCGTGATGCCTGGGGATACTGGAAATTGAGCACATTGGTGATGTCGGGCGACTGGCTCATGCTGGCCGACCCCATCGCCTATCGCACTCCGATCTACCCATGGT
>JARGNK010000195.1:6617-12271 GCA_029213145.1 Rubripirellula sp. | reverse complement strand
CCGCGCTAGAGAGTCAACTTGTGGTGCGTGGTCGAGCGGTGACCGGAGGAAGCACCCTCGGCAGGATTCGAACCTGCGACCTGCTCGTTAGGAATGAGCTGCTCTATCCAGCTGAGCTACGAGGGCGAGCGGCAATCATTTGCACAAAAGCGTCCCGAAACCAGCTCCACGGCAACGGGATCAAAACCGATCTTAACGATCCCACCGCACAAAGGAACGGGGGGAGCCGAGAAAGCAAGCGACAGAAGCTAAAAACATACAAAGGCCCTGTCAATAAAACATCATTCAGGCAGGCTTTCTGGTCCATTTGCGGGTTCGTAAAAACGGCCAACGATAAAAACAATAAAAACCTGCCCGTCGAATGCCCACCGAGCATCAATCGTGACCGCTCAGCACCACCACCGGACATCGCTCCTGCAGGCGGTCCCTACGAATAGAATCAACATCGAGTTCCGATCGCCAACAATCATTGAGCATCCTTGGTTAACGCAGCACTGATGGAACGGGTGACCTGCTCGGCCAGTTTGGCGGATCCTTTCGCTGAATAGTGAACATTGGCTTTCCGCTGCAGATCAGCATTCTTTAAAGCAAAGTCATACAAGCGATCAACTTGAATACCACCAAGCTCTGTCATTACTTTTTCAGCAGCTTCGTTGTACCGTTTCGAGTCGCCAACAACCCGCCCCTTGGCACCCTCAGGGACCGGAGTCGTTTGGCACCAAATCACCGTTGCCCCCGCCTGTTTCATCCGCGTGGCGAGCTTTTTCAAATTGTCCGCATATTGATCGATTGGCACCTGTTGATGACTTGTATCTTTTTTCGGATCGGCAAGGTTCTCGTTATTGGGCCCCATAAACTTCAAATCATGCAATCCGAAGTTAAAGTGAATCACATCCCACTTACGATCACCTAGCCATTGATCGATGGATTCCAATCCACGCGTCGTCGGCCCACAGTTGGCCTTCGGACGCCAAACGTTGGCTTTCCCGGCAAGCTGTTTGCGAACTTCCTGGGTATAGCCAATCGAAATAGAATCACCAATCAGCAAGACATGAGGCAGTGACGGATCGACGTTTGGTGACTGAAAAGCTTGGTTCTGCCCCTGGGCATTCGCATCGAGGGTCATGCTAAGGCTGGCGAGGCACAGGACCCCGAGAGCCGCGAACTGCTGATTGACCGATCGATTCATCATTGTCTGTCCTCTATCTTGAAACGAAAGATTGGCTTTAGTTAACGCGTTGGCGGTTGCTCACGCGTTTGAATTTCCTGACTCTGTCCCCCCGAACGTGATGCCCGAGGATTATTCAGCGACCTATCGTATTCTTGATTCCTCTACGAATCGAGCCAGCGAGGGGCTGCGAACACTCGAAGAATTGGCTCGTTTCGGTTTGGATGACGCTTCGCTGGCGGCGGAACTCAAATCACTACGACATGATTTGACTTCGGCGTTGCAGACGATTCAACGCTCCAAACTCCTGGCGGCCCGCGATACCGAGGGGGATGTGGGAACAGCGTTGCAAGAACCGACCGAATACCGGCGACGCGATTTGAAATCAGTCCTGCTGGCCGCAGCAGCTCGTGTGCAACAGTCATTGCGAGTGCTGGAAGAATGCTCCAAACCGATCGACCCGCAACTTTCCGGATCACTGGAACAACTTCGTTATCGAAGCTATACCGTTTGCGCAACGTTAGAATCATCCTGGCCACAACACCGCCGTGTCAGTCAACTGGCCGAGGCAAAACTCTACGTGCTGATCGACGCGACAGCCTCTGAGTCACAGTTCGAACAACTCGTTCGTGACCTCTGCCATGGTGGTGTCGATGTTCTTCAACTACGAGATCGTCAGGTCGATGACCGGACACTGATCGCTCGTGGTCGACTGGGAACAAAATTGGCAAAGGAACATGATGCCCTGTTCATCATGAATGACCGAGCAGATCTGGCATTGGCAGCCGATTGTGATGGAGTTCACGTGGGTCAAGAAGAATTGCCAGTGGATATCGCGAGGCAAATCCTTGGCCCCCAACGGCTGATTGGACTTTCCACTCACTCGATCGAGCAAGCACGGCGAGCGGTGCAGGAGGGTGCCGACTACATCGGTTGCGGTCCGGTGTTTCCAGGACAGACCAAGCAGTTCGCAAATTACGGCGGCACGGGACTATTGAAAGAGGTCGCAAACGAAATCGACCTGCCCGCCTTTGCCATCGGTGGAATTGATACCACAAACCTGCCGCAGATCACCGCCGCCCAATTCCAGCGAGTGGCGGTCGCCGGTGTGGTTCGAAACGCGGAGGATCCAATCGCGATGGCTCGCAATTTAAAACAACAATTAGCTTGAATCCAATCACTAAGCCAGCACGACTACCAACCAGAGTCAACGGCCAAGCTCGAGACTCAGGATCGCACTAATGGTCCTGTAAACGCTGTCGGATCTGTGCTTCAATTTCGGGGACGGATTCAGGCGTGTAACCCAACCAAACACCCACAATCTTGCCATCGCCACCGATCAGAATTGAGGTGGGATAAAAAATCGACGACAGCTCTAACCGCTCAGCCAGACTGCGACGGGTGACTCCTTTGGGGTCTGCATAGGCGGTCTCTTCCATGTTGCCCGATTGCAAGAATTCAGCGGTCTTGCTGGCCAAGCCCTCGATCGTCTCCGACGAAGATCCCTCACACGAGACCGAGATGAATCCAAATCCTGGTACGCTCTTAAATTTGCGAACGACCTCATCCAGTTCGGGATACTCAACCTTGCAGGGCCCGCACCAGGTTCCCCAGAAATGCATCAAGGTGAGCCGCCGCTCCGCCAGTCGCTGAAATTCTTCGAAACTCGCGTCGGGACCCAAGCGAATTAGGTCAATTTGAGGTGCTGCCTTGCCGATTCCCGGGCTGGGCTGCTTCCGCAAACTCGGCCCACGCAAAAGCGTGAAGACCACCACCAAGACGAGAAGAGGCAGGACCAGCAACCAGGTCGAGATCTGGAAAACAGGTTTTTCGCTGCTGAGTTCTGATGAGTCAGACACAATTGCCTTCAATGATTAGAATTCGAGGAATCGAAAAGAATAGAGAAAAGTAATTCCAGATATGTTTCATCGTTACCAGTCGGCAATCGCCCTCCTGGGATGTCTTTGCCTGATCACCGGTTGTTCCGACCTGACTGCTGAAAATCCAGGTTCAGAGGATCTGGTCGCCGATGTCGTAAACCTAGCCGCGCCAGAAATCGCCGAAAGCAGCGGATTGGCCGCGTCCTGGCGAAAGGAAGACCATTTCTGGACACACAACGACTCAGGCGATCAAGCCAGACTGTTCGCCTTCAATACCAAAGGTCGACTGACTAGAACCCTAAAGTTTAGTACGTTGCAGGCAAAAGATTGGGAGGACATGGCTTCTTTCGTCGATGGAAATGTGCCAAGGTTGCTTATCGCTGATTGTGGCGATAACCAACGCAACCGATCATCCGTCACTCTTTACCTGATGGACGAACCCGCACCAGACCACGAACACTCAGTCGATCCGAAAAATCTCACGACCTTATCAGTCGTCTACCCCGATGGTGCTCGTGACTGCGAGGCCGTCGCGGTCGATCCCAAACGTCGCAAAATCGTGTTGGTAACAAAGAGTTTTCTTCCCGCTGTCGGCGTTTACACGATTCCTCTGCCACCACGTCCGGAGGGCGACCAAGTTGTGCGACAACAGGTGACGGCCAAGCGAATCGCGACGCTAGCGATTCCGATGGTGACGGCGATGGATCTAAACCAGCGAAGTGGCGATCTCTGGGTGGCTAGCTACTTCCAAGCGTTTTGTTTCAGCTGCAAAGATCGGGAACAAAAATTTTCGGACCAGTTTTCAGCGTTACCCGAGCCAATCGAATTGCCTCGGTGGCGGCAAATCGAGGCCTTTGCGGTCGATCCATCGGAACAGCTCTGGCTGACGAGCGAGGGGTCTCCAACACCCCTCGGACGAATTATCCACCGGTCGGAAAATTAAACTGCAATCATCGAATTACACCAACCCTCAGCCGATAGAGAGATTGTCGGACCAAAAGACTGGCTGACCAAAAGAGTGGCTGATCAAAAGACTGGCTGATCGAGGAACCAGCCGAGTGCTTTGCTCTCAACCCAAACGGAATGTCGCATGAGCTACGAAGTGGAACAGAAATTTCTGGTTCAGGACCCCGAAGCCCTTCATCAGCGACTGATCGGATTGGGCGGTATTCCCCTGCCGACGGAAAAACACAGCGACACCTACTACAACCATCCCTGTCGTGATTTCGCAGAAACTCAAGAGGCACTGCGGGTTCGGCGAGTCAACGGCCAACCTTTTTTGACTTACAAAGGGACAAAACTACCCGGTTCCGTCAAAGCGAGACGTGAATTGGAGTGGTCCTTGGCCCCGGGCGATTTGGATGGAAGCCAGACCGAGGAATTGTGGAAATTGCTCGGGTTCCGCGAGGTGGCAACCGTCACCAAAACGCGGCAAGGCTTCGCTTTGGCAGCTGACCCATCCTCGTTCACCATCGTCATTGACGAAGTCGATCAACTGGGGGTTTTTGCCGAGATCGAATTGATCGTTACGGGCCCAGAAGAGGTGGATGCGGCTCGAAAGCGAATTCTAGACCTCTCTGTGCAGTTAAGCCTGAATATCAGCGAACCACGGAGTTATTTGAGAATGTTTTTGGGGCTAGACAGAGACGAATAATTGACTTGATGAGGGTGGCCAGCCTATCCTCTTAGCGGGTCGTCTATTAAGTAATAGTCGTTCAAATCGAACACGGGAGTATTTTGATGAACAAAGCTGTAAGCTTCTTGGCAATCATGGCAGTCGCATGTGCGACGGTGATCGCCGGGGAAGTCGACTTGAAAGGCGTGAAGTGCGTGGTCGCCTCGGCCCGCCCTGCCCAAATGTCGAAGTCTGCTGATTACAAAGATGGCAAAGTCTATTTTTGCTGTGGGAACTGCTTGGGAAAATTCAACAAAGATGCCAAGCCATTTGCTTCTAAAGCCAATATGCAGTTGGTTTCGACCAAGCAATACGAGCAGAAAGCCTGCCCGTTTAGCGGTGGAGACCTAAACCCTGAAACCGCCATCAAAGTGGCCGGTACCAAGGTCGCTTTTTGCTGCAACGGTTGCAAAGGGAAAGCAGAGAAAGCGGAAGGCGAAGAGCAGGTCAAATTGGTTTTCGGTGACAAGGCCTTCGAAAAAGGTTTCGCTAAGAAAAAGTCGGACGATTCCTGAGGTCTTGTCGACTGGACATGATTTCTTGAGAAGCCGGCAACCTCGCTAGGAGGTCGCCGGCTTTCTTTTCGGGTATTGTGAAGCAGAGTACTTCAATCCATTCACCCATCCACTGACTTTATGTACCTTCGCCTCGCTCGTCGATTCCTGACCGAAACCGATAAAAGGCTGCTGTTCAAAGCCGCCTGGACACTCGGGGTACGCGGGTTATGGAGTGTCCACCAACACAAACGGCGTCTCAAACGCGGTGAGTTTTTTCCCCCGTTTCTGTACATGTCGGTGATCAACAGTTGCAATTTGCGTTGCCAAGGATGTTGGGTTGACGTCGGCGCCAAGCAGAATCGAATCGAAGTTGATGCCGCCAACCAAACCATCGCCGAAGCCAAGGCGATGGGCAACAGCTTCTTCGGCATCCT
>JARGNK010000195.1:0-6517 GCA_029213145.1 Rubripirellula sp. | reverse complement strand
GCGCTGCGAAACAAATTACTTGTTGGCGTTTGCACCAGCGTCTGCAAGTCGAACATCGATGATCTGGTAAACGAAGCTTGGGTCGATCGCTTGATTGAGATGGGTGTCATGTACTGCTGGTACCACATCTATCGACCGGTCGGGCCGGAGCCGAATCCACAACTCGCGCTTTCCAGCGAAGAGCAACGCCGTGTTCGGCAGTTTGTCGTCGATACCCGAGCCACCAAACCCATCATTGTCATCGACGCTTATCACGATGATGCTGGTAACGCTCTGTGCCCGGCAGCGACTGGATTCACCCATCACATCGGTCCTTGGGGTGACATCGAACCCTGCCCGGTGATCCAGCTGGCCACGGAATCGATTCACGATAAAAAGCCGTTGAAAGAAACCTTCAACGAATCGGGATTTCTAAAAGACTTTCGGGAACTCACCGCCCAAAATACGCGGGGCTGCGTGATCATGGAGCGACCCGATTTGTTGGTCGAGTTGGCCGAGAAACACTCCGCTCGCGACACGACTGCCCGTGGTGAGGTGATTGCTGAACTTCAGAATGTAACCCCTCGTCGCAGCCAGTTTCAGCCAGGGGACGAGATCCCTGAGCGAAGCCTCGTTTATCGTTGGGCGAAAAAGTATGCCTTCAACGATTTCGGCAGCTACTCGCGGCACTTTGACACCGCCAACTACCGCGATCCGGATCAAGCAACAGCGTCCCAAGAAGTGGTGAATCACCCATAGGCTGCGAATCATCGACATGCTGAAAAGGGCATGGCGATCTTGCGTTCCGTCCCCTTCCGAGCAGGTCGCTCTTTACCTGCTCCTGGCCGTTCGGTACCTAACAGGGACCCGCGATGACGGAGCCTGTGCGGTGAGCGAGTTCTGTAAACCGATGCAGGAAGCCTGTTCCGCGTACTCGCGTCGAGGCACCGTTCAGCCCTGCACAAGGCCTGAACTCACTGGATCATGCAAGGAAGGACCCGATCGTGGCAAATGCCAGCAATACAAGTACCGATGGAATGCTCGCTCCTGAAAAGACCATGGAGATCGGCCAAACCGCTGACTTAAGCCAAACCGCTGATCTTGACCAGGCCGTTGACTTTAGTCAGGCCACCTCAACGGCCATTACGAAACTTTCTGAAGGCGAATTCGCCTACCTTTCTGAATACGCGATGACTCATTTGGTTCCGGCTATATTGATGGCGGGAATCGGTTTGGGAGTTGTTTTCCTTGGCTATTTGGTCGCCTCGTATCTCTCCCAAGCGATTAGCCGCCCGGTTTGCCGTCGGGTCGATGAAACCCTCGGCCGCTTTGTCGGCAGAATTGTTTTTTACGGCATTCTGCTGAGCGTCATGGCAGCAGTTCTATCTAAACTGGGGACACCGCTGGGTGGATTGGCTGCTGTACTAGCGGCAACCGGCTTTGCCGTTGGCTTGGCGTTCCAGGGAACGCTCAGCAATTTTGCCTCGGGTGTACTGATGTTGGTCTTTCGCCCATTCAAAGTCGGAGATGTCATCAATGCGGCTGGCGTGACGGGAAGAGTCAATGAGATTGATTTGTTTACCGTGACCCTGGATACACCCGACAATCGACGGATCATCGTTCCCAACAGTTCAATTTCTGGTGGCACGATCGAAAACATCAGCTTCCACCCCCACCGCCGTGTCGAAATCGTGATCGGCGTGGACTACACAGCAGACCTTCAGCAAACGCGTTCGGCGTTGCAGGCCGCGACGGCAACCTTTGCGGAACAAACCATTCCAGGTGAAGACCGCGGATCAGCCGTGGTACTTAGTAATCTGGGTGACAATGCCGTGGAGTGGAAAGTGCGACTATGGGTTGCGACGGCTGACTATTGGTCGATCCATGAATCGTTAATGGGTGAAATCAAAACACAATTGGACGCTGTGGACATCGGCATTCCGTATCCCCAATTGGATGTTCATCTAAATCGGGTCGACGGACCGCAGGAAGAGGCACCTCTGCGACCAAGAGTGCGGCCCCTTCGACGGGAGAGCGATCTGCCAGTTGGATCTATTTCCTAAGCCGCGTTTATCCCAGACAGGTTTTTTCGTGGTCGCCGACGGAGTAACGGAGCGGGATCACTGAGGAACACCTCGGCATGCAATATTTTGCAACGAAAAAATTGTCCACCTGGAATTTTTTGTAACCGCCATTCGAGTCCGCTCAAGTGATCAACACGCCATCAATTTATCGGCTAGGCGGAGATTTCCGCCACTGGCATTGACGATGAGGGCGGACGA
Source organism: Rubripirellula sp. (assembly GCA_029213145.1). Lineage (GTDB taxonomy): Bacteria > Planctomycetota > Planctomycetia > Pirellulales > Pirellulaceae > Rubripirellula. The sequence continues at coordinate 4,256 of JARGNK010000195.1, read as the reverse complement.
TTTTTTAGATATTCGCTTGTAGTCAAAAAAACCGGTTCGCTTTACCACTCGGCACTTCTCCCTGACTATCATATCGTTCGCAACGGTTCCGTTGCGGACAGCATCGATTCGTGCGGTGGACCATTCATTGGTCAGCAATCGCATCACAGGGAGGAGTCATTGTCGTGTGGCATACAAGCCGGGGTGATCGGACGTTATGCGGAGCAGAAGCAGCGCTGGTACGTCGTGCGATCGGCAATATGGTCGATGGCATATTGATGCGTGTTGACGAGGAATTGGAAGACGGCGTGATTGGCGTCGATACCGGAATTGCCGTCTATGACATGTGTTCGACGTCGCAGCGTGTGGGACTGCTGCATCAAGTCGCCAAGCATTTGCTGACCGACACCGATTCAGCCTTGGTTTTATCGGCGCCGCTCGAAGCAACAATCGCTGCCATCTTTGTCGACATCCGAGACCAAGTCGCAATGGAAATTGAATTCCTGCCGCAACTGATGGAAACGGAGGACCAGCCAACTTGGCGACGGATGGTTCTGGATGCCTACCTGTCGACACTCGCACCAGACGATTTGGAAAACAAAGTTTGGGCCGAAATGGTCGAGCAACTCCCCACGGAAGATTGCCGATTCATTCGCCGCTGGGAACACGTGATCGACTCTTTGGCGGATGCCATTCTGTGGGATCGTGACTTTGAATTAGCGGATCAGTTTCTGGATTCGGATCCAGTCTCTGCATTTGATCGTCGCCAAGTGCTCGGAATTAGCGACGATTATTTCACTAGAATCGCTCCCGATCCCCGCGCAGAAGATGTGCGACGGGTGGTATCCCAGACCCGCGCGATCGTGCGTCGCAAACCGCGGTAAGCCGTTTTCGATCTTGCCAGCTATGGCGACCACAGCGTAACAACGGTCGAGCTTCATTTTCCTGAAGGACCGTCCGGAGTCCGCCAATGTTGGGTCGACTGTTCCATGCGTTGGTTCGTGGCTTTCATTGCCATAACACGCATCATCGCTTTGCCTGGGATGCCTTGCCGTTGGTGCAAACCGATGCAGGGCAGAATCTGGTCCGTCTGCTATTCCGCTATCAACATCACTACTTGACCGGTGCAACCGATCCTGACATCCGATTTCGTGACTTTCAAAATCATGTGATTCATACACGCGACGGATTTTGGGGCGGAGCACCGCGCGTTGCTCATGCTTGGTATGAACGCTTACAGAAGTACCTCCGTACGAATCGTTATGGGGATGCGGCACACGCCGCAGGTGTGTTGAGCCACTACTTCACCGATTCATTGCAGCCGTTACACACCCACCATGACTCGGTCGAAAAAGTCCTTCATGGCCCGATCGATTGGAGCATTCATTGTGGGTACGAATCGATTCTGAAGAGCTGGCAGCAAAACGACCTTCAGGTTGTCTTTCAACTCAGTAGGGGACCCGGTTGGCTTGGGGAAGTGATCTTGCACTCGGCACGATACGCAAATCGAAAATACGAGACGCTTCTGGAAGGTTATGATCCAACCAGGACGCTCCTGGATCCCCTGGGAGCGTTGAGTTCTGAATCACGAATCGCGATGGCTGAAATATTCGGGCTCGCTATCACCGGCTGGGCACGCGTACTGGAACGGGCCGCTACCGATGCGGAAATCACTCGCGGTGGATCGTTGCCCCGATTTGGGATGACCCTTCCAGTCGCCATCGCCACCGCGCGGATCCCCACGCAGTGGTATCTTGGCTGGTCCGAAGACAGAGACCTCCGAAACAGCATTGCCGAACTGCTTGAAGAGTGGCGGGTCACCGGAAGGGTCGAGAAAAACCTGTCGGCTGAAGTCGATATCGTGCACCGAGTCATCCGAGTCCGAGAAGACGAGAAAAACTGGATCCGACAGCGACGTGACCGGCTGAACTCTCGGCAGACAACGATTGGAATTCAGTCGCCGGCGAACCGACTGGCCTCGACCACATGCGCAGCAATCCCCATAAAACGGGCGGCTTAGCCTTAACGAGCATTCATCCAATCACTGGATTGGGATAACCTAAAAAATCCTTGATCCGTTCCGTCTTTGTTAATCGTTCTTATCGGATTCATTATGCGCGCCTTCGAAGCCACCGAACACTACTTTGATCTCGCCGCGGAGCACTTGAAGATCGAGGGTGCTCAACGCGAAGCGCTGCTAATGCCCCTGCGGAGCGTCAATGTCCGGGTCACGATTGAACGGGATGACGGTAGCCTGTCGAGTTACGTTGGCTTTCGAGTACAACACAATCACTTTCGCGGACCGATGAAGGGCGGCCTACGGTATCACCCCGAAGTCGATCTCGATGAAGTTCGTTCAATGGCCAGCCTGATGACCTGGAAGACGGCCGTCGTCGATCTTCCCTACGGCGGCGCGAAAGGGGGAATCGGTGTCGATCCGTCGGAATTATCCACGCGTGAAATCGAGCGTTTAACTCGAGCCTTTGTCGATCAGATTCACGACATCGTGGGACCCGACACTGACATCCCAGCTCCCGATATGGGGACTGACCATCGTGTGATGGCGTGGTTTCGAAACCAATGGGAAAAATACCACGGCTTCAATCCCTCAGTGATTACCGGGAAACCGGTGGAAGAATATGGAGCCAAAGGTCGCGAAGAGGCAACCGGACGGGGTGTCGGCGCGCTGACGGTGAAGCTTACAAAACGACTCGGACGCATCGCTGAAAAAACCAACATTGCGATCCAAGGATTCGGAAATGTTGGCTCACATGCGGCAAAGTATTTGTCAGAAGCACAGTTCCCAATTGTCGCCGTGAGTGACGTCTCCGGCACCTACTACGATCCTAATGGATTGAAAATTGGCGAACTCTTGCACCACAAACTCAACCAACCCAGCGGATTGCTGGAGGGGTACACCGGATGCCAAATCCTACCGGTCGGAGATTTGCTGGAGCTTGATGATGTCGAAGTCTTGATTCCCGCTGCATTGGGCGGAGTGATCACTCAGGAGAATGTCGATCGCATCAAGGCATCTGTTATTGTCGAAGCGGCGAACGGGCCGATCTGGCCCGAGGCCGACAAGGAACTGGAAGCAAGAGGTGTCACCGTCTTGCCCGACATCCTGGCCAACGCAGGTGGCGTCACAGTCAGCTACTTTGAGTGGGTGCAAAACCGACAGCATTACCGCTGGACACTCGACCGTGTCAGACAAGAATTGGACCACACGATGAATCAAGCATTTGAAACGGTCTGGCAAACGTCACAGCAAACCAATCTTTCGCTGCGAACCGCTGCCTACATCATCGGAATCACGCGGGTTCAACGAGCAGCCGAGCTTGCCGGCTTCGCCTCTGCCTGAGCGCGGCACAGCAAGAACCAGGCTTGAACAAAATCGAAGGTGCAAGTTCACTCAGAAACGCACACAGCAATCAGTCAAACACCATTATCAGTCGATGACGGTTTTCACGTCACTCGGTAGCGGAAGGACCTGAAGTAGTAGGCGAATCAGAGGTTGACGGCGAATCAGAGGTTGACGGCGAATCAGAGGTTGGCGGCGAATCAGAGGTTGGCGGCGAATCAGAGGTTGGCGTTTCGGAAGAATCCAATCGCGGTGTCACCAAACAATGAAAGCCGACGCACGGCTCTTCCTCTTGCCGCTCGACTTCAGCTGCCATCAAGATCTCTTGAACCTGCTGCAATCGACTCGGGTTGAGCGCGGCCGACACCACCCGTTGCTGGCCATCGGGCGTCATGGCAACGGTGGTCAAGACAGCAACCGTGTCAGCATGCTGGAGGGCACGAATGATATTTTCCCCCACCTGCTGCTCCGCATTCTTGATGGTGGTGACAAAATTTGCGATTTGGGCCGAATCGACTTGGCTGCTGACTTTCACACCGCCCGCTTGGCGGTTCGGCGGCGGACTCGCACTGGGATCGCCACTGGGATCGCCACTGGGCTCATGAGCCTCTGGATCTGTACCAGGAGGCGGAACGGGATCCGTTTGGTCGGGTTGGTCAGACATCGATCTCTCGGGGGATGGTCAGCGATAGTGGGACGAACCTCTTTCTACCACAGAGCCTTTTAATCAAAGCCTCTTTCTAACACTCAATCACAGCCTCGTTCTAACACAGGGGCACCCAAGCCGAGAGACGGTTTGCGATCGAAGCCTTCAGTTGCCCCCTGGTTGCTGCGGCAGCTTCGGGCCGCGGGAGGGAGGGCTTCTGGACGACTGGAACCCACGACGGTAGGCGTGGAACGACTCGGTGGCGTTCGC
>JARGNK010000194.1 GCA_029213145.1 Rubripirellula sp. | reverse complement strand
GACAGGCATTGATTGGGGACAGGCATTGATTGGGGACAGGCATTGATTGGGGACACGCAATCACCTTCTTGACCCTTCTCTTTGCAAGCATTCCGAAGGTAAAAAGAAAAATCGATCCGCGATCAGGCCGAACTGGGCTGTACCGTAGATTACGCCAAAGATGCTCGTTTTCTCGAAAGGCAGCTAGGTGTTTGCCGGGCGAGGTTTTGCAAGATCTTGTTGGACGCAGTAGCCCCGGAATGCGACTGGTCGATAAGGCAAACGCATCCGGCAAAAACTTTCGCCTTTTAAAAATCACGCCTGCCGTGACCATCCTTGGGTGGCTGGCCCCGTGCTGGACTCGTAAATACTAGGATTTGCGAATTCTGGACGCTTAATTTCGATGTGCAGCTGTGAAGCGATTAACCGGTGCGACCGCTGAAAACTTGTGTGGCTAGGCACCGTCCCTCTCCGAAGTCGCCGCCCCTAGGCGTGCTAGCAAATCATCGGGATTGCGTCGGGGGGGGCATTTGCGGTACTGGCAGTTCATGAAGTGGTCCGACGGTCCACACGTAAACCGGTCGGCGACGAAAATATTGCGTGATCAGCGACTCTGCAAGGTCAGCGACTCTGCAAGGTCAGCAACTCTGGGCGATCAAGGAAGATGCCTGTAAAAAATCTCATTACCGCCTGTGTTGCGTGGCTGCTATTTCTGCTTGCCACTGCGGTGATGGTGCGCGCTGACGAGATTGCGGTTGAGCATTTAGATCGGCTGGTTTCAGGGCAACAATGGGACCAAGCTCTGCTCTTGGCACGGGAATTGGATGACGACGCGGAGGCTGAGGTTGATTTGACGTTGTCCTTCGCTCGCCTGGCTCGCGGGCTTCAGCAAGCGAACCAACTCGACGAAGCGGCCGAGTTTTACCAACGTGCAGTCCAGGCTTCCACTCGATCGGCAGCATCGGGAATATCACCGGAAACCATCGTATTGATACGCTTGGCTGCGGGTGCCGTTCTTACTCGAGCGAAGAAGTTTGACGCGGCAATCGAAGCGACCAAACCGCTGCTACAGGAAGCAACGATTGCCACAGAATCGCAAAAACAAATTGCTATCGCGATTTTGCTGAAAATTGGTGCGAGCAGCCTGTCGACCGGCGCCGCATCGCAAGCAGCCGAGGCCTACTCAATCGCATTGGCGGACGCAAATCAAACACAACTTCCAACTGCCATGCTTGGGAGCGCCTGGGCTACCGCAATCACGCGAGATCGCCCCAAAGAGGCCGCTGAAAAGTTGGCAGAATTCATTCGCCAATACCCGGATCATCCGGATGCCGTGCGGGCCGCTCGTGCTTGCGTTGAATGCTATAAGCAAGCCGACATGGACCAGTCCGCAGCAGCGATGCAGACCGAGTTGCTGCAACGCTGGCCCGAATCAGATGCTGCGAGCGAAATAATTCGTTCTTATTGCGATACGGCGGCCGATCTCGTTCCTCCCACCGCGGCCGACTGGTTGATGCAGGAAGCGAAAACAGACGGTGTCAGTCGTTTCGATGTCGCGTTGACTCTCCTGGGACTGCAGATTGCCAGCGCCCGCCAAGACATCAAAGCATGGGGAGCCTTGGTCGAACACTTAGCCACGATCGACCAGTCCGGCCAAGCCGTCTCCGATGCGTTGTCTCACCTCGGTCAGTCGTCTCCTGTTGATGCTGAACGACTCGCGACTCGCATGATCGCACCACAAGATGATCAAAAAGTGACTCCGAAAGGTCGGGAGGCAGCCTGCCGTTGGGCTGCCCGCGATCAACGCTGGTCAATGCTGGCGTTCGCATCGGAAGCGGAGTCGCTGGAACAAGAAACCGAATCACGTACAGCCGCAGTCGAACGCTTGATGGCAGAAGCATTGGTGCAGACCGGTAAGACCGCTGAAGCGCTGCCTTGGTGGAACCACCTGATCGAGATCCATGACGCGAGTGACTTTGCGACGCTGATCCGCTGTGCCGAAGCTGAGACGTCTGTTGGGCGTGATCCTGAGATCGCGAAAAAACGGATCGATGCCGCTCGAAACGCAGCGGGCAAAGACCGCTTTCAGCTGACGTTAGTCAATTTACTGGATGCCGAAATGGCGATACGCCGGAGGCGGTTTGATGAGGCCCGTGCTCACTTGGAAAGCGTTGTTCGTGAAAGCGATACGGACCGTGGAATTCGCGGACGGGCTCAATGGCTAATCGGTGAAACGCACTACTTGCAACAAGATTTTGCCATGGCGATCGAGGCGTACCGGCGGGTGGAGGGAATCGATCCCGGTGGTATCTGGGTTCCGGCTGCCTTGGTCCAAGCGGGAAAATCCTTTGAACAACTCGGTCGCCCACGTGAAGCCAGTATGTGCTACGGACACTTACTGAGCCGATTCGCGGACACGGACCATGCCGCGTTGGCACGACGACGCATGGCTCTATTAAACGAACCAGATCACAAAAACTCTTCACCAGCTCTTCGAAGATGAACGAAACTAAAAAACGCTCGTCCAATCGGCGACACCAAATCCCTCATCGAAATCACCACATGGCCGCGCTTGTGTCACGCGTGATTCCGTTGCTGATTTTGGCGATCGGTTCTTTGTGGTGGATGGGGTCCATGCAGCTCGCGATGGGTCAATTTTCGGTCCCGCCGGCGGGGAATCAAATTCAGGCGCAGCCCTACCCAGAGGCCTATATCGCTACAGCTCCGCCCACGATTCCCTCTGCAGCCATGCCGGCCGAAACCACCGCACAGCCAGCTGAGCCAGCCACCGAGGAAGCGACCTTAGACACAACTGGTTGGATCGCCAAGATTGCCCAGGGTGGTTGGCTCATGATCCCCTTAGCCGTTTTCTCTTTGATTGTGATCGCCTTGTCCGTGGAGCGGATGATTGCGTTGCGTCGTGGACGTGTAATCCCACGGCCATTCGTGCGCCGCTTCACTGAATGCGTCGAAGACGGACAACTAAGTTACGACGAAGCAACCGAGTTGTGCGAAGAGTTTGATTGCCCAGTCGCCGAAGTTTTTCGCGCCGCGGTGCGTCGCTGGGGCCGACCAATGCTCGAAATCGAACAGGCGGTCGTTGATGCAGGTGATCGCGTCGCCGATGGCTTAAGACGTTTCTTGCGTGTATTTCACGCAGTGAGCAACGTTGCCCCGCTCGTTGGATTGCTGGGAACCGTGTTAGGAATGATCGAGGCCTTTGAAACGATCAGCAACCAAGAATCGATTGGTCGACCTGAACTGCTTGCATCCGGGATTAGCAAGGCCTTGATGACGACAGCCGGAGGCTTGCTGGTCGCGATTCCTGCTTACCTGGCCTACATGTATTTCAGTAGCAAAGCTGATCGCTATCTTGGAGAAATCGATCGACTTTGCCAGAAAGTCATTGAGTGCATCTCGGCAGAGGGTCTCGAGGAAGAAAAACCGAAAGGGAATCGAAAGCGTCGGGCAGCTTAAAGCAAGATTCGAGACGCGAAACTCCAAAACCAAATCGGGTTCGACAGAACCACTGAACGCACGCGCGTCACCGTTCCGCGTTCAACCAAATGCGAACCCCATAACTCTATCAGGCGAACCGAAAAGGAAGACCAGATGGCATCGCGACGACAACAAGCGGAGGATGCAACGATCAACTTGACCCCAATGATCGATGTCGTATTCCTGTTGGTCATTTTTTTCATGGTCGGCAGTAAATTCAGCGAAGCCGAGAGTCGCATTGAGGTCAATGTGCCAGCAGTGGGTGAAATGCGATCGATCACTCGCGGACCAGATGAGCTGACGGTTGATATTGGGGTGGATGGCACGGTTTCTCTAGACGGACAATCGGTCTCACTCACTCAGTTGACCTCAATGCTAAGAGATCAACATGAAAACTACCCGGCATTGAAGGTTGTAGTGCGTGGTGAGGCAAGCGGATCGCTTCAGCAAACAGTTGAAGTTTTGCATGCCGTGCGTGGCAGTGGCGTCGATCAGATTGGAATTTCAACGCAAAGGATGCGGCGTTGAGCGAAGAGGCCTATTTCTGGGCAGATCATCGATTGGTTTACTCAGTTGCAGCGGCGGCAGTCGCGCTGCTGTTGGTCACGGTTTGGCTATTCCGCCGCCGAAGCAGGGAAGGTCGCCAAGCGGCTGTTGTTTGCCTGACACTCTCACTCGGATTGCACTTGTCATTGATCGTTCTGGTGCCGATGCTCGATCCACCGCCCGGGGGATCAGCCACGACAGGCCCAGAGAACGAAGAGGCGGCGGGAATCGAAACTGTCGAGTTTGCCACATTCGATCCTGATTTACAGGTTGACGATGCAGCCGGCATCTCCGAACAGCCGACCGTCGCGCCTTTGCCAGTCTCCAATTTCACGGAGTCGATTCAGGCCGAAACCCCAATGGCTCCAAAGCCAACGGCCGACGATTCTGACCTTAATATTGCGGCGACAAAAGTTGTCCCGGAGAACAGTCAAGCATTGGACCAAGAATCGGCCGTCGACCAGTCGACGCCTGCTGATGACCTAGCAGCTTTTGATGAGCAAGTGCTTGGCGATTGGGATGAAGCACTCGATTCTTCGTTTTCAGATTCGATGGCTGAAATTGACTCGAGCTTATCGGAGCTTCTCGATGCTGCCTTCATGGCCGCATCGGCCGCCGATGCTCCACCAATCGAACCGACCGAGATCCCACAGACTGTCATTCCAGCGGTCTCCTCCGATCAACCGGTTGTCACTCAACCTGTATCGGCCGTGGCGGCAGCGGCACTGGTTCCTGGTTCGGTTGAGAATGATTTCGCCAATCGCGTAGGCGAGGCCAAGCAACTGGCGATTCAGCAAACAGGCGGCAATGAACAAACCGAAGCGGCGGTCCAGGCAGCGCTGCGTTTCTTGGCCAATTCGCAAAAGCCCAATGGATCGTGGGGATCCCGAGCTTCCGGAGGCGGCATCGAACGACGACCGCTAGGAATCACTCGCGGCGGGGCTGGCTCGCGTGCTGATACGGCCATTACAGGATTGGCATTGCTGACCTTGATGGGCGCGGGGCACACACACCAGGGCGGGGATTATGCTGATAACGTTTACCGTGGCTTGGCCTATTTGATTCGAGCGCAACAGCCCAATGGGTCCCTGGCTGGGGATGCGACCCTAAACGCAGCAACCTATTGCCATGGAATCGCTGCTCTCGCGATGTGCGAAGCTGCTGCGATCACACAGGACGCCAACGCGATTACTTGCAGTCGTCGCGCGATCGCCTACACGCAACGAATGCAACATCCGACAACCGGTGGCTGGCGTTACGTGTCCGGCGACCCAGGTGATCTCAGCCAGCTCGGCTGGCAAGCGATGGTCTTGGATGCAGGTCACCGAGCAGGGATCCCGATTGACACACGCAATGTCCAGGGAGTGCAACGATTCTTGCGGCGAGTTCGGATGGGAACGAGCGGAGGTATCGCAACCTATCGCCCCGGTGAAGCACCTAGTCAAACCATGACTGCTGAAGCGTTAGCGACCCGATTGCTGATTGGAGAGCAAGTGGACTCCGCGGAGATTGCGGAAGCTGAGGAATACTTGCTGAAACGCTTGCCAGGCAACGGTCAAGACAACTATTACTACTGGTACTACGCAACACTGGCTTTACATCAACTGCAAGATGATGCGTGGCGGCAATGGAACGGATCACTCCAACGACGACTCCTGGCGACCCAACGGAGCGATGGAAGTTGGGCGACCGACACGGTGTGGGGAGGATATGGCGGCACCGTCTACACCACTTCGATGGGTGCTCTGTGCCTGGAAACCTACTACCGGCACACGATACGTCAAAACAAAACTCGAATTGCTGATCAAACAGGCATGCGAAGATGAGTCCTGATTTGCTTCGGCTAGCTTTACAGGATCAAGCACGCGAACTGGGGTTTGAACAATTTGCCGTTGCACCGGCCATTGAGTCCGCCGGTTACTCGGATTTACTGCGGTGGATCGATGCCGGCTACGCAGCCGAGATGGATTACTTTCGCAATCGGCAAAACGCTTATCGTCATCCCGATTCAGTGTTGGCGGGAGTCCGTTCAATCATTGTCCTGACCCTCCCATATGCGGCTGCGAAGGAATCACCGCTGGATGCCCATGAAGGTCGAATTGCCCGCTATGTTTGGGGGCATACTGATTATCACGACGTCATTCACCCCAAACTTAAAAAACTCTGCCGCGCAATTTGCGAAAGCGACACAGATGCTGCGGCCCGCGGTGTGGTTGACACAGCTCCGCTGATGGAACGGGAAATCGCTCAACTGGCCGGCTTGGGGTGGCGCGGAAAAAACACTTTGCTACTTAACAAGCACCATGGAAGCTATTTCTTTCTGGCATGCGTGTTAACCAATCTGGATCTACCGATCGATTCGCCGCATTCTTCCTCGCACTGCGGTACTTGCACAGCCTGCCTGGACGCCTGCCCTACGGACGCCTTTCCGCAAGCGGGTGTGCTCGATGCCAATCGCTGCATTAGCTATCTAACAATCGAACATCGAGAGAGCATTCCGGTCGAGCTAAGGGATGGAATTGGCGACTGGCTCTTTGGCTGTGACGTGTGCCAGCAGGTTTGTCCGTGGAATCGCCGCCCGTCGCGATTCGCAGAACGCCCTTCCACGCCATTGGACCGACTTTCCCTGTGCGAACTGTTTGAATTAAGTGACGATGGGTTTCGGCAACGTTTTCGAAAAACACCACTATGGCGTGCTCGCCGTCGTGGCATCCTCCGAAATGCTGCGATCGTGCTTGGGAACTCCGGTGACCAACAATCGCGAGCCGCGCTTCAGAGGGGATGCCGTGACGAAGAAGCCCTGATTCGAGAAGCGTGCGAGTGGGCGCTGAAAAAACTTGACTCCTAAACGAAGTACGTGCCAGGCCGCCCGCGTCATTCGTCAAACTTCAGAACCGGTTCCATCGCTTGAATACAAAAATCGATGTGCTCGTTTAAGTCGACACCGAGATCTTCCGCACCACGAGTGATGTCATCACGGTTTACCGCAGCCGCGAACGACAATTGCTTTAACTTTTTCCGAACACTCTTCGCTTTTAGACCTGCGAGTCTTGTGGGACGCACCATCGCACAGGCGGTGATAAACCCACACAATTCATCGCAAGCGTAAAGGGTCTTATCCATCTTTGAAACACGCGGGCAGTCCGTCAAATAATCAGCGTGTGACTTAATCGCATAAATCACATCCTCGGGGTAGCCGCGTTCCGCGAGAATGACCGATCCTTGCAAAGGATGGTCGGGCGGGTCCGGCCATCGCTCATAATCAAAATCGTGCAGAAGTCCCACTTGCCCCCATTTCTCCTCGTCTTCGCCAAACATAACTGCGTAAGCGCGCATCGCCGACTCGACTGCCAACATGTGGCGAATAAGGCTCTCCGATTTCGTATATTCCTGCAACAGCCTAAGATCATCTTCACGTGACAAATCGATACCCTCCGTTAGAGATTCCGTTAAGGATCATGCTCAGTATTGGAAAAATGGCCAGCACTCTTGACAGGCTGCCTGCCAAACCGCAGAAAATTCGCCGTCCGCACAGGCTCTTTCAAACAAGGCTCTTTTCGGAAAGAAACAAGTCCAAAGGGCGAGGCACCATGACCTTCACACCGCACGCCAATTGAACGACTTCCAGCATCCGCCTAACTGAATTTCCCAGTTTAAATGCTCCAAAGCAAGCGTGCGTTAAATGCTCCAGAGCAAGCGTGCGACGATTCGCATTTGTTTCGCATTACTTACCCCGCATCAATATGCCAGAAGCCAAGGTGAACACCAATGAATGATGGACTCAACCAAGGCGAATGCCAGCTTCAGGTATTGGTCGTCGAGGACAGCTTACCATTTGCGAAGTGGATCATTGCCCGATTGAAAACGGGATTAACGATGCCTCACCAAGTTCATCATGCCGATACCGTGCAATCTGGAGTCGAGCTACTGAGGCGGAAAGCGATCGACCTGGTGATCCTTGATATGCACCTGCCTGATGGTAGTGGGCTCGACGTGTTCCAAGCGATTCAAAGGGCCGCCCCAGAAGTCCCAATCGTGATCCTGAGCGGCGACGACACTGAAGCAATCGCGATGGAAGCGGTCCGTTGCGGAGCCCAGGATTATATTATCAAAGGCTCGGATAACAGCCATCAATTGATGTGGTCGATTCGGTTTGCGATTGAAAGAAAGAAACGACTTCACGCAGAAGCCGAACTGCAGGCAGGACGCATCATCCAACAGAGTTTCTTGCCCAACAAATCACCATCGATTGATGGCTACGAGATTACCGGTGCGATGTACCCTGCAATTGAAACCGCCGGCGATTACTATGATTTTTTGGCGACGCTGAAGGTAGACGGTTCGCCGGCCTGTGGAATTGCGGTGGGCGACGTGGCTGGTCATGGCTTGGGTCCGGCCATGACCATGTCCGAAACCCGCGCTTGCTTGCACTCCTTTGCGCTGCTGGAATCCGATATCGCTCGATTGCTGGAGCTTACAAACAACGTCTTATGCGGGGATCGGAGCAACCGTTTTGTGACACTGATGCTGGGCTACCTGGATCAACAGACGAATCAATTTTGCTATGCCTCCGCAGGCCATCAGGGGTGGCATCTTTCAGTCGACGGAACGGCCACCGAATTGCCAGCCACTGGGATGGTGCTAGGGGTATTACCGAATGAGACCTGGGAGGTTGCCAAATCACCGCCACTGGCGAACGGTGATTTGTTAGTGCTCATGACCGATGGTATCGCAGAAGCTGCTGCTCCATCCGGCGGTGATTACGGCAACGAGAGAGCTCTCGATTTACTGCAGAAGCACCGCGATCGCGATGTGGGCGAGATGGTACAGGCCTTGCGCGACGACCTAACCAATTTCGTTGGATCGCACCCGCAACTAGATGATATGACCATCGTGTTAGTAAAGCGGGTAGAGGAATAAAGCCGATCGTTGCCAGTGGATCACCTAGGCAGATCGCTTCTTTTCGTCAGCAGAATTGAGCTTGTTGTATAGCGTTTTCAGGCTGACACCCAATTCTGCCGCAACGGCAGGTTTGTTTCCATCGTGCCGTCGTAGTGAATCTTCGATCGCGACCATTTCGAGCTCCCGGAGCGTCTTGGGCTCCGAATCGCGGATCTCTTTTCGAAGTTGTCGCTTGCCGAAATGCTGTGGTAGATCGTCGCTATCGATCGGCAGTGATTCGCACAGAATTGCGGCATGTTCGACCACATTGGCTAACTCACGAACATTACCTGGCCAGCTGTGCGACTTCAAACGTTCCATGGCAGCTTCGGTGAACAACTGCTGGTCCGCGCCATCACTACGATGTCGACGCAATAGGTGCTCGGCCAAGACAGGAATATCCTCGACTCGCTCTCGCAACGCAGGCACGCAAATCTCAAATGTATTAATGCGGAACATCAGATCTTCACGGAATGTCCCTTCCTCAACCATTCGTTCCAGGTCTCGGTGGGTCGCGCAGATCACACGGACATCGACTTGAACAATTTGGTTATCGCCAAGCCGTCGAATTTCACCGGTCTCCAAGACGCGAAGCAGCTTGGCTTGCATCGCAATCGGAAGCTCGCCAATCTCATCCAGAAAAATGGTCCCGCCATCGGCGACTTCGAACAAGCCAGTACGCGCCGTGTCGGCGCCGGTGTAAGCCCCACGACAATGGCCAAACAACTCACTCTCAATCAGGTTTTCGGGAAGCGCACCGCAATTAATCGCAACCAGGGGCTGCTCGGCCCGCAACGATGATTGCTGAACCGCACGGGCAACCAATTCCTTGCCGCACCCCGTCTCGCCACGGATCATCACCGTGCTTTCGGTAGGTGCCACTTTTGCAATCAAGCGTTTCACCGAATCCATCGCTGCACCAGAACCGACGAGCGTCGAATCACCTTCGGCGCGACGCAAGCGGTGCTCTAGTGCTGCGAGTTGACGTCGATTGTGCCGTCGCTCACCAACACGGCCCAACAATCCCGCCAGCTCAGCTAATCGGCATGGCTTTGTCAGGTAATCAAAGGCTTGGTATCGTAGAGCTTTGATCGCCGTGTCTTGACTCGGCTTGCCCGTCATCACGACCGCTTCAATTTCCGGTCGCAATTCTCGCGCCTTGCCAATCACCTCAATGCCATTCAGACCTGGCATATCGAGGTCCACCAACAGACAGTCAAACGGCTCTTTCTCCAATGCCGCAACCGCCGTCAAACCATCAGGGCAGACGGTGACACGATAGCCCATTCGCGGCAATTCGGTCCGCATGAGCTCCTGTAAATTTTTTTCGTCGTCGGCGAACAGGATGTGCATCCCCGTGGCGTCGTGACTTTCTGCTTTTCCCGATCGATTCATTGCAATCCCTCGCTATTCATATCCACTCCATTCAATGCATCGGTGCATGCACGTCTTTGCCGCTCAAGCTATTCACGCTTCACGCTACTCATCGTTCAATAGGAAAATTCCATTTTCCTATTTCACCACCCGAACGGTCTTTGCCGTCACACCTGTGCGGTGATCTCTGGTCGCATCAATAGTCTTATGATTGTTTCACTGCCTCTACATTGGGGACTGCCTATGAATTGGGTTTCGAGTACACATGCTTCGTGATCACTTCCACCAAGTTTCCAGGGGACGAACCTAAGCGGCGTTCGACGAAGTCTCCAACACCGGTCGCCCAGGAATGGTTGGTGGCCGCTGCGTATCTTCGTCGGGGACGAGTGGCAGAGCCAAATTGAGTTGCGAACCGCACCCCTCTCCCTCGCTGTGGGCATTGAGTGTTCCACCATGCTGCGAGACGATTCGGTAAGTAATGCTCAGGCCTAATCCGGTGCCGGTTCCATCGCTTCTTCGCGTGAAGAAAGGCTCGAAAAGATGCTGCTGTACTTCGCGAGACATTCCGCAGCCGTTGTCTTCAACGGCAATTTGTGCGTGGCCATCTCGGGTTTGGCAGATCACATCGACTCGCCCGTTCGTGTCGACACTCTCCAATGCATTAGTGACCAAGTTCAAAACGACTTGCCGGATTTCTTGTGGATTAACCTCAGCGATGACCGGCTCGCCGGCGTGTAGCTGGATCGTCTTGCAACGAAACTTGCCAACCTTGCCAACCATCGAGATCACATCGCCTACCAATTCACTGAGGTCCGTTGGTACACGGCGAACTTCGCTCAGGCGGCTAAAGTCGAGCAGTTTTTCAGTGATACCTTTGCAGCGATAGGCCTCGTCTTCGATCCGCCGCAGGTTAGTCGTAAGCACTTCACAAAGCTCATCATCTAATCGCCGATCTGCGGGGGAAGTCGCAAAGACTTCTGCCCAGCGACTCTGGAGCGATTCGGCGCTCCAAGCGATTGACGCCAGTGGATTGTTAATTTCGTGGGCGACACCAGCGGCCAAAAAGCCAACGCTTGCTAATTGTTCGTTCTGGATGACTTCGCGAGTTCGCTGTTGAACCTGGTGATCCAGGTCGGTGCACCAAGATTTGACCTGCGCCAATGCACCTTGAAACTGATCCGTCATGTGGTTCATCGCGTTCGCCAATTCACTCAATTCATCACCTGTTCCCAGGTCGATGCGATGATCGAATTGCCCGCCGGCAACCAACCGCGATCCGTCCAGCAGTGTTCGGAACGGCTTCACCACTAACGAATGGAATAACCACAAGAGAACCGGAACCATCAGCACTGCCAGAATCGAACAGGTCAACGCCATCGCGATCCATTTATGATATTGCTGATCGACATACTTGCTGATTTCTTCCATCTCCGCTTCAATCGTTTGCAGATGAGCTCGCGTTTGACTATCCAAGGAAGCAAGTTGACGCTGAAGTTCGTCCTTCGTTTCCAGGAGGCCTTTCTTGTTGCTGGTCGATCGAATCGTGGCAAAGGTTTTTTCAATCGATTCGAGGCTCGCCGCCTTCTCCTCTACATTAACGAGGGTCGAGAAGCCCGGGCTGTTCAAAACGGTGTCATGCTTGTCGAGCTTGAACAGAAACAAACACAACGCCACATCGAATTCAGACTCCGACGAATGCTGATTGTCGATCAGCGATGACTCTTCGATCATCCCTGATGGGGCAGCGGATTGCTTAAAACGATCGTAGGACTCACACAGCGAGGTTGCATGTTGCCGCAATTCACCAGCGGATCTCAATTGCTCGGTGCGTTGACGGATGGCATCGGATACCGGCCGATATTGGTACAGGCCCCAGATGCCACTAAAAGCGAGTAGCAAGACGATTGCAGACAAAATCGCTAATGCGACCAACAATTTGATTCGAATGGGTCGTCTCTTCAGCACGCGATTGCCCTCCCTAGCAGATTGCGTGAAACCGACTACATCGTTCGCTCAACTTAGCCTTGGCTGCAACATGACA
>JARGNK010000193.1 GCA_029213145.1 Rubripirellula sp. | reverse complement strand
TCCCCGTTCTTCCTTCAATGCCTGTCCCCGTTCTTCCTTTGTTCAAGCGATGCGAACGAAATGCCGTATTGAGTACTAATCGCCCCGCCGAAGCGTGGGCGTTGAGCTGTCCCGATGACGCTTTCAAGCGATACTTGTTGCTGTCCCGTCAAGCTTAAGCACCTTTTGCCTAATGCAGCCTGGTTTGAATCGCCTAGTTCGGTCAATCCGATTTGTAGGATCTTCCCAAGATTCATCGTATTCCCGTTCGATCACCGGCGGAGGTATCGCTCAGCGCGACTTGAGTGGAAGAGGAATCATTGACTTGGTGTTAGCCACAGCACGAATTAAATGAGGCAACACAGGATGAAATCCCATTGCACCCGATCAAGTTGCGGAAATAGAAACTTCGCAATCGGTGAAAACTGGTATTATCCAAGATTCCCGACCGCAAACTCGCGTGGAGTTAACTTGCGGAATAATGTGAGAACGCAAACAGAATAAAAATGAACAACACAACAATGGCCTGGCACAAGACTAGCGAGATTTTACGGTTGAACCATAGTTCGGTGGGCCAGCGGCCGCGGAGACTTCCTTGGGCAACCACCTGTGCGTTCATCGTGTTTACTTGCTCTGGTGCTCTGCACGCGGCGGAGGTAACTACAAAGTTCACGATTCATCAAGATGAGCCGAGCCTGGTTCATGTTGACCTGGGGCAGAAGGGTCAATCCCACGGAGATCTACTCGCGTTTGATGCGCTTGTTCAAGCAACCAATGGTGAAAAAGGAAAGCTCAGTGGCTTCATCCTCACCGTTGATATTCCGGAAAAGGACCACGAGATATTTCAAGACCGTATTGTCAGCATGGTTTTCGATTTAGGCGATGCGAATACCCTGGTGATTTCAGGTAAGTCGGTCTATCCCCATCGAGGTGAACTTGAGATGGTCAAAAATAACCCGCAAATTCGAGCAGTGATTGGTGGCACTGGAAAGTACATCGGCGCGCGCGGGCAAATTTCCACCACGCGTGATGAAGATGGAGGATACACCCACCTCGTCGAATTGATCGATTAGTTCTACTCGAAATCGAACGCCAAGTTCTGGATTGTTCAATCTGCGATGCAGCTAGTTGTTGTTTGTTGGCGAGGCGAAGATCCTTGCGGCGTAAGCATTCTTTCAGCGAGTCGCGACCACGACTTGCATTTCCGTTTGCAGGATTTTTCGTCTCGGCGGAATCTAGTTTCATTCCGTACCGAAATCCTGTGGATTGAAAAAGGTTTCAGGGGGAAGCGACGGCGCGGGGCACCATGATCTAAGCGATGGATTGTTCCCATACGGGAAATCAATTGATTCAATCTTGCACTGATTCACGGTAAGCAATAGAGAGAAGCCCTTTTAGCGTTTGCTGGAGCACCGATTGGTTTTGTCTAAATGACACTTAGAACGCACTCGTAAAATATCAGTCAACATTTGTTGATTCACCCTCCTATCGCAATTGTTTGTAACGGCGTTTTGCGATCGATTCAGAAGGAAACGCGTGAACTGCTCAGGTAAAGTTATCAAGAGCAGCGAAACACCACCTCCAGTATTCAGCGGTTGTAAAACAGATAAGCAGGATTCTGTGAGGCAGCGACTGCATGGGCGACTACCCATTGCAATTCGCAAGGATCCGCACACGCATGGCTTTCCGGGCCGTTGGATCTTTGGGTGACGCGTAGGTGGCCATGCTGTCAGGGTGTAACTAAATACGGTAGATGAGGGCTTGGCCGTTAACTCACAAGCTGGGCGGTAGAGCACCACGAAATCACTTTTAACCGACGTCGCTTGACCGCTGCTTGCTACGACTCCCGCCATTACTGGGTGACGCGATCACTTGAATCTGTGAGATCGCTGGGTCCCAGTGTGTCGCCGCCGCCAGAAATGCTGCGTTTTTCGTTGTTGGAATTCGCATACCCTTCGGGTGATTTCGACGCCGACATCGTGATTCGTTTTCCAACCACACATTCGAGTCACCTTGATCGATCAAGGCTCTTGTTGGAGTCGAGGCGAATCGGCGGTTGCGATGGGTCTTATTTGGAAATGATCGGGTTTCCTTGGGAAATGATCGGGTTTCCTTGGGAAATGACCGGGTTTCCTTGGGAAATGACCGGCCCAGTAAGATTCGGCGGAGGTTTCGTAAGAGGTTGTCCGTTGGGTGCTGGTAGATTTTCTTCGATCCCGATTTGCGGGTCGGCGGCTGGTGTGTCCTCTCTTGGCGTATCCTCTTTCGGTCCGTCCTGTTGTGTTGTTTGCATTGGTGACGCGGGCAGAGAAGCTTCTGAGTTCGAGAATGAACCCATTGTGCTGGGTGGGGAGCTTTCCTCATTTTCCAACGTTTGGCTGATCTCATTGACCAACAGCGCGAGGCGGATCTTCGTGGTCTCTGAGCAAGCAGTTTCCGCGAGAGCAATCGCTGCCTGCACGTCCTGCCAAGACCGATCAATTTCGCCATGGCCAAACCGGATTCTTGCGGCTCGACATAAACGATTTGCGGCGAGATCCAAACGACCCGCTTGTTCATAGGCGGCTGCAGCCAAGGTCAATGTGATGGGGAGTTCGCGATAAATGCCAGCGCAACGCAAGTTCTCTGCTTCGCAGTCAAGATGACCGGCCGCTTGAAGATGTTCACCCTTTGCCAAATGAATAAGAGCTGCGACATTCTGCAACTCGGCTTGGAGGTCGTAACCGCAGATTCCCTTCAATTGCTTGCATGCTTTTGAAAAGTGGGCCACGGCGGTTGGGATATCGTATTGCTCTGCCGCGAGTCTTGCACGTGTGAGTTCGACTTGCGCTTCGAATGTCTTGACGCACTCTTTTGTGACACTCGCCTGTTCGAGTTTCGGCCCAACGCAGGGTATTTTTGTGATGCAACCATGAGAACAAGGATTTCCAGGGTCACTCTTGCACTCACAGCCTTCCTCGCCGCACGGTGCATCGGAGCATGCCGCCCGATCAACATTGCTGTAGACATCCTCGATGCGGTTTTCACTCAATGCAATTTTGGCTTGCAGCAGATAAACATTTCCCAGCGAGGCACCGGCGCGACACAGCTCAAATCTTGCGTCTAGCAGCCAGTCTTTCGCTTCAGTCGGGCGGTTCTCGCTAATCATACATGCAGCCAAGTTGTAGGCATTGGTGCCTGATTCATAGGCGTCGTCGATTGCCCATGCGCGATGAATCGCACGGCGATATTCTTTGATGGCACGATTCACCTGGCCTTCAGCGAACGCAACGCTTCCTTTTTGTGCGTATCGCCCGACCGTTTCATCGACCCGGCGTGTTTCACCCATGCCCTTACAGCCTGGGGTAATGCCAATGATTGTGATCAAAATTGCAGCGTGAAGCCAACGCGACATTGATGGATTGGCATCTTTTCGCAACACGGGGGAAAGCAAATGTAGATCGAATCGGGTCAACGCAGTGAAGCTCCCCGAACCGAGGATGGCGATACAGGTTGGGTTGGCCCGGGTTTTTTGGAATACCGCCGCAACAGCCAATGGCTACGAACCTCATCAACCAGGTTTTGCGAGTCATCGATCGTGTCGTTGAACCGCTGGGTTGTGCCGGGCAGTTCCCTGGCTTCTTTACGGACGATTCGAACGACCCCTTGAGCCTCTTCCGCCAACATTCGTACCTGCTCAATGGCCACTCGCATCTCGACAAGCGTTTGTGAGATGTTTTGGTTTACCTCTTCCGAGGTTTGATTCACACTCTTGGCCGCATTGCTGAAGTCATCTGTCGATTCACGGACCTCAACGAGAGTGTCACGCATATCTTTTTCGACAAGCTGTTCAACTTTTTCTGTCAAGTCCGCGATTTTTGATTCCAGGGCCTGTGTGGTTTCGCGGATCACTTGTGAGGTTTCAAGTATGTCTGGACGGAGTGTTTCATTGGTTTCGTAAAAAGAGTTGGAGGCGCGAGTGGTGGTATCAAAGGCAGGGTCAGCCGAATCATCCAGGGTCCGTTCAAAACGATTTGCCACAGCATCGAGTGTTTGCTGAATGATCTGGATTGATTCGCTAACGTCACTCACTTCCGTTGCCATTTGATCAACGCGATCCGATTCACCGCGGAAATTCAGGATTTGAGAATTGGGTTCCAGCGGAACAGAAGTCTCTCTCGTCATGGCCCCGCGACGAAGAATCAGTACGGGTGCCCCGAGACCGTAACGGCGGTCAAGAAGTAGTTCCGAATCTTCGAAGATTTCGTCGCTCATGCTTGCATCGACACTCAAATCGACACGAATTCGATTGGTTCCTTCGATGTACCGAATGCTTTCGACGCCGCCAGAAAGTTCGCCAAGCACCATTACTCCCGTCCCCGGTCGCAAGTTGGCAGCATCGTCCTGGGAAATTTCGATCCAGTAGTTACGCTTGGCGACGATGTAGTCGCCAGCGCGAAGTAAGAATAGGGATAGCACAATCAGGAACACCACCAAACACAGCAGAAAAACGCCGACGATCTGGTTGGTGTAACGCAGTCGGTAGGGTTCATTCATCATTCATCCCTTCGCCAAACGCAACCAAGTTTTCAGATTCGGCACGCAGGTAGGTTGCGCTCGGATCGAATGAATGATCAGGGAAACCCGGATTGTTGGTGATCCACAATACGGCGCATCCTGCCTGTCGGACTTCGTCAATCGCTTCGGCCAAAACAGGAAACATTGTGGACGATGCGTAGTGCATCGGCTGCTCGAGAACGAGCAGCGACGGCTTGCATAAGAAGGCTCGAATCCATTGATGAATTTGTAATTGGGATGGCTCCACGAAAGCCGGTCGCTTGTTAGACAACTGTGTCAAGCCAAAACGCTTTGCCCAATGTTGGACATCGTTTTCGATCGAAACGCAATGATGCAGACCGGGGAGTGTTACGTTTTCAGCGACGTTTAAATTGGCAACCCAGGCATGACCTTCGTATACACGACCAATTTTACTCCGCATGCGAAAGTGGCGGTCGTGATCATTCCCTTCCCAATCACAGTCTTGAAAAAGAACTTTTCCACGAGTCGCCGGCTTCAGTCCTTGAATGACCGAAACAAACTCGCGGGACTTCAGCCTGGGATCGACTTGGATGAAAATCAGCTCACCCTCGCGGACGATCAAGTTGATGTCAGTGAACCGAACTGAATTTTCGGAACTTCCGTGGAAGCTGAAGTCGCGCAATTCCAGCACCACCGCTTTGGGCGGTGCCACTGGTTGTTCCGTTTCGGTTTGGACGACTGACACCGTCTTATCTCCTAGACGATTTTGAGCATTAAAAAACGTCCGTAGAAAACCACCGAAAGGATTGCTGAGATTGCAAGGACAGCAGTCAGAGCCCGAATACCGGTGCGACTCGCGACTCGGGGAATATCGGTCATTGTGCCACGCACGTTGAGACCATCAATGCAGCAAATTGCTCCCGCGAAGGCGCCCGCGATGATCGTTTTTGGGACGAAGAATATGAGGTCGCGAGCGTTGGCCTGTCGAAAGATACCTTCCAGGAATGTCCACAAATCGACACGAATGGCATCGACGGCCCATCCCAGCATATAGCCTGTGGCCACCATCGATGTGGCAATGATGATCGCCAAACAAAAGACACTGATCACCACGCTTAAGATACGAGGCACGACGAGGTAAGTCATCGGATCGACACCCTCTGCATCAAGCAACTCGACTTCGCCATTGACCATCATCGTGGCAAGTTCGGTTGCAATTGGGATACAGCTTCGACCAATCACAACCAGGCAAGCGAGCAGGGGCGCTAGTTCGCGAACAATACCTCGCCACATCATGGGCGCGATGACGCCTTGGGCTATGCCCAAAGTGTCGATCCAGATAGCCGCCTGAACGATGACCACGACACCAACGGCAGCACCGAATCGCACTCCTGACAAGACTCCGTCAACGGCGGTGAACAAGAGTTGGCGACTCAGGACGCTACGGACAGGCGGTGTCCAGGTCGACGGGCGGATGATCAGTATCGCGGTGCCCCACAGGACTGCCAGAATTGCGGCGATCGATCCGCAACGCCCCATGAACGCGCGACCCAATGCTTCCACCACCCCGAGCGGATTCAGGATCCCCAGCAAGCGGAGTGGTTTCGGTAATTCGCGGATAGCCTGCACGGGGTAGATCGCAATTCTGTAGGGACGCCGTTAGCCGCTGCGCAAGGCAGCACACATCTCTGTTCCTTCGGTGCTCAGTGGCCCTTACAGAAGGAAAAATCGACAGGTTACGCCGCCCAAAATCGGGGCGAGCGGTGTAACCGGAATAACCCAACCTCTCTATTTCCCGTGAATGCGAACCTTGCCAGAATCCGCCGAGATCGGTTTTTCACCTCATCACCGGGGAATCTGCACTCTGGAGCGAAAAACTCGATGCATAGAATTGCCCCCATTCCACCAAAATGGGCTCTGTCGGGCAAAAAAACGAGCGAGCATATTGGTGGGCTGTCGAAGTCACTGGCTCCGTTCCAGAGCGACGAGCGAGTGGATCTTGGCCGCGTTGGGCAGAGCCCCGGTAACACGTTGGTCCAGCTGAATGAGGTGAACGCCGAAGCTGGAAGGTCCCAGTTCGCTCCAACGGTCTCGAGCCCGCTGCCAGCACCGAGATTTCCGCGTCTTGAAACAGTTGTTATCGTCATGGAAAAAATTCAAGTGTAGCGCACTGCGATGTCAGCGATGGGCTCTTTTTCTTGCTGGGAAATCGATTGATACCGGTTTCTCCCTGCCTGTTCCACTTGAAGCCGCCTGTTCCACTTGAAGCTGCTGTTCCACTTGAAGTTGTCTGTTCCACTTGAAGCTGTCTGTTCCACTTGAAGCTGCTGTTCCACTTGAAGCTGCTGTTCCACTTGAAGTTGTCTGTTTCACTTGAAGTTGTCTGTTTCACTTGAAGCTGAGTAGGGAGATTTTCCCCGCCATGACTTTGGTTTCCAGACCTTTTACGACAGCATCACTTACGAGAAGAATTCGCCATGATTTACCGATTCACGTTTGCATTGCTTTTGTCTTTGGCGGCGTTGATGCCATCGACTCAAGCCGCAACGCTTGAAACACTCCGGCAAACTTATCAAGAGGCGCGCGACACGGTTTCCAGCATCCAGAGGCCGGTAATCGGTTCAACGGGATTCCAAGAGAAGCTCGAAACATGGGCGGATGCTAACCGCCAATCGCAGGAATCGGCACGTGCCCTGTTGCCCGCACTGTTGGATCATTGGATGACTCCGGCAGGTGACAATGACGTGAAAGAGGAAATTAAAGAGGTTTGTGCGCACTTAGCAGGTGGTTCACAGACGGAGCAGTACAACAATGCAAAATCATTTTTCGCTAGGACCGCCTGGCCGCTGCTCGCCAAGAGCGAGCTGGACAAGGATCAGGCCGAGTTTCTGGCAGGGATGATCAAACCGACAGGCCGTTCTAGCGTAAGTGAGCTGTTGGCGCGGTTCGGTCAGCCGACTGAACCCCAAGGCTGGGATGTGCAGGCAGCTTATGCCCTGGCCTTGATTCGCAGCGGCAAAGAAAAGCAAGCACGTGATCAAATTTTGATGCTGCACGCCAAAGTTTCCGCGAACTACAAAGCCAATCCGGAGGGTGGCCTCGATTACGGGCCGGAGGCTGGTGATGCACGCTATCGAAATTATGTTGACTATCTTCAGCTCTGCGAGGTTCTTCACGGTTTGCAGGCTTCGATTTCCGACGACCAAGAGGGCGGCAAGGATCGCATCAAGCGGGCAAAGAAGTTGCGTGATCAGCTCTCGCCTGAGGCGAGCATGTTGATTGCTGAAATTGATCGTTGATTTGGAACGGACGAAGACTGACAAGTCCCGCCGAATTTCGACGACGCCGTGAGTGTGGCTGCATCGCGACGCCAAGACGACCATGGTTGTTGACACAGCTGTAAAACTGTCTGGCCGATCCTGGACGCCAGCGAAGTGTTGAGGCCGGATTAGGGGGTTGGCCAAACCGATCAGCTTTCGATGTCGCAACCGACGTATGCCGTAAATCGTCAGCATGGTTTCAAATGGAAACCAAGGAGTCAAAGTACTCTCAATCGGCCAAGCGATTTACCGATTGGAAAGCTCAATTCGTCTGGCGGTGCAAGCGAATGACTCGGCACGGATCTATGATCCTTTCATCGACTTAGTGCGGATGACTTTGAGGACACACATCAACAGAGATCCTATGGTTGTCGATCCGAACCAGAACATCGCCGCCAGGAAGATGAAATCGACCCAGATTTCTCCATGGATGATTGTCCAGCCGATAAAAAACGATCCCCACAGCATCGTGATTGCCAGATCCATGTTGATGAGCGCCTCATAGAGTGGCCATCGACGAAAGGTGTAAATCACCGCGAGCACTAATGCGATTAGCACAACCATTGCGGCAATTGCTTCGTAATGAATCGGTCCTGGGACCAGTTGCCTGGCAAGACGACTGGTCACGCCAACGAACAGACCGCTGCAGCCCATCAAACAGAGTTTTCGCCATGCGATCCCGGTGAGTTCCGGGTCGCTCAATATGACGGCATGCTCAGCCTTTTCCCTGGGAGGATGGTACGGATTACTTTCTGGCATGTTGGTTTACTGGCTTTTACTTCGCAAGCGGTTACTCCTTACTCGCGCTCCAAGCAGTACAAGTCGTTGGGTGAGCTAAGTGATTTTATCACCGCAAACCTCTCCGAGAAGTATTCGGAGAAAACCGGTGGATTGAAGCAAAACGATACGGCGATCTCCCAGGCCGTCGATGCATCCATTAATCGGTTGGGTGACGAACCTGCATAGATCTCCCGAGGGCCAATACGCGACCTTCGTGTCTCCGTTGATATCGACCAAATACCTGCAGTGTTGTGACAGATCGAGTCAACTCGGGAATCGGCTTGTACAAACCAGCCAACGGTGACCGTCCTCAGTTTGACACTTACGAAGCGGGGATGAAATCCAGTTGTATCAGCTGTACCGCCTACCCTGACCTATCTCTAGAGTGTGGCCTTTGCTTGCGATCTCTCGCATGCCTGCTCGAACCTATGGTTGAGTAATCGAAGCCTGATTGCTATCTGTTTTGGGATTCTACATGCGCATCACCGCCCTTCTGATTTGTTTGACTGTTACATCCTCAGTGGCTTTGGTGGCGGTCGCGCCTTGGTTGACTGATGCCGAGTATCGCTCAAAACAGAATCCGCTCTTTTCTGACGGCGTCTTGATGCGGGACAAGTCACTGCTCAATGAGTTCATCGCGACTCTCGATCCGGATATTATCAAGGAGTGCGTCGCAAAGTATGAAAGCAGTCATGATGTTGACCTCGACTATCTTGCTACTTGCGGAGACTTCGATCTCTATGCTCGCTACATGCGAATCTCTAAGTTCGAAGCGGTCAAGAAGTTCAAGTACGTTTTGCTTCACTCGTCGTCGAAGCTGGAATTTGATGATCGCCTCGCGAGGTAAAGTGAATCTGAGCAAGCAACATTGCCGATGTTGATTTGCCACGCTTGGGCGAACGTATTTGGTCCAGGGTCAATTTGATCTAACCGGCCAGTTCGGTCCAGGAGATCGTGTTTTGACTGATCGGTAAATTTTGTCTTCGCGACAGAACATCCTTCGGCAGGATTGCAGGTGAGTGGTCAGTGAGAGATGCTGACCCATCGTGTCTGCTTAACGCGGGGCACTTTGCAATTGCACTCGTCGCATCCATGCTCGATTCGCCAAATACTGACTTGTGGACGAGCGGTGCGTTGGCAAATGGCGCTGATTCTGTCCTTCTTCGATTGGTGCGACAGTGAGCATCCTCTGGTCGTCATTTCTTGATTAGAACTACACCGATTTGATGGCGAACACCGTTGGGATCTCGATAGTAGACTTCGAATTCTCCGGTCGTGTCTTCGGGAAGAATCAGTCGCCGGCCTTTTTCGGTGCCACCCTCGGTGGCGACTGAGGTGACAACGGTCATTTCGATTTCCGAATCGTTGATCGTAGTTTCGACGTCGATGGGAACGATTGCCGAATTCTGCAGCCACTGTCCATCTACATAATTCAAGGGGACGACGACCGTGCCATCCTCGTTCGTCGGTTCACCAAGTTGGACTTGTCCGACGTAAGCAAGTGGTTGAGGCTCGCGTGTGATGGATCGAACCGCCGAGTTGCACCCAATTGACGTTAGAACGCCCGTTGACAGGACCAGCAAAACTGACCAGGGCAACACAGAGATTCGGTGAGGGACACGCCGCATCGGTGAAGCAAATATTAATCTACTGCGTGCGCGACCATTGATTGCCCCATCCGGTTGAGACTTGATGCAAATAGGCATGTCACGGTTCTATCGTTCGAGATGTGAAATAGTAATTGGTTTTACAGCTTGGTGACCGTCCCAATTATCTCGAATCGCCCATCGTGCGGGATTGGGAAGGCCACCGTTTCCAGAATAATTGTTTTCTGGGGCGTAGTTTTGGTCTGATCTGTGTTCCGTCGCACGAGAGTAGTTTCCGCGCTGGAGAGGACCTGGCTGCCGCTTAGAAAATGTTACTTCTGGGCGTCGTGTGAATCTTCGTTGTTAGTCGGCGGATGCTGTCAACGGATGGGGCTGCTGCCCGACTTCTAGGCTGCCGGCTTCTAGACAGGCTTTCGCGTTAATTTTCGAACTCATTTGTTCTAAACGTTGGCCGAGATTTGGGGCTGGGGGGATCACTCCATATCTTTCGTGGTCCGACCGTTTGGTCACCTTCGCTGGTTCGGTGCACAGGCAGCGATGTTGGAATGACGCTTGCCGGTCCGTTCGCGGGGAGGTTTAATGCCTGCAGGATCCTAACGGATGTGATGGAAGCGAAGAATCTTGGCAAAGCTGACCGTGAACCAAACCCGAAGCCACAAACGGCCCGAGATCTCTCGAAAACTGGATTGGTTTTTTCGCCGACCGCAGGTCGAATTGGCGGTTGGCTTGCTGATCGTGGTCTCGATCGTGTTGACGTTCGTTGAATTCTTGTATTCGGCGATCGACAGTGCGGGGTCAAAACAGTTTCTTGGGCAGGTTCAGCTTTTCAATGACGTGATCACGTGGTTCTTCGTGATTGAACTCGTCTTGCGTTTCGTAGGGTGCTGGTCGCCGCGACGTTATCTCCGAGAGTATTGGATTGATCTGGTAGCCACGTTGCCATCGCTGTTGCCAGGTTTTTTTGCTGCTCGCGTGATGCGGCTGTTTCGTCTGCTGCGAATCTTGCGATTGTTTGGCTACGTTTCCAGGCTCTCGTCGAACTATCCGTATATTCTTCGCAAGGGAATTGTTGAGTACATCTTTGTTTGTGGTTTGTTGATTCTGACTGTGTTGTTGGGCACCAGCGCGATGATGTTGTTTGAGTCGGGGAACGGAATGTCATTTCGCGAGGCTTTTTGGTTTAGCCTGCACTCGTTATTTGCAGGCGAACCAATTCCCCAGGCTCCTCAATCCGTAGGTGGCCGCATCGTTGCGGTTGGGGTGATGTTCATGGGATTGACCATCTTTGCGATGTTCACCGGAACCGTATCGGCATTCATGGTCGAAAGAATACGTCTTGGAGGGAAAACCGTGGAATCAGAGCTGCTAGAGAATCACGTCGTCATTTGTGGTTGGAATACCAAAGCCGAAATCATCATCGAGGAATGCCGCGCGTCCCACTTGGACGCGGACACTGCAATTGTTGTCGTGTCTCAGTGGGAGCATGAAGCACCGACCGTGCCCGCGTCGCTGCAGTCACAGTTGTATTTCGTCAATGATGATTTCACCCGTGTGGCGACTTTGGAAAAGGTTGGGATTCATCAGGCGCGGATGTGCATCATCTTGAATGACACCTCTGGTGGACGGAATGAGCAAGATGCTGATGCCCGTACCATTCTTGCAGCACTCACCGCCGAAAAATTGAATCCCGACGTCTATACCTGCGCCGAGCTGAACAATCGAGATTATGCATCACACCTCAAGATGGGAAAGGTGAATGATTACGTTGTCAGCAGTGAACACAGTGCCTACATGATGGCGCAAGCCGCATTGAATCGAGGCATGATGGGAATGTTCAACGAGTTGCTGACCCATCGTCATGGAAATCAGTTTTTTCGGGTTCCAGTGCCAGAGCAGTTCGTTGGTTACAGTTTCGATGACCTTTTGAATGAGTTGAAGAAGTCGCGTGACGCGCTGTTGATCGCCGTTGGGCGAGGGAACGAAACCAAAGTCAATCCTGCCGGTCACATCATGAGTGCGGGCGAAGAAATTGTCGTGATTGCAGCGAAGGCTCCATTCAAATAACCAGACCTTTTTGGCACGGGCTGTTCCTAACTGAAAAAATCTGGTGGGGAAGATGTCGCGGATGCCATTTGGCGAGCTGCCAGAATCCGCCAGTTGCATGGACGGGAAGGCTGGAGCGACGGGAAGGCTGGAGCGACGGGAAGGCTGGAGCGACG
>JARGNK010000192.1:4357-12424 GCA_029213145.1 Rubripirellula sp. | reverse complement strand
ATCTCTCAACTCGATATCTCTCAACTCGATATCTCTCAACTCGACATCTCTCAACGCGGGTACGACTGCCAATACCGAAATTGGGAACGGATTTCGGCGTCCACAAGAGCCGCTATTCGCTCCATTGCTTGACGCACTCCACCAGGGCGATCGCATTTTCGACCGGGGTTTCCTTGTGAACCCCGTGCCCCAGATTGAATATGTGCCCCGGGCGGCCGGCAACCGAGCGTAGCAACTTGTCGACTTCGACGCGAATTCGGTCCGGGTTCGACAACAACACCGCCGGGTCCATGTTACCCTGCACGCTCTTATCGTGGCCAATTCGCTGCCATGCCACATCCAGTGGAATCCGCCAATCAACTCCGACAACCGTTCGTCGATCACCTCGCAACAATGGCAACAGTTCGGGGTTGCCGGTGGCAAAGTTGATTACAGGAACGCCCGGAGCGATTCCCGCAATGATCTGTTTCATCCAAGGCAATACGTACTTTGTGTATTGCTGTGGCGACAAACAACCAGCCCAACTGTCAAACAATTGAACACATTGCGCGCCCGCGGCGATTTGGTAATTCAGATAAACGGTGATGGCTTGTGACAGTTTTTCCATCAACGCGTCCCAGCCGCCATCTTCACTGACCATTAGTTTCTTGGTGTTCACATACTGCTTACTACCAGCCCCCTCGATTGCGTAGCTAGCTAATGTGAACGGCGATCCAGCAAATCCGATCACCGGAACCCCTTCGGGAAGATCAGCTCGCGTGCGTCGGACCGTTTCATAAACAAAATCAAGTTCTTCGGGATGATCCAACGAACGAACCTGTTTGATTCCATCCAGATCGCGAACAGGATTGTGGATCACTGGACCGTCACCTTTGACGTACTCCAGATCGAATCCCATCGGCATCAAGATTGGTAACAAATCCGAGAAAATGATCGCGGCATCGACGCCCAACCGATCAACCGCTGTACACATCACCTCGCTGCACAACTGTGGATCACGGCAAAGGTCCAAAAAGGATTGCTTCGCTCTAACTTCACGATACTCTGTCATGTAACGACCAGCTTGCCGCATCAACCAAACTGGCGAGCGTTCCGTCTTCTCACCCCGACACGCTCGCATGAACAGACTGTCATTGGACGGGTGATTTGATTGTTCAAGCGGCGGTGAAACAACTTTCCACCGTTTTCTCGCATCAACCAGGGAACAGCCACGCTGGGCCGACTCTGTAACGAGATGCCCCATTTTGGGATGAGCCGGCTCGAGATCGACTTGGATACCACACTCTTCCAACATCTGCGACGTGGTCGGACCAATCGATGCGATCACGGTCTGATGCAAGCCGTCACGAAGCGCGTCAATGATATTCAGTTGCTCCGCCATCCGCAGCATATTGACCACTTGGTGCGCGCTGGTCAGCAACAACATATCTCGGCGACCATCGGCCAAAGCGCGAACATTCTCTTCCAACAGAGTCGTGTCCTCCGGAAACTCCCATCCGTATACACGAACCGCTTCAACCGTGGCTCCCCGAGCTTCCAATCCGGCCACCAACGACGCGTTTGTGATGCCGTACTCTTGCAGACCGACGACTTGGTTCGAGATCGGTACTTGCTGATCGATCAAATCCAACACTTCACGCCAAGTATTGGGCTCGGGAACTCGATGCGTCGGGTTCAAGCCGTGCTCGCGCATCGCGGCCGCGGGCTTGGGGCCGCGGCAAATCGTGATTACATCGGACAACGAATCAAGTAATCGCTGCTGGTCGAGGTGCCGCTCGACCGCTCTCAACAAGTACCTAAATCCAACGCCGGTCATGAGTACGACGACACTAATGTGCCCGGTCATCAAACGATATGCAAAATCGATCGCGGCCCGATTGGGTTCGATCGGAACCTCACGCATCGACGGACTAACGTGCGGTACCCCCCCACATCGCTCAATCAGACGCTTCATGTCGTCGGCTCGCCGGCTCTCTAACGCAGCGACCTGTAAACCGTTGAAATTACTTTCCATCGATGACTTCGTGACCATACAATTCGAACCAGGAACTAAGTGAACACGCATTGTAAGGGAAAATCGCAGGGTTACGATAACCGTGAATTACAGCAGCAAGTAAGGGATAAAAATAGATTTCCCCCACTTGGAACGTGCCGAGGCTTGGGCCAGCAAGACACTTCCGCCCATGAGCACGCCTGAATAGATTCGGCTGGACGTTCCCCGCCAGCTCTGATCAAATTTTTCGAACTCGTCATCTGACCCATTTTCACCACCAGCACCGGCAGCCAACACACGCTGAGCGATATGCCCCGCAGCCCCATCAAACGACCGCCCGCCAGTTTGGACATCAGCCGAACGCTTCGTACGGTCGAACAATTGCCACCTCAACTGACTGGCCAAGCATTGTTTGGTCGTGACTTGCCACTGGAAATCGAAATCGGTTCCGGTAAGGGCTTGTTTTTGTCCAACGCAGCCTCTGCTGAAACTTCGCATCTCTTTCTTGGCATCGAAATCATGGATAAATACGCTCAGCATTCTGCTGGGCGTTTAGCGAAAGCGGAATTAGATAACGCCATCATGGTCAGTGGTAACGCCGAACCACTTTTCCAAGAACGGATCGAGGCTGGAACGCTGGAAGCAGTGCACGTCTACTTTCCTGATCCCTGGTGGAAAAAACGGCATCGCCGACGACGCGTCGTCAATCCGACCAGTATCACCAACATCGCTCGCGCGCTCCGCAGCGGAGGCAGATTTCATTTCTGGACCGATGTGCTCGATTACTTTGAAACCGCTGTCGAAATGATCGCCGAAATCACGCCCGAACTGGGCGTGCCGATCCCCGAAGAAGAATTGGAAGCAAATCACGACTTAGATTACCGAACCCATTTCGAACGTCGTAGCCGGAAATACCACATCCCGGTTTATCGAGTGCGATACGAAAAGCGGTAGAACGCAAAAAATCCTTGACCCAAAATTGCGAGCGTAGACCCCACTCCCTCACGCGACATTAAGTGCCCTGCGGATCAGCTCGGTTTTTGGCAAACCTCACCCCGTCGCAAATTACGAATCGACCCCACGCGGCGAATCAGACCACAACCTACAAATCAATCAGATAGAATCGGAATCTGCTGCTATGAATCTTGCTCAAGGCGGGGAACGCCGTCGCTAGAAGAGGACTTCGGCTTGCTCAGCTCGGGCAGTGGTGGCAATTCTTGCTCGAGTTTTTCATCAGCGGGTGGTTGCGGCATCAAGGTTTCGTCCACCGCCGGTGCTGCGGGGACAGTTTCACTTGCCATAGGTTTATCTGCTGCTGGATCCGCTGTCGGCATCACCGGTTCGGCGAACTCCCCATCACTGGAGCTCGACACGGTATTTGGCATCGTGTTTTGAGGTGCCGAGGGATCAAATGGCCCAGCCGTCAACGCCATCGGTGCCTGAGTCTTCTCTGGGAACTGCCGTGGATGCAGGAAGCGGCCCACCTGGTATGCATCCCGTTGAGCTCCTGCCGCCCACGGCCCCTCAGCCATTTGGACATTGTTGTATGCCAGCAACGAACCTTTTTGGCGATGCAAGTCACGCAGTGCCAGGTTGTAGGCAGAGAGTGATCGATAGAATTCCGTTGTACTCGTAACAGCTTGCCGCTGAGCTTGCAGCAGGAAGTTGATGTTGTCGCTGCCATCGCGATAACGACGCTGCAAAACTTCAACCTGGCGCAAGTCGGCTTCAACTCGGTTGTAATTGGTTTCGAGCAGTTGATAGGTGATATCAACTTGCCGCGCGGCATCAGACAAGTCATGGCTGACACGTAATTCCGTTTCAGCCAGCACCGCCCGTTCGCGACTAAGGTTCAACTTCGCGTTCGCGATCGCCAAGCCAGCGGCTCGAAAGCCAACCGGAAAGCTCAACTCGATTCCCGCCTGACCCTCTTGGTAGTTGCCACCCAGAATAGATCCGTAAAGATTGTCGTCGGGAAGCCCCGTCCCGGCGGCCCCAGTCGATGAACCAATCAGGTTATCCCCAAGCCCTCGCCAGCGGTACTGAAATAACAAGTCGAGGCGTGGCTTGAAGTTCATTCGTGCGGCAACAAGCTCTAATTCCCGTCGCTGCAGTGACATCCGTTGCCGGCGAACCTCAACCCGTCGCTCCAACGCTTGCCCTAGCGCGCTGGACCAATCGAAAATGACCTTGGCATCATTTGGTTCGGTAGAGGGTCGAATCAGTCGACCGTCGGTCGCCGGATAGCCAATCAGGTACCGAAGCCGCTGCTCGGATTGGTATAAGCCGACGGGACCGCCAAGAGCCGATTCGACTTGGGCTTGAAACTGGTAGTACTGACTCCGCGCCTGAGCCTCTTCATCACTTCGGCCTGATCCAACTTCCAGTCGTACCTGCTGGTACTGGAATGTCTGCAACGCCGCCTCGCGCCCCTTGATCTGCGTATCAAGAACTCGGTAGGCAGTAACCAGATCCCAGTAGGCCTTTTCTACATCTGACACGAGGTTAATCACACTGACTTCAAAATCGGCGAGCGATTGATCTTCGTTCAGGCGTGCAATCAAGACCCCATTGTATTGGCCCGGTACATTCGTCGGGCCGGCAATACGGTTGTAAGTCGTCCCGGCACCCTGCAACAAAGGCTGTCGCCACTCAGCTTCAACCCAGCCATCAAAGGAACTTCTGAAGGCACGGCCTGGTTGATTATTTCGTGTGTAATTAACGACGTGCCGCAGTGAAAACTTTGATCCCGTCGCAGTCGTCTTCGCCAATTCATTGGTGAAGGTGGCGTTGTTCGCCACAAAAACGGCCCGATTGAATTGATCGAACGGGGGAACCAATGCGATGTTTTGGGGCTGATCGCGATTAAGCCAAAACAACTGCTGTGTGTATTGCGCGTCAAATGCAGCTAAAGCTGCTTCGGCACCCCGAGCAGGGCTCGATGCCGTCAGTGCGGGATCGTAAACCGTCGGACTCGCCGCTGGCGCTGTGACAACCGAACCACCGATCGAGCGAAGCACAGGACTTTGCGAGACGGCGAGATTGATCGCCTCTGCAAGCGACATATCAACCGTCGGCAAGTCGGCCGGATCATCTAACGAAAGTGGCTTGACCGTTGCCTCGGCCGCAAGCGACACAGGCGTGACACACTCCTGTACCTCCGGGTACTCAATCCGCAGACCATAGCCGTCGCTGTACGAAGCTTTCGTATCGTGCTTCGATTCCGGCAAGTGACTCAGCAAACCGCAACCAGCGGTCACGGTCGCACCCACGGAGGCCAGCAACGTGGTGACAATTCGAGACCAGCGACGCCCCTTGAGGGCGTGGCGGGGCAAGCAGTGGCGGGTCGAGCTTACCATGAAAATCTTTGCGGGTTGGCGGAGTCTTAACGCGTACCGGTGCCATCACAGATTCAGCGCTACAAGCCCTATCGGCTGAACACGCGACATAACTCGATCAACCGGACCTCGAATCCTGCAGGCCGATTCTTTGAAATCCGACAAAACGATACAGGCCGCAGGGTCATACCCAACTTTGCGGGTTGGGTAACTTGCGGGCTAGGTAAACCGTTCGGAGTAGGCCAATCGTCCACCATGCTGCCAAACCGGGCTACGCGTCGACTCTGGGGAAACAATCTCAACACGGTGAATCGGATCCCAGCGACCGTTGTTTCACCGTTTCTTAATTGACGACACCCATGGCCATTCGGAGGACAAACGCTCGCGGAGAAAGGCTTTCTCGTGCTGCGGGGATACCATCGCACCCGGTGGGGCTACAATAGCGATCCGAAATCCTCCTGCCACCTGTTGAGATATTATGATTCGGTTCGCCCTTTTACCGGTCCTGTGGCTTCTGTTTTCGCTTTCCCTCGTAGCTCAGCAAAATGGCGAAACCGACTTCAAAGCGATCATCGATGAGGTCCGACCCTCAACGGTAACGATCCAAGTTCGGGGCCGTGATGGAGGGCAGATCGGCCTGGGCACAGGATTCGTCATTGATTCCAGCGGCTTGCTAGCAACCAATTTTCACGTCATCACCGAAGGCCGCCCCCTGACCGTTGAACTGGCATCCGGACGGCAATTACCGGTGCTGGCCATTGAAGCGTCTGACCGACGTCGCGACCTGGCCATTCTCCGCGTCGAGGTTGGTGCGGATCCGCTGCCGGCCCTGAACCTCTCTGACGCGCCGTTACCCGATCAAGGCACTCGGGTGCTCGCCTTTGGCAATCCGCTTGGCCTGCGTGACAGCGTGGTCACTGGAATCGTGTCTGCGGTGCGTGAAATGGATGGCCGCCCAATGCTTCAACTCGCCATGCCAACTCAACCAGGTAACAGTGGTGGACCCTTGGTCGACCTCAACGGCAATGTGGTCGGCATCGTCAACATGAAATCGGCCATCGATGACAATCTTGGCTTTGCGATCCCGACGGACCAATTGCGTTCATTGAGTGGCCAACCCAATCCAATTTCCATCGACCGCTGGGTCCGTCTTGGTCAAATCGATCCCGAATCATGGACGCCCCTGTTCGGCGCCTCCTGGACCCAGCGTGGCAGCATCATTGGCGCTCAAGGCCTGGGTACCGGTTTCGGCGGCCGGTCCTTGCTGCTGTCCAAGCAAAACAAGTCTCCGACGCCTCCCTTCGAAATCGCCGTCGATGTTCGGCTGGATGAAGAATCGGGTGCAGCAGGCTTAGCTTTTCTTGCTGATGGCAACGACAAGCATTACGGTTTTTACCCCAGCGACGGGAAACTTCGGTTAACTTGCTTCAAAGGCCCATCGGTTTACAACTGGCAAGTGTTGGAAGAAGTCGAATCAGATCAGTATCTGCCTGGCCAGTGGAATCGTATTCGCGTTCGCGTCCAAGCCGACAAATTGCTTTGCTACCTCAATGGAAAGCTGGTCATCGAATCCAACGATCGGCAGCTCCGCGGCGGCAAAGTTGGACTCGTGAAGTTCCGGGACACCAAGCCCACATTCAAACGTTTTCAGTTTGGCGACCAGTTGCAACTGCCAACCTTGTCTCCGCCGTTAAGGACGGCACTCACGAAATTAATTGACAAACCCGATCGTCTGCTGGATGTCACATCGGAACAGCTGATCGAACTCGGCCGTGCCCGCCATATCGTGAACCGAGAAATCTCCCGTGAGGTCAATGAACTAGAACAGCGCATCTCGCAGCTACGTCGGGTGGCGGACGACTTGGAACTCGTTCCCACGTTGCGTGAATTAGAAACCGCACTGCAGGAAGAAAAGCCACAAAACGATCGCCTGCTGCGAGCGACCTTGGCAATCGCCAAATTAGATCAACCCGACCTAGACATCAGTGCTTACGTCGAACGTACGCAAGAAATGACGCGTGAAATTCGTGATTCCCTGGCGAAGGATGCGAGCGCTGTCGAGCGGCGCAACGCCTTACACCGTTTTCTGTTTGAAGAAAACGGTTTTCGTGGTGGACGGGCGGAATACTACCATCCCGCCAATAGTCACTTGAATCAAGTTATCGACGATCGCGAAGGATTGCCGATCACCCTGTCGATTCTCTACATATCGCTGGGCAAGGCACTCGACCTAGACATGCAAGGTGTTGGTTTGCCGGGACATTTCGTGGTGCGCGATGCCACCGAAGAACCACAGCTTCTGATCGATGTGTTCGAACAAGGCAAGTTACTGAGCCGGGAAGACGCAAACAGACTTGTGACCAATCACTCCGGCCGACCTCTGAATGATGCTGATCTGCAGACTCAAAATGAACAACAAATTCTGAACCGTGTGTTGTCAAATCTGGTCGGTGCGGCTGGTCGACGCCAGGATTTATCGGCAATCCACCGCTACTGCGAAGCGATGGTAATCGTCGATCCCGATTCAATTGAATCTCGACGAATGCGAGCGCAAGTTCGCATGATGACAGAACGAAACGCCGCCGCTCTTGTCGATTTTGACTATCTAATCGAAAACGAAACGTCGACTGCGGCTTACCACGAAGCAATGGCACTGAGAAACCAACTGATCCAGCGAATCAAGCCAGATTCCAGCGAGCCAGATTCCAGCGAGCCGCGCAATCCAAGCATTGAACC
>JARGNK010000192.1:0-4257 GCA_029213145.1 Rubripirellula sp. | reverse complement strand
AGCCAGATTCCAGCGAGCCAGATTCCAGCGAGCCGCGCAATCCAAGCATTGAACCCGAACTCGATGTCACACCCAATTAAATTTCCCCAACCACTGAATCCATTGATGTTTCGTTCATTTCTTTTCTTGCTGGCTTCGGTCGCACTCTCGTTGACCTCAACCAGTGTTGCATTGGCAGCCGAACGTCCCAACTTTGTGTTTTTCCTTGTTGACGATCTTGGCTGGGCAGACGTTGGCTGTAATGGCAGCACCTTTTATGAAACGCCCAACATTGACGCTTTGGCAGCCAGTGGAATGCGATTCACACAAGGATACGCTGCGTGCCCGGTTTGCTCGCCGACGCGAGCGAGTATTTTGACGGGACGACATCCTGTCCGTGTTGACATCACTGATTGGATTCCCGGTCGTCGGCTGGCAGCCGATGCAAACGTTCGATTCGAGCACATCGAAGATCGTGATCATTTGGAGTTACAAGAAATCACGATCGCCGAAGCCTTACGTGAGCAGGCCGATTACCAAACTTTCTTTCTCGGCAAGTGGCACTTGGGAGGGAAAGGACACTGGCCGACCGATCAAGGATTTGACGTCAACATCGGAGGATGCGACAAGGGCTCTCCGCCCGGTGGTTATTACGCGCCTTGGAAGAACCCAAATTTGACGGCAAAACAGCAGGGCGAGTATCTGACCGAGCGGTTGACCGACGAGGCAACTGGATTGATCCAACAGGCAGATCGAGATCGCCCCTTCCTGCTTTACTTCAGCTACTACAACGTCCACACACCCATCCAAGCTGACCGACGAACAGTCAATCAATTTCAAGCCAAAGCTGCCAACTTATTCTCATCCCCAACGCCAGCGATCGCAGAACGG
Organism: Rubripirellula sp.; assembly: GCA_029213145.1. Lineage (GTDB taxonomy): Bacteria > Planctomycetota > Planctomycetia > Pirellulales > Pirellulaceae > Rubripirellula. The sequence continues at coordinate 3,387 of JARGNK010000192.1, read as the reverse complement.
GATGCCGCCAGCCGTGCGCGTCAGGACAATCCCGACTACGCCTCGATGGTTCGTGCAGTCGATCTCAGCGTTGGAGAAGTTTTAAAAGCAATCGATCAGGCAGGCCTTTCCGAAAACACCGTCGTCATCTTTTTCTCGGACAACGGTGGATTGTGTACGTTACCAGCTCGACGCAAATCGAGCGGAGGTCCAACATCCAATCTTCCGCTACGCAGCGGTAAGGGTTGGTTATACGAAGGTGGAATCCGTGAACCGATGATCATTCGCGCACCCGGTGTCACTCATGCCGGATCGGTATGCGATCAACCAGTGGTGAGCACTGATTTCTTTCCCACCATTTTGGCACTGGCAGGCCTGCCGACAAATCCCAAACTGCATGCTGATGGTGTTAGCTTGGTACCCCAACTGCGAGGCGAAACAGCGGGCTCACGGAGTCTGTTTTGGCACTACCCCCACTACCACGGATCCGACTGGAAACCAGGGGCTGCGATTCGCCGCGATCGCTGGAAGCTGATCGAGTTCTACGAAACGAATGAAGTCGAATTGTATGACTTGGCAAATGATCCCAGTGAATCAAATGATTTGTCGCTCACGCGACCAGAGTTGCGTGATGAGTTAAGGAAAGAATTAAAACAGTGGCAACAATCACTGAATGCCAAAATGCCGGTGGAACGGTAACAAGCCGCCGATGTGCGCGGCAGGTCTGGTTGTGATATCCGCATGCCGCTGCACGCAACGCATCAGCCGTCAACGGTCGTATCACCGGTGATCTTATCCTTGTAGGTTGCGAGTCGTCCAAGTGCGTTGTCGATATCCAGTTTGTCCGCTCCAGCCTGCTCCGCCGCATCAGCGAAATGTCCGCAAAACGCTGCGAAATGTTTTGCCGTGATCCCCCGTCCTCGATGAATCTGAGTCAACTCGGCACCCGTGTAATCGACGGGACCATCCAAGGCGGAAGCCATAAATTGGTACTGCATTCGATTGAGGTGATCCATCGACACATTTTCGAAAAACGGCGCTAACTCAGGATCTTGTTGAACTCGGGCATACATATCCCGAACGAGCTTAGCGATCCCTTCTGCACCACCCATTCGCTCGAACAAAGTTTTATCTGGTGACATCTTCTTCTCCCAACATCAAAGGTTCTCGCAATCATACCGCGCGATCGACCTAACCGCCGCCCGACAATCGAGGTGCCGAAATTGGATAGCAGATCTGACCGATGGGAAAATGGCAAACCTCGGTAATCGCTGACCACATTGATGGCCTAGCAGATTAGCTAAGGCTGTTCCACCAGTACTGAAAAATCTGCAGAGGGAATCTCGCTTTGAGACCGCTCGGGCAGAACTGGTGACTGCCGACCGCCATGCTCACATTCATACCAAGCTCGATAAGCAACATCAGCAGCCATATGTGCAACCTTGATATCGCTGAGTGCAACTGCATATGCGGCTGCAAGATCACTGCAATTTGTGCGCGAGTCAGGCATCTCGCTCGGCATGATGTAAATTAACTTCTCCTTCGACAGTGTGCCTGAATTTCGATTACCCAAGATCGGATTGGCAATCGACAACACGTAGAGTGACACCACGCACGAGAAAGCTGCAAAGTGCGCCGGTGACTTACAATCCCTCATTCGATTCGTGAAGTGGTCCATCATCCGGCCCTAGTTGCATGATCTTTTCATAGTTTTCGGCGATGCGTCTCGGTTGCTCGGAAGTGAACTCGGCATCCATTCCACCATGCTGGCGCAACCCTCGCACGAAGAGCGTTTCTTCTACGCTCAATGGTTGTCCATCGACCTCAGGCACCGTTTGGGTTGAGAAAATCAAGGTGGCGGCTGTGATCGCGATGGCGAGCACGATCGAACTGAGCACTGTCGCCGCCGGCCACAGATAGACGCGATACTGCCTGATCCGTTCCTGACGCTCCATCGAGTGTTTCAGGTCCACGCGAACGGTTTTCACCTCCGGTGGCTCCCCCGTCTCGATCAGACGGCGCTTCCACTCGCCAAACAGAATGAAACTCTCGGGCGAACTATGCCGGCCGAAATAATAAGCACGGCGACGATAGTATTTCTTGGCCGTACCATTCGCGTCAGCTTTGGCAGGGTAACTCAGGTCGGCGGTCTCGCTCATCTTGATCACCAGCATGGATCAGAACCAGGGGAATCAGCCAGCACCCCAAATTCTCGATGTATCGCTAGCAAATCGCAACAAGACGACTGCTTGACTGGCGTTTTTTTTCAAAAACGCACGTTAAGCTCGCCAATTGAAGCAGTTTGGGTGGCGAGCCGGACGAAGACGAGCGTTGACTCGCTCATCTTCGCTCGCCGACTTCATCGCAGCAAAGCGACCAGATTCATCGCAGCAAAGCGACGGGAGCGGAGGGCACGGGACTCGAACCCGCAACCCCTTGCGGGGCAATTGATTTCGAATCAACCTCCTCACCAATTCGGATACCCTCCGGGAACGCTCAGTATAGTCGCTGTTGAGGCCGGGATCGTCAAGTCGAGCGATCTGGAAGCTGCCCCAATTCGCTCGCCGGCGGTCGTTGGTGCACTAGAAGCCCACTGCTGGGCCAGCCGGCGGATCCCCGGGTCACCTTCGAGTTTAGCCTCGATTGCGGCGGCCCGTTCGTGGTCAGAAACGACGCGAAGCCCGCCATCAGTATTGATACTCAGCTGCAACGGCCGATCCAGGTTCACTCCTGATTCTCGCAGGATTCGGCCGATTGACTCAACCAACTCAGCTCGCAGGTCACCCCTCGACGGAGAGGTCGGCCCATGGAGATCGATTTCTTCGACCGGCGAAGATGCCGCCCCAGCGAGCACATCGGCGAATCCCACCGCTTGTCCGACCCGGCGAGCCACCTCGCCAGCGAGGTGGCTGGCGCCTTGCACGACCAATGTTGAAGAAATAGGCAAACTCACTGGGCACTCGATTCAGTGTTTGTGGACAGTTTTGAAGTGAAACTCTTTCAGCCACTTCTCCCATTTGTGGGCGTTCTCATGCGTATCGAGCTTGAGTTCATTCCACTTTGGGCAGCGGTAGCGAACGTCAATGTGCCCGTTGTGCTGCTCTTTTTTGATTTCACAGCCGAGCTTGGTGAGCGTTTTTGTGATGGTTTCGGCCGTTTTTTTGTTGTGAATATGCTTCGCTTTCCATTCGGATAATTGGTAGCGAACAATTTCATCTGCCATCAAGGTTGCCGGAATCACGGCGATCGCAAAGGCGAACAACATGCGTTTGAACATGGATTTCTTTCTTTCAGTGACAACATTCGTAGAACCCGGTCACACCGGCCGCGGCCGCTTGTACTCAAAGCAGGGGAGGGGAGGTCAAGACAGGATTGTGCCGCTGGGTGCGAACCGCCCCGCTGCGAACC
>JARGNK010000191.1 GCA_029213145.1 Rubripirellula sp. | reverse complement strand
GGGATAAGATAGCGGTGGCCGACATTGATGATCGATTTTAACTCAGGCTTCTCGGTTTTCAGTAGCAGGACCTGACCACGGACTGGGATGATACTGTGCCGCAGTCCTAGTGATTCGCCCACTTCGCCTGACCAAGCGCCAGCGCACAGAATTAAATCATCACAATCGTGCCAGTCGTCGCCGATCCGATAACGAGGTCCGCTGTCAGCTGTTCCGATCTGGCGGACACTTGTGTTGTCCACGAATTGGACGCCCGTCGATTGGCAAGCCATTCGCAGCGCCTGTAGCAGTCGAGGGGGGCGGATCTGCCATTCGTCGGCGACCCACCATCCGGATGCAGATGGCTGCGATTCGATCCAAGCTTGGAGGCGTGGTTCTCGGACAGCCAGTTCTGAACGCGATACAGCTTCGCAAGAGATGCCCAGTTCATCCCAGTAACGAGTCATCCCAATCATCGATGCTCGTTCACCCGGAGTGTTCGCTAAGTACCAGCCGCCGCAGCGCCGAAAACCGCAGTCAATTTGAGTGGCCGATTCTAGCTGGAAAACCCAGTCTTGATAAAGCTCGTGGCTGAAGCCTCGCAGACGATCGAGCGGGTCAATCGCGCGAGCCAGATTCGCGGGTGGAAGTATTCCGCCAGCAGTCCAAGAAGTTGTTTGTTTTGCCGTGTTTTTCTGGATGATCGTGACATCGAGTCCTCGTTGGCTAAGTTCCCAACCGAGACTTAGTCCGATAACGCCGCCACCAATAATCTTAACGTTTCGCCGCTTTGTCATTCTTTTGTCGTTTCCTTCGCGCCATCCGCCAAAATGCGGTTGAGCCCGTCGAGCAGCCGATGTTGGTCGTTTGACATTAATTGGCGTCGCAGGTGATCGAGATCTTCACGATTGTCGATATCGGCCATCGTTGGTAGCTCCGCCAAGGAGAAGCCTGCTTCTCGAATCCTTTCTCGCGTGATTCTGAGCACGCTATCGGTGCTCCAGGGAATTTGTTCAAAAAGTACGTCGTGTCCTTTCGTGCCGGACCGCCAAGGTCCCCTTAGCCCGATGAGGGTGTAGCCTCCGTCGATTGCCGGAGCTAGCACGACCTGATGGCGTCGCAGCAGCCGAATCGCTGTTTCGATTTCTTCGATGCCAAGGTTTGGGCAGTCACCACCGATCAGGATGGCCGTATTGTCGGGGTGATCGGCTAATCTTTGTTTGAACCAATGATGCATTCGTGATCCAAGTGAACCTGTATTCTGCTGCGTGACTTGCCAAACTGCTTCAAGGCCGAGAGTTTCAAGCGTCTGTTGGAATGCGGAGACCTTTTCCGGTGGATCGAGGCAGATCTCACGGTGGTCACCGCAGGCCGCAAGCTGTTTGCAGAGATGGGTGACAAATAGCTTGTGGATTGCTGCAGCGCGTGGCATTCCTATCGAGGCTCCCAAGCGGGTTTTAACTCGCCCGGGTTCCCAGAATTTTGTCAAGATTCCCAGAGTGGATGAACTACAATCGACTTCCATCTCCCAGATCTCGCTATGCTCGACAATTTCAGTCATTTTCGGCTAAAACAGGATTTTGGCAAAACTCCCCAACTGACACGTCCGATGACTTCGCTTGCTTCCACATCGCACTCGTTATCGATTACGATTAACATATGGCGAGGTGCAGGTTCGGGCACATATTCGGACCGAGCGATGCTGTTTTAAGTCGTAGAACTCACCGTACCGAATCTTTTATCTTCTCACATCCATCCCACTTCCTCCATGGGGTCACGGCCGGCAGCCCATGTCGCAAAAGGTCACATCGGAACGATTCCTCGAGTGTGTCACTAAATGTGGCTTAGTGGATGCTAAGGCTCTAGATCATTTGGTGGAAAAGGTTCGCAACAAGCTAGGGGGATCGCTACCTGACAATCCCAAAAAGCTTGCCGAAATATTTGTCAAGCGAAACCTGCTGACCGAGTGGCACGTTGAAAAATTGTTAGACGGTAAATACAAGGGGTTCTTTCTTGGTAAGTACAAACTGCTCGGCCATATTGGCACCGGTGGAATGAGCAGTGTGTACCTCGCCGAGCATAGTCGCATGGGGGACAAACGTGCGATCAAGGTCCTCCCCAAGAGTCGGGTCAAGGATGCGACCTACTTGGCGCGGTTCCAGTTGGAAGCCAAAGCGATCGCTTCACTCAATCACCCCAACATTGTGTTGGCCTACGACATCGATAATGAGGGTGACGTCCACTACATCGTGATGCAGTATGTAGATGGAAGCGATATGCAACAGTTGGTCAAACGGGATGGTGCAATCGATCCTTCGACTGCAGCGGGACTGATTGCCCAAGCCGCCAGGGGTTTAGAGCACGCTCATTCCAAAGGCGTCATTCATCGTGACGTCAAACCAGCGAACTTGTTGATTGACAGTGACGGTACCGTTCGTCTGCTCGATATGGGATTGGCTTTGGTGACTGCCGGTGATCAGGAATCTCTGACAGTTGCAAACAATGAAAATGTGCTTGGAACGGCCGACTACTTGGCTCCCGAGCAAGCCCTTAATAGTCATGGTGTTGATCATCGTGCTGACATCTACGGGCTAGGATGTACGCTCTATTTTTTGCTTACTGGAAAGCCGCCATTTAGTGACGGAACATTAGCCCAACGGATTGCAAAGCACCAAACGGAGATGCCAAAGCCGATCCGTGAACTGCAACCAGATTGCCCGGGAGAATTAGAAGGTATCTGCGTAAAGATGATCCAGAAGGATCCCAGGTATCGTTATCAATCTGCGGCTGACGTCGCCGAGGTACTTGAAAAATTTTCGGCAGCAGTTCCCAAGGGAGCTAAAGTAACTGCCGGGTTGGGCGCCGCGCCGGATGACGACGATGACGACTTTTCCTCGTCGATCTCTCTCGAAAGCCCGCGGCGTTCAGGTGATCGTCAAGGTGATACGCTCACAAACAAGAATGACGACACGCTTGCTAACGCTCGGAAGGAATTGATTCGTGGTCAGGGTATCTCACCCAGCGATAGTGGGCGGCTCGTTGATGTGCAACCACGACCTGACCTGATCGATGGCAGCTTTATCGATCTCCAAGTTGAATCGGGTTATCGATCAAATTCGCGAGCGGCGGCACGAACGATCGACGCTGTTCCACCGGGCGAGGCAGCCACGGGCGGCCCATCGAGCGTCCGGCTCGGTGAGGATTCTGACATTGTCAGGTCTCAGCGAACTAGCAGCGGTGGGTCACAATCCAATCGGAGCCGAGGCTTGGATCCGCTGCTCACTACCGCACTGGTGATTACTTTAGTCATCGTGGCGTTGGCAATTGGTTTCTTTGTGGCGCGAGTCACTGGTGGTTGATTTGGTGCGGTCGCAGCAAACCATGCTCACTCGGATACTGATATGAGCCTTGTCTTCGATCAGCCGTACGAGTTTGTGCCGCCACATCGTGGGAATGGGTGGCCTTCTGCTATCCAGTACCTGCGTCTTGTCGATCGATACTTGCATCGCAAGGAAGGTGTCGTTGATTATGAGTGTCGAGGTTTAGATCACTTTGGCGATGCACTCGCTCGTGGTGATGGGATTTTGCTGGCGCCTAATCATTGCCGGTACGCAGATCCACTCGTCCTTGGCTGGCCGGCCCGCGAGGTGAAGACGCATGTTTATGCAATGGCCTCATGGCATTTGTTCAATAACAGTGGGTTCGACTCATTTGCGTTAAGGAAAATGGGGGCTTTTAGCATCAATCGAGAAGCCGTAGATCGGCAGTCGCTTGAGACTGCGATTAGTGCGTTGGCCGATGCGGAAAGACCATTGATTTTGTTTCCCGAAGGCACGACAAATCGAACGAACGATGTGTTGAAGCCATTGCTCGACGGCGTCTCATTTGTTGCCCGTTCAGCCGCCCGAAGGCGAAAGAAAAAGAGCGGCGGTCAAGTCGTGATGATTCCCGTAGCAATCAAATATTTGTGCGTTTCGGACATGCGTGGCTGGGCAGATGAGCAGTTAAACCGAATTGAGCAGCGTCTTGGCTGGCTTAAACCTTTGGACGAGGGAATCTGGGAACGAACGGTTCACTTGGCAGAGGCACTGCTTTCGCTGCGTGAAATCGAATATTTTCGTAAAGTCAAAAGCGGTGATCTTTCGGTTCGTCGAGATCAGCTCATTGAATTTCTGCTGACACAAGTTGAAAAGCGGATTTTTTTAAATGGTAAGTCTGGTGAAGTGCGTGATCGTGTTCGCGCCATTCGGACGGAAATAATCAGTCAGTATTTTTCCACCGAGGTCGATTCTGCAGAAAAAAAGCGTTTGCGATACGATTCCGTTGCAGCCGAATTGGCCCAAGATCTACTATCTTATCCCGATTGTTACCTGCAGCCAAAGCAGGTGACTGACACCCGGATTGTGGAAACAATTCAGCGGATGCAGGAAACTTTTTTTGGTGAAGCGGATGCTTCTGTCCCATTAAAAGCGGTGATCAAATTTGATGAACCCATTGTTGTTCCTGCGGAGAAGGCTCCACGTGGGCAGGCTGACCCGTTGCTGACGCTACTGAAAGATCGGTTAACATCGTCGTTAGAGCAGCTGTCAAGCGAGTCTCGTCCTATGGAAGTACGGCTTCCTAATTCAACCTAAAGAGGGGTCCGCATGATCATTGGTGTACCGACTGAAGTGAAAACCGACGAGTATCGGGTTGCCTTATTGCCCGTCGGTGTTGAAGAGCTTGTTGCCCGTGGACATCGGGTTATCGTGCAGTCCGACGCTGGGATGGGATCCGGGTTGCCGAATGACGACTACGAGCGAGCCGGTGCGGAATTGGTGGGCAACAGCGAGGACGTGTTTTCGCAAGCTGATCTGATTGTGAAGGTTAAGGAACCGCAGCCAGATGAGTACGCCAAGATTCGTCATGGGCAAATGGTCTTTACCTATTTTCATTTTGCGGCCAGCCATGAGTTGACTATTGCGATGCGCGAGTCGGGGGCTACCTGCATCGCCTACGAGACTCTGCGAGATGCGAAAGGCCGCTTACCACTGCTTACACCGATGAGCGAGGTGGCAGGTCGAATGAGCGTTCAGGAAGGCGCTAAGTATCTTGAACGCCCCCAGATGGGGCGTGGGATTTTATTGGGGGGAGTTCCGGGGGTCGCGCCGGCTCATATTACCGTTTTGGGAGGTGGCGTTGTCGGGGCGAATGCAGCCCGAATAGCGGCAGGATTCCAGGCCGATGTTGCGATCTTGGATGTTGATCTTGATCGGCTGAGATATCTCGATGATGTGATGCCCGCGAACGTGAATATGCTCTACAGTGATCGTCATACGGTGCTGGAGCAACTGGAGCGAGCGGACCTCGTTATCGGTTCAGTTTTGATTCCAGGAGCCAGGGCACCGCAGCTTGTTCGTGCTGAGGATCTCAAGCGTATGAAGCACGGGAGTGTCGTAATCGATGTGGCAGTTGACCAAGGTGGTTGCGTCGAGACCAGTCGTCCCACGACGCACAGTCAGCCCACTTATGTCATTGATGATGTGGTTCATTATTGCGTCGCGAATATGCCAGGTGCAGTTGGACGAACCAGTACCTTTGCGTTATGTAACGCCACGCTTTCTTGGATTATTCGCTTGGCTGCAATGGGATTGGATGAAGCCATTGCAGAAAAAGGGCCGTTGCGAGAGGCGATCAACATTCATGCCGGAAAGTTGACCAATGCCGCTGTCGCAGCTGCTTTCGATCTGGAATTCGATCCATTGGATTGATGTTCTCCAAATCCTTGCCTCTCCGTACCTCTGGGCGGATTAGTCCTGGGGCAGCTTGATTCGGATGTCTCTAAACTCGCCAAACCCCAATGACCGATTTGCCAAAACGGTGAAAGCTAATCGGGTCAATCGCCTTCGATAGAGTGACGAAAACACGATCCCATAGTCGGATTTGTTTTTCACTTGGGTAAGGCTGTTTCAAGAGCATCCTGTTTGCGAGTGAAGCCAGCAAGCCAATGCTGTCCAGATATTCGATTCGTAGCGGTTTGCACGCCGATAATTCGCGATACATCAGTTTGTTGTAGCGACGAAAGTGACCGATGGCATCGTCAAATGGTGAGTAAAGCCAGTTATGCGCCGGGCAAAGAACAACAAGGCAACCTTGGGGTCGCAGGCGTTCCATTGCGAGGCTCACTTCCGCAGCGTCTTGTTCAATGTGTTCCAAGACGTCCAGATAAAGAATCGTATCGAATTTCTTGGTCGGATCGCAGTCTCGCAGCGTTCCTTCGAGGAGTTCACATTTTGCTGGAATGAGTCCGCTCTTTTGCCGCTGCCGAAATTGATCACAAAGTTTTGGATCTGGCTCGAGCGAGACGAACTGCTGTAAGTCATCGCGATATAAGTAGGGTGAATTTGCCCCCAGGCCAGCACCGACTTCCAGTACGGCGCCCTTGATATAACGACGTAAACGCTTTGCCACATAGCGTTTCCAGTTCTCTGCGTGTAAAAAAAGTTCGAGTTCATTTCCGATGTACTCGAACGGCGGCTCCACACCTGATCTCTCCACTGCAGGTTTGTCAGCCATGCGTTGTTTCCTCCACCTTTAACACAAAGTGCTCGAAATCACGTGTTGGAATGAATTGGTTGAGTCCCCTTGTAAACAAGACAACGAAGCAGGCGATCAGAATGAATGCAACAATCTGTGCCAGCAGCAGCGTTGAAATTCCAAAAGCATTGGTTGCCCAGTCCGGAATACCGTAGTCTGTAAACAGGCGAGTCGCTGTCAGCAAAGCAAGCCCGGCGGTTGCGATGATCGTACCCCCTGCCGAAAACAGCAGCAATCTTGTGCTGATGCGATCTGAAAATACCGACAGAGCGCTGAGCCCATGCATCACGAGATCTGCAAACCTCATTTTGGACTTTCCGGCCAGTCGTTCTCCTCTCGCTGTCGCGACGAACGACATTGGCTGTCGGCATGCAAACACTGCGGCGGCGTAGTGGTTCCACAATTCCCATGAAACGCAGAGGCTTTCTAGGCACTGTCTGTCCATCACACTGAAGTTTCCCACTCGAATCCGGTGACCTACGAGTATCCAATGCAGTGCACGGTACAGAAAGTAGAAGAACGCGAAGATGTAGCCCTCAGAACGTCTTGTGCGTTCAGCAAAAACCACGCGACTCGAATTGCTCTGTTCTAATTCGGCGATGAGTTTGGGGATGTCGGTTGGAGAGTCTTCGCCGTCGCCATCCATGATCAGTACGCGTTCCCATTCAGTCTGTTGATTGAGGTGACAAAGGGCGATGCAGATGGCTCGCTGGTGCCCGAGGTTTCGTTTGAGTCTCAGCACGCGAATGGCATGAATGCCATTCCATGGTACTTTCCAGGTGATTGGTCGAGGCTGTTGAGAGCAATCGTCTACCAGCAGGATATCAGCAGAAATATTTGCAGCCACCAGTTGTTCATCAACCATCGGTAGAAGGCGACTTACTGATTCCCAGTCTTCGTAGACAGGAATCACAATCTGAAGTGCGCAAAACGACGTCATTTAACGTGCTCGTGTTTCTGAATTCGTGTGAACAATCGAAACGCATTGTTATGGAAAATCAACTCCCAATCGGTTGTCGGTGGCGCCCAGGGTAATTCTGGAATGCCATTGCTAAGCACGATCGCATCTATCGTTCTCGTCTCCAGGTCCGACATTCTGACTTCAGCGTACTGTTTAGCCAAACGATTCAGTTCGCTCTGTGGAATGATCGTTTGCCAAGTGTAGTCGGAATTTGGGATCAGTTGCTGCTGTTCTGGGGTGTAGTCTTCCCAGGACGCGAAGGTATGCAAACGGGAAGCCTGGTACTTTGCCAGCCCAAGCCAGAAAACATTGACGTAGCCGTGGAGATTAGGCTGGCTTTCAATCGGCGTTTGAATGAACGCTAAGTAATCCTCTGTTGACATTCCCAATAACTTGCAGAGCAATGCAAGGCGTAACTCCAATTCTTGATCTGGAATGCTTGAAACGAAAGGCTCCACTAGAAACCAGTATTGTCCGTGAAATGTGAGCCACCAAGCGAAAACCTGATGATCAAAACTGGCAACCACAGTATCTTGCGGAAGATTGGTTTTCATGAAACGAGTGAGTTCCGAGAATTCAGCTCGATAGGATGGATTCACATCAGTCGCATGCGCGTAGTAGACGCCTCGGACTGGATTGACGGTTTGCTCTTGTTTGCTCAGGGCAAGCGTGTTGTATCCCAGGAAGACAAACAAGATAGCTGCTGTTGCTGCATAGGGTGTTCTCTTGATTATCTTTTCTTGCCATCTGGTTTGGAAGTTCTTCCACTTCGCTCGCTCGTAAAGAACGATTGCTAAATAGGCGGTAGCGAGAATCGCAACGTATCCGCATAGACGTTCAGCTCGATCATTGAAGTGATAAGGTTGAACCGTCTTTCCGAGGAGCAATATCGAAATCGAGATGCAAGAAAATGCTGCTAACAGCAGTATGGCTAGAAACCACCATGTTCGTAAAATTGCATGGTCTATGCGTTTCCGACCACGCGATGGTGGCTGATGCTGGCTAGCCAAAATTCGAGTGATGAACACCAGTGCAATGACAAACGTCGGAGCAAGCAGTTGCCGCCAGTAAGTTTGGAAACCGGCCATCCGATTCAGTTCAAAAACACCCCACCGGGTCGGGATGTCTGGATGTTCAATCCAACGCTGAAGCAGGAATGGTGTGACGACACCAGTAAACAAAACTCCGGCGAGTAGGCAATTATTAAGCGTTGGCCTTAGGCCTTCACGTCGCACTACCACAATGATCAAACAGGGACTCACCAGCGCGAAGGTTAATGCCGAGTAGACATCACCCTGGAGCAGGATTCCAAAGGTAAAGGCCAGCCAAAGCCAGTGACTCCTTTTTGTTCGGTCAGCAATTAGCAGTCGCAGGGCTGCAATCAGCGAGGCAACTAGAAAAAGCTCAGAGACGAACGGGCGTGGGATTCGCATCCCCCAGACGCCAGGAAAGAACGGGAAGGAGTTGCTGACCGGTCCGAGCGTGAGGTTCAAGACCAAACTGAATGGGATATTCAATGCAAGAAAGCACCCCGTCAAGATACTGAGAGGATTCGGTACTCCCATCGTGCGAAAGAGCAAAACGACCAGCAGAAAATAGCAGACGGTCACCGCAATATCAGCAAGAAGAAATCCGTAGTCTCCAAACAGAGCAATCGAGATCGCATGCGGGAGGATCGTCGCATGCGGAAAAGAACGGAGAACGCTCCCGTCAAGTTCTTTGATCGTGCCGTCTGTGATTGTTCCTCGTGATAATTGCGAGATTAAGGGGAAATACTGAATGTCGCCGGGGGGATCACCGCGGTAAATTGCGGAGACGTCGATTGATTCACCAGGAAAGTTTTGAAACGATCGGAGCCATGGTAGCAACGCTCCCGAGGCAACGCCTAGTATGCCGAGGACTAAAAGTGGCCACCATTTTGGTTCAGGGCGTGTCACAGATTCTCCAGGTGGGCGAAGCGTTGTAAGGCTAGGTGTTCTCGCAGAGGAGGACGGCCGCGCGATGTGCTTGTCGAGCACTACATCATCACAGTGGCTTAGTGTTTTTCATCACTTTCAGTGCGATATGTTTTCTAGGACCGCTAAGAAATGTAATCTTCTTTCGAACAGCCAATTCAATGGTGGCGGATAAAGTCCAAGGTGATCGATGCACTCTTGAACTTGAAGGTCTGAGCAGCGGAACATTTCAATCCATTGATCCGGAGTTAGGTAGTTGCAGGGGATTGCCACACCATGTCGCGAGTTTCCTACCTGATCCATGAACGCCAAAGTGCGATAGGCTGCCAAGCCTTGCAAGTAATGGTCTTTGATGATGATCTGCTTTTTGGCCACTCGTGCTGATTCGTCCATCAGTTGTTGGGGAAAATCTGAATGATGCAAGACATCGACCATCATCACGATGTCAACATCGTTGTTTTCGTAGGGAAGTTGACACCCGTCAAAAGCATCGACGGGAATCGCCGTTTCCCCACGCACTAAGACCTCGAGTCCTTTGATCTTAAGATCGGGTCGTCGTTTTTGGATCTTTGCCGCCAATTCACCGTCACCACAGCCGACGTCCAAGACCGAAGCTCCGCTGGGAATTCGATTTGCGATCCAGTTAGCCAAAACATCAATGCGGCGTTGGTGGATGTTCCGCTCGTGGAACCAATGGATCGGATTGATCATGCGCCCGACTCGTGAGCCGACTCAATGTTCGAGATCGGGAATCGTTGGGACGGATCGTGCCGATGCATCTTCAAGACCCCCGCCATCAACGCAGCCATTGCCGTTTGAAAACCAACGGCAACGAACATCACTCCGGGAATCACGAACCGCATCGTATCCGGATAAACCAAGCTACCAAAATCGACTTGCCACCAGTGAAAGATAACGACCGCAATTAATAGGGATCCGACTGCCGACATGATCAATCCAAAGACAATGCCATGCTCGACCGTGATCTTTTCTAATCTTTCACTCGGTGGCATCATGCCCTCGCGAGCTGCGAAGATCCTCGCCAAGCTCGCAAGCAGGATGCACTGCCAACCGAGCAGCCCCAGTAAGCTGGCAACCAGTAGCGTATGAACATCGAGTTCGGCACCAAAGATTTCGACTCGCGGAAGGGCTAATGCGTAGCCGAGCAATGCGATCAGAATCAGAAACAAGCCCGGGCGGAAAAAGGTCCATTTTGGGCTGAAAACTAAGAATAGCCGCAATGTCCGCCAGCCATCGCGAAATGTTCGCAAGTGGGGACCATGTTGTTTTCTTCCATCAGGATGTAGCGTGATGGGAATTTGGTCCATGGTTGCGCCGTGAAGTCCACTTTTGATGATCATCTCGGTGGCGAATTCCATTCCCGGCGAGCGTAGATCGAGACGATCGTAAAGCTGTCGCCGAAATCCTCGCATCCCACAGTAAACATCATTAATCGGGATGCGAAACATTCGTCGCACTAACCAGGACAGGGCTGGATTGCCAAACCAGCGATGCAGAAACGGCATCGCACCTGGCATCACACACCCGCCACCCCGCGGTAGGCGGCAGCCTTGAACCAAATCAGGTCCCTCACGCAGTTTTTCAACGAAATGTGGCACCTCCAGGAAATCGTAGCTGTCATCGGCGTCGCCCATGATGACGAATTTTCCCTTGCTTGCTTCGATGCCACCCATCAAGGCAGCCCCATACCCTGGTTCGGCGACATCAACGGTGCGGGCGCCCAGCGATTCGGCGATCTGTTTGGAGCGATCTGTGCTGCCGTTATCAGCCAGTACGATTTCACCGCAAATGCCAGCCTCATTCATCGATCGAACCGCTTTCTCGATGCACACACCAACGGTGTCTGCTTCGTTCAGACAAGGCATCACGACGGACACCTCGATATCGTCATCCATACCAAAAAAATTCCTCACGAACTGGTGATTACCGAGGCTGGTTTACGACGTCGCGATAAAAGAACTGCGATTGCGCCCCCGCCCAAAGCGGCGGTCAGTGGTTCCACTACGATTCGATAACGGTAGTGCGGGATTTCAAAGACCCCGGTGATGACGGCAAAGTAAGCCAAAATCATCAACACCCAAAAAGCATAGGGTCGCGAAGGACGATTGATAAACAAAACGATTCCGGCGACAACAATCATGCCGGTCAGTAATGTGTTGAGTAAGACAGACTGGCTGAGACGGTATTTGATGGCCGCTTCTAGTGCTGGAATTCTGTAGATCCAAGTTGACTCTCCAAGGTAATTTCCTCGCATGCCTTGCGCCGGTAACTGGGTCGCCGCTGCTCGCCAAAAATTGACGGTTCGTCGGAATGCCTTGTAGGCAAAGGTCGGTTGATCCGATTTGATGGCATCTAGCGAAACTTGTTGCATCAGCCGATCTGTTTGCGGATCGCTTAAGCCAGATTCGATCAACGCATTGGAGACCGTCCAGGTGAGTCGCCAGTCTGCATCCGCGTTGCTTGTCCGATTGAATCGTTGTTGTAAACGTTCGCTTGATTCGGTTGCCGGTAAGTCCAGTCCCGCGCCCGAACCGTCTTGGAAGGTCACAACCCAAAGGTTGCGTCCGACGAATTGGGTGATGAAGGGTTCATCAAAAACGATTGCATTGCGAGCGATCCATGGTGTGACGATTGCGATTGCCGCAAAAGCCGCGAGCATTCCATGGCCGACACGACCATGCAGTTTCACCCGTTCGGATGCGTCTTTGCCAACCCTTTTGCGTCGGCGATAGTGAGACCACAGAAGAAAAGGAATGTGAACCAGCCACAGCAACAAAACGATCGGTCTTGTCAGTAGCACCAATCCGAACGTTAACCCGCCGAGCACTGCTCGTGTGGCACTCGGTTCTTCGTCGTAATGCAGCATCATCAGCAGATGCGTCATCAAGAGGAAGATGAAGAGAGATTCTGACAGCAAGGCGGCGTTGTAAGTGAAAGCTGATACCGCCGGCAAGGTTAAGAGAAGCGTCCACACCATCGCGTTGGGAAGTCGAGTGATCCGAGCAGCAATCTGTCCCGCGATGCCGATCGAGGCCACCATCAGAACGGA
>JARGNK010000190.1 GCA_029213145.1 Rubripirellula sp. | reverse complement strand
AGAGGCTGGGCTCATTAGCTCTCGCGTGCCGCTTTTTCGGCAGCGGCTTCAAATGCGGCGCGTGGTCGCTTCACGGGGGGGGAGTGGGGGCTCAATCGAATCGCCCGTTTCTGTGTAATGATGGCTTTTTCCAAATCGCCCACGGCAAAATAGCAGCGACCACAAGTGTCAAGTTTTGCGGCGTCGACTTGATTTTCGAGCGACTGCAAACTGTAGCTGAGTGCTTTCTGGTAATCACCTTTGGTGTTGCTCACAAGCCAAGCGTACTGATTGAGTTCGTGCCCGAGGCTAACTTTACCAACCGCGCCAAACTGTTTCGCCTGTGCCTTTGCTTCTTTAACTGTCGATTCCGCCATCCGAATCGTGCGATCGAGTGTGGTCTGAACCAGTCTTTGCCATTCGTCATCACCCTCCACCCGATACATGCGAATCAGGATGTCGACGTTGCGGGGGAACAGCTTGAAAGCGTTTGCTAAGAGAGGTCTCGCTTTATCTGCGTCACCTTCTTTCAGCAGCACCAGTGCCGAATAGTAATCGACATCGCTGCGAAGTCGGTTGTACTGAAACATGACGACCGTGTTGAGTTTTCGCCGCAGTTGTTCATCTTTTTCGATACGGTCGGTTAGTGGTTTTAGGAGATCGACAACTTCCTGATACCGTTCCAGGTCGGCCAACATTTCGGCTAGGTCAGTCCTCGCTGTCGCAGAGAACTCGTTGTCCAGTTCGAGGGCATCGATGATATGGCGAAATTCACGCTCGGCCCAATTGAATAGTCCGCGGTCTTTAAGTTGCAGTCCTAATTCGCGGTGCGACTGCGCCTTGTCTTCGATATCCTTGGGTTGCAATTTCATTGCTTCCCTTTCTTCTTCAGTGCTTGGCAGCGGGTTGACCGCAGCGGCGCGTTTTGCCGTCTCCTCCGCTTGGTCCGCTTCGCCGGCAACTTCATGAGCCTCAGCAGCCGAATACAACAGCATCGGATTTTTGCTGAACATCTGCTGATGCTCTTTTTGCAAAGCTAAGACGAAAGGGTGCAAGTTATTGTCGATTGCCCAGCTAGCGGCATCGACCAATTCACTTGATCGTGGTGTGATCAGGTCTAGATTTTCGACTGCCAGTCGCATCGCCTCCGCTGTCAGTCCTGCAGCGGCAGCACGGGTCGCCGTTACGCGAACGAGTTCCAAGACTGAAGGGCGTGAAGCTTGTTGAGTTGATCCTAAGTCAATCTCCAAGCGTTGTTGGTCAATTAGTGTTTGCCAGCGTTCAGCCGAATATTCGCCGCTCGCGAGATCGGCCGCGTAGGCCCGCAACCACTCCGCAGCCTGTCGGTCGTTGTCACCAAGTACTGCGGTGATTTGGTCGGCGTTGCGATCTCGCGTGTCTTGGTTATCGGCCATGTCTTGCTGCATGACGGCGAGCGCTGCTCGCCGACTGAGTCGCAAAGAAGTTTCAAATCGAGCCAATCGAACGAGTGCTGATAATGCTTTTCGATCGGGGAACTCGGACAGCATGTCGATTCGGCTGCTGCGTTCACTTTCGTCTTGAGCCCCGTATTCGATCAGCGTGTTGCGAACTTCTGGCGGATCGGTTTCCTTGGACCAGCTGATCGCCAAACTGCTGACGAGAAATCTTGCCGCCATGGCGATTTCATTGTCAACATCAAACTGTGCTTGGTGAAGTTCGTCGAACGCTTCTAGTCCCATTCGTTGCAAACGCTCACGGGCACGGATTCGAGTCGCGTAGCTGTCGTCGCCCAACTGCTGAATTAGGTCGCTGACCTTTACCGGCTCGGTCGCGTTGGTGTCCTGACCTTGAGGGGTGGTCGCAGGATCGTTGGCGTGCGCAGCTGCCATGCCGAAGCAAAGGGCAGCGGCGAGTAGCGTTTCAGATTTCAGTCGCAACATTGGGTTTTCCGCTCGGGAATTGGGGTTTTCCGCACGGGATACGGACAATCTTCACCACCTCAATTTACCCACTCTGGGCGGATCTCGGAACAGATCCCGGCAGATAACTGAAACTCGGTCTCGCAAAGCCTTTGGAAGTGACACGAAACTTACCGTGGAAACGCGTCAGGCTCAGTATTTTGCCGCCATTTCCTTGACCGCCTTGGCGACCGCATCACGAAATTGCTTGGGGCCAAGGACTTCCGCGTCGGAGCCGAGCGAAAGAACTTTGGGGAGCACTTCGCGGGGATGCGATGCAGGAACGGTCAGAATGACGGTTCCGTCAGGTTGGTTGTCGAGTGACTGTTCGGGGTGCCAAGGGTCTTCGCCGACCCATGCCGCCGCGTGTTGTCCCAGGCGGATCCGCACAGGGGTTGGATCTTCGCCCGAAAAAATCCCGATGCTTTTGCCCAGATGCGAGGACAGATCGATGTTTTCATCCGGCTTGAAGTATTCGTCCAACGCGGTGGCGCGATGGAAACGGTCAAGCTTCCAGTGGCGCAATCGCTCACTCGGGTCTTCCACCTCGGTGGCGGCAGCGACAACGTAGATACTGCTCTGGTAAACCGCCAAGCCGTAAGGTTCGATTCGACGCACCGTTGCCGGTTTGCCAACCGGTTCATATTCGATTTCGACGATGCGATGTTCAATCATCGCACGGTTGATCGTCTTGAGAGCACCCGCGTGATGTTCGTAAGTTTTGCTGGGCGACCCAATGACGTGGAGCGATTTGCGATAGCGGGAATAATGGTCGTATACCCCGTTGGGAACCGTCTCTTGAACCTTATTCCAGAACGTCTCGATCCCGCGCCAGTATTGTGTTCCCAGCAGCGGATAGAGTAGCTCGCGACCGATCGAAAGCGCGATCAGTTCGGTTGCCGAAATTCCAATCTCGTGGACGCCGGTATTATTTTGACCCAGCTTGAAAACTTTTCCTCTCTGGACCGTTTCCGTTTGAATGTCAAAGCCTGCTGCTTGTAACGCTTCAAGGTCACGCCGGACGGTCCGCTCATGCAGAGTGGTCAGGCCGAGGTCAGCAACCAAGTCGCCCCGCAACTCCTCCAGCGTGCGACCGAATCGAGAGTACTCCAGCAACTGCATCAGTTTGTGCTGACGAATTAATTGCTCGTTTCGGGCCATCAACACTCCTTTGAGGGCTTGGGTAGGTAGACAGGCTGGTCGCCAAGGCAGGCGTCAGGGGTGAGGCGACTCGTCTTGCGATAAAATCGTCTTGCGAACAAACCGTCGGCAGGATAGCGAGCCCTGTCAAATCTCGCATCCTTTCAAATCTGAGGTGCAATCAGCCGCTCGGTTTCCCGGGGCTTCAGTATGGCACTCACGGCGGGACTGTCTAGCTAGGCAAAAATGTCACGCACCGCGACCCCTTTGGCATCTTGGGTTACGTAAAACGGCCGTCCCTCGATTTCAAACCCTGTTTTTGGGCTGATTCCCATTGCCGTCATGATGGTGGCATGCAAATCCGAAATTGTGACGGGATTTTCGATTGCCACGAGGGGCCGCTCGTCTGCTGTTTTGCCGTATAAGAATCCTTGTTTCACCCCTCCGCCGAACATGACGACACTGGTGCCACCGGTGAAGTGCCGATGCAGTCCGTAGTGTTTCATCTCGCCTAATTTGTCGACTTTGTGGGTGGCTTGGTCGTTCGCATTCGAACCGGGCGTGCCTTCGATGATCGCATCGCGGCTGAATTCGGACGCGATGATCACGAGTGTGCGATCAAGCAGACCTCGTGCTTCGAGATCTCGGATCAACTGGGCGATGGGGCGGTCCATTTCTCGGTGCATGCGGGCGACCGTGTTGTGCCCTTCGGCATGCGTGTCCCAATGCAGGAAGGGGACGTATTCGGTGGTGACTTCCACGAACCGGGCTCCCGATTCGACCAATCTTCTCGCCAGCAAACAACCTTGTCCAAATCGGCCGGTATCGTACTTTTCGAAACTTTCCTTCGGCTCCTGCGTTAAGTCAAAAGCGGTTCGGTCGGGACTGCTTAGCAAGCGATAGGCGTTGTCGAGTGAACGCAGCATCGACTGTTGGTGATAGTCGCTCTGGTAGTCGCGTTGAGGGCTGCGGTCGATCAATTTACGGAACAACCGATCGCGGTTGGCGAATCGCTGTCCGTTCATGCCGTCTGGTGGCATCACCGACTTGGCCGCCTCGTTGGGAAACGGCAAGTTCATCGGGCCATATTCGCTGCCAAAAAAACCTGCGGTTGTGAATGCTTTGAGTTCTTCTTTCTCACCAACTCCTTCCAGGCGTTGCCCGATGTTGATGAAGGGCGGAATCACCGGATTGAGTGGGCCGAGGACCTTCGCCATCCAACTGCCAATGTGAGGGCAGGCAACCGTTTGAGGTGGGACATAGCCGGTATGCCAGTGGTATTGGTGACGCGAGTGCAAAATGCTGCCCAGGTCGGGCTGGACGGCGGAACGAATCAAGGTCGCCCGGTCCATCACTCCGGCGATGCTTTCCAGTCCCTCGCAAATTTTAATCTGGTCGACGGCCGTATCGATGGCCGGAAAGGTACTGACCATCTTTTCGACCGGCAGACCGACCTCGAAGGGGGTGTACTGTTTTGGGTCAAAGGTTTCGGGTGCTGCCATGCCGCCACCCATCCAAATCAGGATGCAGGAATCAGCGGTTGCAGCGGGATGTTCGATGGGGTTGTCAGCCGCAAGCAAACGCGGTGCATCCATTGCCAGGGTTGCTGTTCCCGCTGCGGCGAGCTTGCTTAGGAATTCACGTCGTTGAAGTGATGCCGCCTGTTTCATGGGCTTTTGCTCTGCGATTTAATTCCAGTGAATGCTCGTGACGATACACTCTGTTCGTCGCCAGCTTGATTTGCCGCGACAACCCTTATCTTACCATCATGAATTCTGGCATCATGCAAATACTCCATAACAGATCTTCGCATGCTTCAGCGGTCATTTCATGACCAAGGCTCTCTTGAATCACACTCAACTCAGCGGCGGTTGGTTGCCGCGAGAGAGCGAACTGAAAAAGTTCTCGGACGATGGATGCAGTCGACTGTTCTGAATCGGTCCATTGATTCGCACCCCGTTGCAACGCGGCTGCCAACGTTTGTCCATTTGCCAGATCGATCGCTTCCAGTGTGGTCAGTTCGCTTGGACGAGAGGTCACGATCTGATCACGGTTTGGCCGTCCCAGTGAACGCATCAAGAAATCGCTTTTGACCAACGATGCGCGGACCATGGTCGAATTGGACGACATGGCCATCGTCAGGCCGCGTCGGATTGGATCGTTCACTTGGGCATAAACACCGGGGCGGCCCAGTAAGACAACCGGACGCCAAGGACCGACCGGCTTGCCTAATCGTCCCGGACTTTTGACGGTCGGTAATCG
This sequence comes from Rubripirellula sp., assembly GCA_029213145.1. Lineage (GTDB taxonomy): Bacteria > Planctomycetota > Planctomycetia > Pirellulales > Pirellulaceae > Rubripirellula. The sequence goes on along the minus strand of JARGNK010000190.1, from coordinate 7,234 downwards.
TTCGCTGTATTGCCAGCTTGCGTCACTACTCACCTCGATCACGGTTTCGTCTTCCATGACGATGCGAGCTTCCAGATACAGTCCGGCCAAGTTAGGACTGGCTCCACCATTGCCTGCCACGACGATCCAATCGTTGTCGCCCGGTTTCAGGTTCTTGGTGATCACGACGGTTTGAGGACGAGTCCAATCCTTTCCCGTTGCGAGTCGGCGACGACCGACGTACAGCTCAAAATCATTGTCAGCTGTCAGTGTGACGACGGCAGTTGTAACTTTCGACGGCAAGTGAACCGTTTTGCGAAACACCAATTTTTCGCCAGCTGGTGGGGCCTTGCCATCGGCTGCCGAGTCACCCCAAATCCATTCGCCCCGCAATGTCGCAGGGTTTTCGTCCGTTCCTTGATCATCCTTGCCCAGGTCGGTTTGGCCACGGATGACGGGGGCGTCAAAATCCGTAGGTGCGGCACCGGTGAGTTGCCAAACGGCGTCCATGAATTGTTCCGCGGTCAAACGCTTTGTGCGTCGTCCCTGAAAGACATAGTCGGTTTGATTGGTCGGGTCTTGGGGTAAAACTTCCGAACGGGAACCGTAGGCTGCCGAGGTTGCGATCAATCGCAAGACCGCTTTCAGATCATATTGGTTCTCGACTAAATATTCGGCTAGAAAATCAAGCAGGTCTTCGTTCCATGGTTCAGTGTGCATTGCATCGAGAGGGTGAACCAAACCTCGGCCCATCAGTTGACCCCAAAGTCGATTGACGATCGTCCGTGTGTAGCGGCCATTATCGCGATGCGTGACCAGGGCGGCTAATTGCTTTAATCGCTCGTTGCGGGGAGCCTTTGGGTCGACGTTGCCAAGTTCGGGAAACAGCCACCCAGGTTGGGCACTCGCGTTGATCGGTTTATCGCAGCGATGGATTTCCAGTGGTCGCTGTGCGTAGATGGCCGCTAATGAATAAGCATCATTGAGTGTCCAGCGATCGATGAAACTGTCGTGGCAGGACGCGCACTTCAAATTAATGCCCAAAAAAGATTGCGCGACGCTTTGGGCAAACTGAATCTCGTTGGTTTGTCCTGCACTGACATTGCCGCGCCATTTGATGCCGTCGATGAATCCGCGACTCGCTCCGCTCTCGGGGGCGATCAATTCTCTGGTGAATTCGTCAAACGGTTTGTTTTCAATCAATGCTCGATACAACCAAGCACTAATCTGTTGACGGCCACCGGTGATGAAACCGGTTCCGGTGTAATCGTTTCGCAGCAGATCGTTCCAAAACGTCAGCCAATGCTCGGTGTAATCAAGATCGCGTGCTAATAATTCATCAATGAGTTGTGATCGCTTTTGGTCGCTGCGGTTAGCCAAGAAGGCTTGCAATTGTTCGGGCGTCGGCAACAGTCCTACCAGATCCAGGTAGGCTCGACGCAAAAAGGTTGCATCATCCACCGACTCGAGTGGTGGCAGCTTATTTGTGTTGTGGTACTGATCTAAAATTTGATCGATTGGGTGAGTTTCTGGCGAACCCGTCAATGGAACTTTCCGCGGCAAAAGCGGCGGTTGGTACCTCAATTGGCTGAACGAAAAACCGTTCGTCCATGGCATCTGCTCAGCCACCCAGCGGGTCAGGATCAATTGTTCTTCAGTTGAAACTCGAGGCAAATCTTTGGGCGGCATTTGCAAGTCGATATCGGTCGAACGGATCAACTCCAGGAAATGAGAGTCCACCGGGTTGCCTGGATCGGCTGCTTCACCTTCCAAGAAGAGTTTTCGCGAGTTCAGCGAGAAGCCACCTTTCGCCTCGATTCCACCGTGACACTTCACGCAGTGGGTCCGCAAGATCGGCACAACTTCGTGATCGAAGTCGACAGTCTGAGCGGTGGTGCTTATCGTCAAGCAGATTGCCAAAATAATTCCGCCGCTCAACCTTCCCGTGAGAAGGTCAAGTAATCGATCGAGGTAGCGAGTCATCTCTGACAGCATGCGAAAAAATCCTCTTTGCACACTAAGCGTTTCGAACGTCCCATCCTCGTTGCGTGCTCGCGGGGTCACCCAGCGCATGTGACACATTACCCGGTTCAGCTAACCACGATCAGGTATCCACCACAATCGTTCCTGCCATCATGTCGTGAAGGCATTGACGTTTGGGGCCGAAGATCAGCAATATTCCAACCAGACCGACGAAGGGAATGGCATACACAATTTGTGATGCCCAAGATCTGATGAGGACACCTTTAACGAAGCCAGGCAGTTGCTTGGTGTCGCTGGTGACGATCCTGATTTTGCAGAGCTTCTTTCCAGGTGTTTGTCCCGACTTTGTGACCATCAATGCGTAGACAAGAATGGGGATCAAATAGGACGCTGGCATCGCGATAAAATAAAATTCGATCATGCCGACCATGATTTTTTGGGCAGCTTCACTGGCTGCCTGTTCTTCTGCCGCGTTCGTGGGGGGATTCTCAGCCAACTGTTGCAACGCAGAAAAATCAAAGAAACTCGGCGCGACGAACAAAAACATTGCGGCCAGGATTGGGCCGGCCATTAGGCCGATTACAAATCCATCGATGATGATGGCTGCGAGGCGGCTGAGGGGAGAAGCCAAGTCACCAACTTTGAAATTCGAGGTTGTCGCGCCGCCCGCAGTCGCAGCGTGTTCGCGCAAAAGCTTGGCAGTGTTACCGGATGGCGCCGCTGGCTCGTCTGGAATTGCGCCACCGCCCGCGACTGGCTTTAGGTCCTGGTCCGTTAGCTCATCAAACAGGCCCGGATCAAACCCACCCATTGGGGCTGCTGGTTTTCGAGCGGCTGGTCGCTGTGTGGCTGGTCGTTGGGGAGTTGGTCGTTGGGGAGTTGGTCGGGATTGGCCGCCACTGGTTGCCGCCCCGCCGCCAGCTGCCGCTGCGGGTGCTCGCAATTGCTTGCCGCATGGGCACTTCACGACTTTTCCCGCGGCGTTTTCAGGAATAGCGAGCACTTGGGAGCAGGCGGGGCACTTGATTTTCATAATCAACACAAAGGGGAGAAAAGTCGGTGGTCTGTAGGGATATGGTAGTTGATCTCGTCCCTTGCAGAAGCCGGGAATAAGTGTCCGGAAGAAACTAAGAGTTGAAAGTTTGTTCAATCGGGCGGTCGTCCTGGCGAATGCCATTCTGGCGGCGAACCGATTGGGGCGTCCTGTTCCTCCAGTCGGATTTTCGGCCAAGAGAGTCCAACGCGTGATTCGCTGGCTGCTCAACGACTAACGGATCGCGAAATTGTAGGCGACTGAATGCGAATCACTCGATCACGCGTTTGATCACCGGGGCATGGTGGTCGTAGCTCGAAGTTGTGAAGGCGGTAGTTTCAGCACTGTTTCAACTCCGGCAGTGCTTCTAAATCGAAGTGGATGTCGATTTCGGTCTAAAAAAGGCGAATGCCATTCGCTTGTGCAGCGAACGAGCAACAGCCTCCAACTTACGACTGACGAGTTGTGAGATTTTTTTGAGACGCTTCGATGCCACGTAGCGAAATTTCAGCGGCGGCCGGTAGAGGCAAGGCCTGACTCTTCTGGGGTTCGTCAGGGCTTCGGGAAAGCCTCGAAGTCAACATTGTGGTACAGCGAGATCATGCCCCGGACCTCAGCGATCTTCTGGCGATCGACCGTCGACAGATCTTCCAATCGATGGGTGGATCGGTATTGCTCGTTTGCTTTACGAGTCTTCAGAGTTAGCGTTGTTTCCAGCGGGATTTCACCCCGTTGGGTGATGTGGTCACTGAGCGTCATTCGTCCGAAGGGGGGTGGCCCGAGTCTACGCACGATATTCAATCGGGAGGCGAGGATCGCAAATTGGCCATAGTCATTCGCGATCGTGGGGTCGTCAGGTTTTTGGGTTGTGGTGTGATATTCCAAGCTGCCGAATCGGATGGTGTAACCGATGACACGTTTGCTTGGTTGAACCTCGGAGTTCAACCCGAGGTGTTCGCGTTGTTCGTCGGTTGACGCTGCTGCCCGTGCTGCGGCGGTGACTTTCACAAGGTCTTCGATTCGGACCGTCGTTTGGACTTGAGTCTCGCGGTCGAGCAGGGTGACGCGATCTCGGGCGGGGTCGTAGACCGTCACGAACCGGCTGTGAATCTGCGGCAGGTCGAATACCAGGCCTTCGTCGAACAGGATTTTGTGTTCCGCTGCCGGTTCCAAGGCGGCCCCTTCGAACAGTCGAGTTGTGACGCGAAACGTCGCGGCGACGGCTCCGCCTGGCATCAGGCATCCTGCCAACAAAACGACTGCGGTCCAGTGGATCATCTTTGTTTTTCTGGCGGCCATGGCCTTTCCGTGGTCATCCGAGAGGTTTTCGTCGTGTTTGGACCGCGTCCATCGCCCTGTTTTTGATAGCGACCTGGACTTTCGGCTCGCTGGGAGCGTAGAAAAGTGTTGGACTGTTCGTCCAGATCAAACCCCAGCTACCCGGAAACACCCCATGCGGCGCACCCTGCTTGCTATCCCCCACGAGATCGCCGGCCTGTCGGTTTTTGGTGTCGGCTGGCTATTGCTTTTGGTTGGCCTGGTGTTCGGGGTTCGGGTGATTTGGGGAAGATCACGCGGCCAATCGGTTGGGGAAATATTGCGGTCGGAGGGATTCGTCTGGGGGGTGCTCGCCGTTGCAGTGATCTGGTTGCTGCCAATGGTGGAATTGAAAAATCTGGCTGGCGAGCCGATCGGTATGGCGATTCGCGGCTATGGCGTCATGCTGCTCTGTGGCGTATCTGCGTCGGTCGGCTTGGCCTACTACCGCGCCAGGCGTGCCGGGCAGGATCCGGAGTTGATTTTGGCGATGGCCCCTTGGGTGTTCGTCGGCGGGATCTTTGGTGCCCGCCTGTTTTACGTGATCCAATATCGGGACAACTTTATCACGGACAACTTCGCCGAAACCATCGGCAATATGTTTCGCTTCACCGAAGGTGGGTTAGTCGTTTACGGTTCATTCATTGGCGGATTCGCGGCGGCGACTTTTTTTCTGCTTCGCCATCGTATCCCTTGGTTAAAAATGGGGGACATCGTTGTGCCCTGCATCTTTATCGGCGTGTTCTTCGGGCGGCTGGGCTGCCTGATGAATGGCTGTTGCTATGGTGGGCGTTGCGAAGACGATTGGTCGGCGCTCTATTTTCCTCCCCAGAGTCCGGTCTACCAGGATCAGATCCGCTCAGGTGACTTGATTGGTTTTCGCTACGATGCTGAAACTCGTCGCATCGAACAGGTGCGAGAGGGATCATTGGCAGATCAGGCAGGCGTCACCGTTGGATCGCGGCTGGATCTGCTGACAGAGGATCAAAGTTCCTTGCCCGAAGCGAGCCAGCAATTGGCTCGCGAAGACGTTCGTCGGGGGGTGATCGCGACGATTGACGACAAGCGATATCGGTGGACGCTCGATCAGTTGCCCGACCGCGCTTTGCCGGTGGTGCCGGCACAAGTGATTAGCAGTTTGTCGTCCCTCGTGCTTTGCTTGGCGTTGTGTGCGATTCCACTCGATTGGTTTCGAACCGGGACGATCATGATGCTTGGTGTCGCCGGGTATGCCCTGTTGCGATTCGGTCTAGAGATTGTGCGAGTTGATGAGTCAGGTCAATTCGGGACGGCTTTGTCGATCTCTCAATGGGTTAGCGTTTTCGTATTGGCTTCTGCTCTATTCGGTTTTTTCTGGATCTATCGTTCCCCCGCGACCGCTAATTCCGGCAGTCCATTGCAGGTGGACCCTTGATCCCCTCCCGCGAAGTTGAAGGCCGCGTAAAGTTCAACGCTGTGTAAAGTTCAACGCTGTGTAAAGTTCAACGCTGTGTAAAGTTCAACGTTGTGTGACTTTGAATGCTGCATGAATTTGATTGCTGAAGACAAGCTGCACTGAGAATAAACGAATGTTTCCCCGCGATCGACAACCCGAGTTAATGGACGATCCGCAACTGGCGTGTGACGAACATCGTCAGGCGTTGGCGGGTTTGGCGCGTTTGAACCGTTGTAGTGGGGTAGCGTCAACGATGTATCGATATTTGAGGCGTTTTGCGTCTTCATTCGGCGATCGTCCCTTAACGGTTTTGGACGTGGCCAGTGGCAGCGGCGACGTACCGCTGTCATGGCTCCAGCGTGCCAAGCGAGACCAGTGGCAGTTGCAGTTGACGATGCTGGACATCAGCAGCACCGCTGTGGAAGAGCAGGAAAACCGCGCGAAGAAGCTTGGTGTGAGTGCATTGTCACTCCAGCAAGATTGCTTGAACGGCCCATTGCCGGGTGGATTTGATCTCGTCACTTGTTCCTTGTTCATGCATCACTTAGACGAACAGCAAGTATTTCGCTTGTTGCAATCGATGCAGGCAGCGGCACAGCACGGCATGGTTGTCTGCGATTTGGAACGCAGTCAGTTCAACTTAATGCTGGTCAATCTGGGCGCGAAATTGCTCAGTCGCAGTCGGGTGGTTCATCATGATGCGGCGGCGAGTGTTCGAGCCGCGTTCACCTCCGGCGAATTTGAACAGATCGCTCGACAGGCGTTGGCGAGACCGATTCGGATGCATCGTGCCTTTCCCTGTCGGTTCATTGCGGTGGTTGCTGAAACAGCAGTTGAACAACCCGTTCCCACGCTCGCTTTACAAGGAACGTCGTGATCCGGGCGAGTGACTCGAAGAGCTTGACCGACGCGACTCAGGCGAGTGGTGGACCATCGGTGTTGATTGTTGGGGCGGGGGTGGCAGGTACGGTTTGTGGCATCCGGTTGCGGCAACTTGGCTTCCCGGTCACGATCGCGGAAAAAGAAAATTTTCCACGCAATAAGGTTTGTGGGTGCTGCATAGGGGGGGCCGGATTGCAGGCGTTCGAACGCATCTCTCTGAGGGACTGGCTGGTCAGCCAAGGTGAGACGACTCGTGTTTGGAAATCTTCGATCGGTCATCGTCTGATTGAACTGTCGCTACCCGATGGCATTGCGATTTCGCGGCAAACGCTTGATAGCGGACTGCTGCAGCAAGCGAGCGATGCAGGGGCGACGGTTTTGCAGCCTTGTCGGGTTGTTCTCGAGGGGCAAACCGAAGAGTACGCCGAGGTCACGTTACACACCGGCGATGAAACGCGCCAGCAGCGTTTTGATTTGGTGGTGATGGCAGGGGGATTGAACGCCGCCGGATTGAATCAGGCGTTGCCGTGGCGTGTGGCACCGCATGGCCCCTTTGGCGCGGCCTTTCACGCCGACATCGACGAGATTGAGGCGGGGGCGATTTA
>JARGNK010000012.1:82740-84585 GCA_029213145.1 Rubripirellula sp. | reverse complement strand
ACCTGACTGCTGATACCCACCTGACTGCTGATACCCACCTGACTGCTGATACCCACCTGACTGCTGATACCCAGTTGGCTGTTGATACCCAGTTGGCTGTTGATACCCAGTTGGCTGCTGGGGCGTCTGGGCCGACAGCAGTGTGCCGGCAGCAGACAAGCAGACGAGGAGACTAAACCGAGTCGCCCTGTTGGACGTCCGGGCTGTAATTTGGCGCTTCTTGCGTGATCGCGATGTCATGCGGATGGTTCTCCCTAACCGTCGCAGCCGAGACGCGAATGAACCGAGCATTGCGTCGTAAATCTTCAATCGTCCGTGTTCCGATGTAACCCATGCCCGCCCGTAACCCGCCCACCAGTTGGTAGACGTAATCACTTAGCGGGCCTTTAAAAGGCACGCGTCCTTCGACACCTTCGGGGACCAATTTTCCTGCATCGGATCCCTTTTGTCGGTATCGATCGCTGCTGCCTTTCACCATCGCCGCCATCGATCCCATCCCTCGGTAGGATTTGAATGTCCTTCCTTGGTAAAGAATCAATTTGCCGGGACTCTCGGTTAGCCCTGCGAACAGGCTGCCAATCATCACGGTGCTCGCGCCGGCGGCGATCGCTTTGGTAATGTCACCGCTGAAGCGGATTCCGCCGTCAGCGATAACAGGTATGTTTCTTTTTTCTGCAACCTCCGTGGCGTGCAGAATTGCGGAGACCTGAGGGACACCGACGCCACTGATAACACGTGTGGTGCAGATCGATCCGGGGCCAATCCCGACTTTGATTGCATCAGCACCGGCGTCAATCAACGCTTCGGCTCCTTCCTTGGTGGCGATGTTTCCCGCCACCACGTCAATCTCCCATCCTCGTTGTTGTTTGATTTCTCGAACGGTGTCGATCACGTTTTTACTGTGACCGTGGGCACTGTCGACGACCAGCAAATCGACACCCTGGCGAATCAAGGCTTCGGCTCGCTCGAAGTTTCCCACCCCGATCGCCGCTCCGACTCTCAGGCGACCCTGGGAATCTTTGCAGGCGCGGGGAAATCGCTTCATCATGTCGATGTCGCGAATGGTAATCAGTCCCGTCAGTTTTCTATCTTCGTCAACCAGCAAAAGTTTCTCGACCCTTTTTGCCGTTAAAATCCGCTCAGCTTCCTCAAGCGTTACATCTCCTACAGCCGTGACTAAGTTCTCACGGGTCATGACTTCGGAAACTGGGAGGCCTGGGTCCTCTAGGAATCTCAGGTCGCGGCGGGTTAGGATTCCCACCAGGGTCTGGTCAGGGTCCACAATCGGGATCCCCGAGACATTCGCTTGGTCCATCAGTTCGGCTGCCCGACCCACTTTCTCCTCGGGGTTGAGGACGACCGGATCGACGATAATCCCGTTGGCCGACCGCTTGACCTTCATCACCTGTTCGGTCTGAAATTCGGTGGTCAGGTTCTTATGGATGATTCCGAGCCCACCTTCCTTGGCGAGCGCAATCGCCATCTCCGACTCAGTGACCGTGTCCATTGGCGAGGACAGCAGTGGCATCTTCAATCGAATCCGTTCTGTCAGCCTGGAACTGACATCCACCTCGCTGGGAACAATGTCGCTGAACTGTGGCAGCAAGAGAACATCATCAAAAGTGACACCGAGTTCGCCGAGTTTTTCTTCCGACATTCGCCGCGATCCGCTTTCAGGAGAGAGCCTTATTCTTGGCCACGGATTATGTCCGATGGCCGCTTCTTCGGCCAGCAGTGGCAACGATTGCGGTTGGCATCAACCAGATCTCCAAACGATGCGGGCGTTTTTCTGGTTTTTAGCCGGCGGTAAACGGTGAGCGGTGAGCGGTGATGTGGAATCCCCCG
>JARGNK010000012.1:79928-82640 GCA_029213145.1 Rubripirellula sp. | reverse complement strand
CAACCGGTCAGCACAGCAACCGGTCAGCACAGCAACCGGTCAGCACAGCAACCGGTCAGCACAGCAACCGGGCAGCACGACAGCAGCTGGGCAGCACGACAGCAACTGGGGGTTCGACCGAGACCCAAGTCATCGGTGTTGCGGGAGCTCCGATTTTGCGCGGTCGCGTGTAGAGCGTTTACAGAGGGGGTTGGATTCGCCGGAAGCTGCTACGGATCAGCCGCATGGGCGTGGGGTCAGAAAGCCCCTGGGGCAGTGACGCCAGAACTTCGTTCGGTGAATGTAACGAGAGCGACCCACTCAGGCGAAGATCACGGCCGATGATAGACCCAGTGATTTTCAGGGTCAGTCCTTCGGTCCGAGGGTTGATACGAATATCTCCGGACGTGTAGAGAATTCCGGTCAGTGTCGGTCGGTTACACGTCGTTGGCTGTCACGATTCACTCTGCACCGCGATAGGGCGAAGATGTGGGATTGAAGTTTACCCCCACAGCATTTTCATCGAGTGTTGGTTCGATATTGGCAAGCGTTAACGTTGTGTTGGTTGCCAAGATGACGTCGGCTTGGTTCGGGTAACGCTAAACGACTCCGTCGCGGATTCGAATATTGGACGCATTGGTGATCGCTAAAGTTGCGTCAAGCCTGCAGTCTTTGATGATCACTCTCGCTCCACCCGCATCGATCCAGTAAATGCCCGACCTGTCGACGGGGCCGGATGGATTGTCCCTCTTGGTCAGCAATCGGTTGGCGAGTAGGAGTTCGCCGTTGAACCGCGGAATCTTATCGGCAGGGATTTCGGTTCCCAACGTGATAGATCGTTTAACTACGTCACGGGGTGGAATTGTTACCTGTGCCGGTTTCTGGTCACCATGCACTGATACCTCGACACGACCGCCACATTGCAACTCTGGTGTGGTCAGGAGGCCGGAACCAGCCACGTAGCGGTTAGTGTTGAGCTAGAACCTGATCCAATCCCATTGGACTTGCTACGTTATTCCATCACCGCAGGTGATGATCTTGCGATCGCATCGAGTGGCAGCGTTGTCACTGAACGCGAGGTCCAAGTTTCAGATAATACCGTTGGCGATCCTTGCGTTTTCGATTCCGATCATTAAGGCAGCTATCGTGGATGCGGGTGAAACGGAGATCCGGACCGTGGCTGGCCACTTGTCGTCGTAGGTGTGATGGAGCACACCCATGTTGATGTTGTCGTTGCGAAGTACTTTCAGAGGTTTCCAGTCTGGCTCGCTGATGGCCATCGAACTGGGGAAGGTTAGCCTGGCGGTGATGACCGACAGGCACAACAAGACTCGATCGCTACTTTTTAAGCCGTGCAGGACCGTGATCTGGCTGCTGCTGCTGCTGCTCACGGGAGTGGAAGCGTGGCTCGTGCCGCAGATTCGAACCATCTGGCTGGGGGCTGTCTCCGTGGGTACCTCATAGCCGGAGACGCTCCAGGGTTCAGTGAGCGGATTTTCATCAAGGGTTGCGGTGGTGCCAACACCAACCTGACGAGCGCGTCCATTCTGGTCGGCATGGTAGTTGATTATCTCGGCGATGCCTGTACTTTGATGCGGGCGTTCGATTTGAAAGCCATTGCCGATTGCCTCGTTAACGCTCGTCGCGCTGCGACGGACGCTGCGAAGGTCGCCGCGACGGACGCAGCGACGGACGCAGCGAAGCCGATCTTTGATCAGGCGATCGCGGGCAAGTTGTAAGTCGGATGGCGGCGTTTCAAGCAGATTAGTGGAAATCACTGCGCTGGCGGCTAATGCCGGCATCAGCAAGATTGCGGCGAGCATCGCTGTGATCACTTCAATCAACGAGAACCCGGGTCGCGTTGCGGCAGGCCGCTGAGGAGAATCGGTCATGGCGCGACTCCACTCTGCAGTCCGCCAACATCGATTTTGGAGTCACCCAAGCCGATGTCGGAGCCACCTCCACCGATGCTTGGTCCATTCGGTTCGTGATCGTTTCGGCTGACGGTGGTGATTCCTGTCCCGCTGGCAATCGTAAGTCGAATCGGTGCTTCCCAGAACGTAGAGTTACGCGGCCATTGTTGAGGGGATTGCTGCCGGCTTGGGGGGTACCTTCAAAGTCGAAGGGCAGCGTGGTCTGGGAATCAAAATTTTTGCAAACAATTCGAACGAGGCGTCGTACTCATCGGCAAGCGAAACAAAGATTGGATCGCCGATCCGTTCGGCGAAATCAACGGAATCGCACTGAGGAGTCGCACTGAGGAGTCGCACTGATAGGTTGCCGCTTCATTATCGCAGCTCAGTGTGATCGTGCGGCCTTGATTGATTGCAGCAGAACGAAGGTAGCCAATGTGGGCGGCGAGCTGGTGGGCTGCTGTTTCGAACTGGGTTGCTCGCAATGATTCCGCAAACCTCGGTGTTGCCACGGCCGGAAGTGATCCGACCAGCATCACCACTCGCACCAACTCAATCGTGCTCATTCCGCGACGATCAAGTGGCATCGGGAAGTTCGCAGATCGGCGGGCAAAGACTTGTATGAACGCTCTGAACCGTGCGTCCTAACTGGTCCTCGCTACTTGAGAATGCGGCCGCTGCCGTCGGTGCGAACACCGTAGAGTCGTTACTGTCGGCAATTCCCAAACGTTGCCCGTTGCGGCGTTGCTGGCTTGCAGTCGTCTCGCCCGTACTGCTTTGGAGCGAGGCGTTACCAGCCCAGGAGGCGTTACCAGCCCAG
>JARGNK010000012.1:51757-79828 GCA_029213145.1 Rubripirellula sp. | reverse complement strand
GAGGCGTTACCAGCCCAGGAGGCGTTACCAGCCCAGTACGTACGCAAACACCAAGGGGGCGACAATCGAGGCGTCACTCTGAATCATGAATTTAGGTGCTGTCTTTGCAAGTTTGTGCCAGGTGATCTTTTCATTCGGGACGGCCCCGCTGTACCCGCCGTAGCTGGTCACCGCGTCACTGATCTGACAAAAGTAGCTCCAGTAGGGCACGTCCATCTGCAAGTCTTGGATCATCAGCGGCACAACGCAGATCGCAAAGTCACCGGCGATGCCACCGCCGATTTGAAAGAAGCCGATTGGAGACTCCGCCGATTGGTCCCGGTACCAATGAATCAGTTGTTCCATTTGTTCGGTTCCGCTTGCCACTGCTGAGTGGGAGGGGACCGTTCCATCGACGACTCTTGCCGCAAAGATGTTACCGAGGGTGGAGTCCTCGAATCCGGGGACGAAGATCGGGATGTTCTGATCCTTGGCCGCTGCCACCCAGCTGTGTTCGCGCGGCACTTGGTAGTGCTCGGCCAATTCCGGGTCATCGAGCAGGTCAAACATAAATTGAGAGGGGAGCTGCGAGCGACCTTCGTTAGCTACTTCGGTCCAGCGGCGAATGAGTCGTTTTTCCAGGTGCCGCATGACGGTCTCGGGAATGCAGGTGTCGGTGACTCGGTTGAAACCTTGGTCGCGGAGCGTTTCCTCGTCTTCGGCTGACAGGGATCGCCAGTTTTCGATGATCCGGTATTCGTCGTGGGCGACGAGATTGAACATGTCCTCTTCCAGATTGGCGGCGGTGCAGCAGATCGCGTGAACTTTTCCGGCACGGATCATTTCTGAAAGCGATAGGCCCAATTCGCCAGTGCTCATCGCGCCGGCCAAGGTCACGATCATCTGCCCACCATCGTTGGTGAATTGACGGTAGCTGCGGGCTGCTGCAACCAGTTCGCGGGCATTGAAATGTCGAAAGTGATGCTCGAGAAACTCAGAGACGTGCATGGGGATCGGAACTCCAAGGCAATGGTGCGAATCAAAACGCAGGATTTGTAACCGGCAATTGGGAGGTTGGTCCGGTCGGCGGTGCTCGGCATAGGAACACCGGAGGGTAAGCGAAGAACGCCTCTGGAAAAATAAAAACAAAAAAAATATTGCCTCTAGGGACGCGTTCGTTCCTTTGCGGCTGTCTTTGCGGGGCTATTTTTTTCTTTGGAGAAAAAAGTTGTCAATTTCCGCCTTTTTTTTTCTGGCAGTTGATTGGGCTGGCTGGCGTTCAATCGATGGGCCGGAAAGTCATGGGAATTCGCCATTTGCAGCCATGCAGCATAATTCGGGCCAGAAGCCTTGGGTTGGGCTTTTCGGTATCCTGTTGATCTGGTAATTTCTCAGAGCGATCATCGGCCTGTTGTTGCGTTCTGCGTCCGTCTTGCCCTCCCTCTTTCATCACGGCCACCCGCATGCCGCGAAGGAAAATGGCAATTTCTTACCTCCACACATCGAAATCGCTCTGCGCTGACGTTTCGCGCTGAACGTTCCGACACTGGTGGTCGCGTTGCCTCGTTCCCACGAACGAGGCCTTCCCATTTAGATGACTCCCGATCCGACTGGCTTTTGAAGGAGCTTTCTCCCACGATGGCAACCACTGACAAGCGTCGCCTTGAACCCACCAGCGTCCGGCACTTCGGCACTGGCTTGGGCAACTTTGAGCTTCCTGATTTGACCGCCCTGCAGACCGTTTCCTACAAAGCCTTTCTGCAGGCGGATACCGATTCTCGCAAGCGAAAGCCGCATGGGCTTGAGTCGGTTCTCAAGGAGATCTTCCCCATCAGCAGTTATGACGGCAACACCACGCTGGAATACCTGCACTACGAACTGGGCAAGCCTCGCTACACCAGTCAAGAATGTCGCCAATTGCGACTGACCTACGGTCGCCCACTGCGGATTTGGTTGCGGCTAAATCGTGAAGAGCCGCATGAGGAAGAGGTCTATCTGGGTGATTTGCCAATCATGATGGGCGGTGGCGAATTCATCATCAATGGTGCTGAACGAGTTGTGGTCAGTCAGTTGCACCGTAGTCCTGGTGTTGATTTCGTGTTGGAGCAAGACACGACGACCGATCGTAAGTTGCCAAGCTGCCGGGTGATCCCTGAGCGAGGTAGCTGGATCGAGGTGAACGTCACTAAGAAGGATGCCTTGACGGTCCGGATCGACCAGAGCGGGAAATTCGCCGCGACCACGCTGCTTCGTGCGATGGACCCAAGCCTGTCTACCGACGCTGACTTGTTAAATGCGTTCTACGAGACATCGACTTACAAAATCTCTAGCGGCAAGAGCGCATCCACCATCGAAGGTAAGATTGCCGTCGATGACGTTGTCTACCCAAGCAACACGGATCGAGCGGGCGAAATCATTGTCGAAGCAGGTCACAAGATTTCAAAGGAAGTCGCTGAGACCATTTGCACTGCCGGTGTGAAAAGCATCGAGGCGATGGAATCACCGACCATTCCGCTGATCTTTAATACGTTGGCCGAAGACAACACGGCGAGCCATGAAGAGGCGTTGTTGCGGATCTATCAGCGTTTGCGTCCTGGTAATCCGCCGCAGTTAGAAAAGGCACGCACGCTCTTTACGGAGAAGTTTTACGACGAAAATCGCTATCGTTTGGGTAAAGTCGGGCGGTTCCGATTGAATCGTAAGCTCAGCTTGGGCGTTAGCGAGTCTGAGATGACTTTGCGACACGACGACATGATTTCGGCAATCCGATATCTGATCGATCTGTTCGATCCGGAGAGTGGTGCCGAGATTGATGACATTGACCACCTGGGGAATCGTCGGCTGCGAACCATTGATGAGCTGGCCAGCGAAGAACTTCGGAAGGGTTTCTTGAAGCTTCGCCGCACCGTTCAGGAGCGGATGAGCATCAAGGATGCCACCGACATGTCGCCTCGGTCATTGATCAATCCGAAAAGTGTTTCAGCAGCGATCGATTACTTCTTCGGTCGTGGTGAGCTTTCGCAGGTGGTTGACCAGACCAACCCGCTCAGCCAATTGACTCACGAGCGACGTCTGTCGGCACTGGGGCCAGGCGGTTTGAATCGAAAGCGTGCCGGCTTTGAAGTGCGTGATGTTCACATTTCGCACTACGGTCGAATTTGCCCGATTGAGACACCGGAAGGTACAAACATCGGACTGATCAGTTCGCTGGCGATTTATGCCGGCGTCGATGATTACGGTTTCTTGGTCACGCCCTATCGGCGAATCAACGATGGTAAAGTTACTGACGAGACCGTTTGGTTGCGAGCAGACGAAGAGAGTGAATCTTACGTTGCACCGGCCGATACCGAGGTGACCAAGGGTGAGTTGGTCGCAGGCCCGAACATGATCGCCCGCTTCCGCAGCGACTTTGAGATCGTTCAGCCCGAACAGGTCGACTACATGGATGTCGCGCCTGCACAGATGGTTGGTGTGTCAGCCGGTCTGATTCCGTTCCTTGAGCACGATGATGCGAACCGTGCTTTGATGGGATCCAACATGCAGCGACAGGCGGTGCCGCTGCTAGTCGCCGAGCCTCCGATTGTGGGGACCGGGATGGAACGCGAAGTTGCTCGCAACAGCGCGATGGTCGTTCGTGCCCGACGTGCTGGTAAGGTCACTTATTGTGATTCAACCCGCATTGAGATCGGCAGTGATCACTACGACATGAAAAAGTACCAGGGGTTAAACGAGAGAACTTGTTTGAACCAGCGGCCAATCGTGTCAGTCGGTGACAAGGTCGAAATGAATCAGATCATCGCCGACGGTGCGGCGACTCGGAATGGTGAATTGGCGTTGGGACGAAACGTCCTTGTCGGGTTCATGTCATTCGACGGATTCAACTACGAGGATGCAATCATCATCAGTGAGGAGCTCGTTCGTAACGATACCTACACGTCGATCCATATCGAAGATTTTGATGTCGAAATTCGCGAAACCAAGCTCGGTCGTGAAGAGTTCACTCGCGACATTCCCAATGTCTCGGAGAAAGCACTTCGCAGTTTGGATGAAACCGGCGTCGTTCAGGTCGGTACTTACGTCAAGCCTGGCGATATCTTGGTTGGTAAAGTTAGCCCCAAGAGCAAGACAGAATTAACGCCTGAAGAAAAGCTGTTGCACGCCATCTTCGGTCGTGCTGGTGAGGACGTGAAAAACGATTCGTTGGAAGTTCCATCCGGGATCGAAGGGATCGTGATCGATACGCAAAAGTTTTCACGGCGCATGAGCCTGAGTGAGGATGAGCGAAAGGTCTTCGAAAAGGAATTAAAGGACGTTGAGAGCGAGGGTAATGCTGAAATTGCTAGTACCTTCGAGTCGCTTGTTCGTGACCTCGAGGAGGCTGCGGGTGTCAAGCTGAAAGACGCCACCGGCACGCCACTGGCTGACGGTCAAGATCCGAAGTTCGTCGCGGAACGAGCTGTTTCCTTCCGCCTTGAGCATGTTCTTGACCAGGTCAAGGATGCCGGTCGTCAGAAAGAGGTTGAAAAGGTCTGTGCTCAGCAGTGGACCAATGTTGAATCCGCGATTGATTTACGTGACCGAAAGCTCAACAGCATGAAGCGAGGTGATGAGCTTCGTAGTGGTGTTCTGCAGATGGTCAAAATCTACATTGCTACCAAGCGTGTCATCAGCGTTGGTGACAAAATGGCGGGTCGACACGGAAACAAAGGTGTGATTGCCAAGATCTTGCCGATCGAGGACATGCCATTCCTACCCGACGGCACGCCAATCCAGATCATGCTCAATCCGCTCGGTGTTCCAAGCCGGATGAATGTTGGTCAGATCCTCGAAACGCACCTAGGTTGGGCTGGAGCCAAGCTTGGTTTCCAAGCAATTACGCCGGTTTTCGACGGTGCGAGCGAGGGAGACATCAACAAGTGTTTGGCGGAAGCTGGTTTGCCGGCACACGGCAAGATTCGCTTGACGGATGGGCGGACCGGTCAACCGATGGAGCAAGAAACGACCGTCGGCTACATCTACATGCTCAAACTGCACCACTTGGTTGATGACAAAGTGCATGCACGAAGCACCGGGCCTTACTCGTTGATCACGCAACAACCGTTGGGTGGTAAAGCAAGGTTCGGGGGTCAGCGATTCGGAGAGATGGAAGTCTGGGCTTTGGAGGCCTACGGCGCTGCCTACATCTTGCAGGAGCTGTTGACCGTGAAGAGTGACGACGTAGAAGGTCGTACCAAGATCTACGAATCGATGGTCAAGGGCGAGAATACCCTCGAAGCCGGCACGCCCGCCAGCTTTGACGTGTTGACCAATGAGATTCGAGGTCTTGCACTCAACATGCAATTAGAAAAACGACCGATCTAGTTTTCTTGTCCTGAAATCAGTACCGGCCGATAACCTCGGCCGAAGATGGTGGTCACCGACCACCGCCCTTGGAAAATTCATGACTCTGACCGACGGCTTGAAACCACAACAGCGTTCAGCACCGGTCTTTGTCACCTGTTAAGCCAGCTTATTACCGAAACGGCCGTCACGGCCGACCAGGAGCACCTGAATATGTCGATTGGCGAATCCAATAGCTACGATCGTATCAACGACTACGCATCGGTTCGGATTTCACTGGCACGTCCACAAGACATCAAGAGTTGGTCGTTCGGCGAAGTCAAAAAGCCGGAAACGATCAACTACCGAACCTACCGTCCCGAGAAAGACGGTTTGTTCTGTGAGCGGATCTTTGGCCCAGAAAAAGACTGGGAGTGCGCCTGCGGAAAGTACCGCGGGATGAAATACAAAGGGATGATTTGTGACCGCTGTGGTGTGAAAGTCACCCACAGTCGCGTGCGTCGAAAACGGATGGGACACATCGAGCTAGCCGCTCCGGTTGTCCACATCTGGTTCTTCAAAGCAATGCCCTCCCGCTTGGGCAACTTGCTGGACATGAAGACGAGTTCACTTGAGAAGGTGATTTACTTTCAAGACTACGTCGTGATCGAACCCGGCACGACAGAGCTTGAGCCCCAGCAACTGTTGACCGAAGAAGAGTATCGGGCCGCACGGGCGCAGTACGGCGATGGTTCTTTCGAAGCCGATATGGGGGCCGAGGCAGTCCGCAAACTGCTCAACAAACTCGATCTCGTTCAGTTGTCCGAAAAGTTGCGTGTTGAACTGGAAGAGACCGGTTCAAAGCAGAAGAAAAAAGACCTGATCAATCGATTGAAAATCGTTGAAGCGATTCGCGATAGCGACAACCGTCCGGAGTGGATGGTGCTCGATGTGATCCCTGTGATCCCACCCGATTTGCGACCGTTGGTTCTGCTTGATAGCGGCAACTTCGCAACGAGCGATTTGAACGATTTGTATCGTCGGATCATCAACCGCAACAACCGCTTGCGGAAATTGGTCGATTTGAATGCACCCGAGGTCATCATTCGCAACGAGAAGCGAATGTTGCAGCAGTCGGTTGATGCTTTGTTCGATAACAATCGCTGTAAACGACCCGTGCTCGGTTCGAGCAATCGACCGCTGAAATCTTTGACCGACATGATCAAAGGTAAGCAAGGGCGATTCCGTGAAAACCTGCTCGGCAAACGCGTCGATTACTCTGCACGAAGCGTGATTGTGGTCGGTCCGCAGTTGAGGCTGCATCAGTGCGGTTTGCCAAAGAAGATCGCTCTCGAACTTTACCAGCCCTTTATCATTCGCCGGCTCAAAGAGCTTGGGCACGCCGATACGATCAAGTCGGCCAAGAAAATGCTGGAGCGAAAGGACGAAGAGGTCTGGGATATCCTCGAGCAGGTGATTACGAATCATCCAGTTCTGTTGAACCGTGCTCCTACGCTGCACCGGATGGGAATTCAGGCATTCGAGCCAACCTTGGTGGAGGGGAACGCGATTCACCTTCATCCGCTGGTTTGCAAAGGGTTCAATGCCGATTTCGATGGTGACCAAATGGCGGTTCACCTGCCGCTGTCGATTGAGGCACAGGTCGAATCACACACGTTGATGATGAGTACCAACAACGTGTTCGCTCCATCCAACGGTAAGCCGATCATGAGTCCGTCTCAGGACATCGTGATGGGTTGCTACTACACCACTGTTGAAATGCCCGATCAACTTGGCGAAGGGATGGTCTTCAGTGGTTACGACGAAGTCGATCTCGCATTCGCGCAGGGTGTTGTGGCACTGCACGCAAAGATCAAGATGCGGATGCCCAAGTTTCAGCGTCTGAAAACCGAGCAAGAGAATGCGAAATACGGAGCGGTCATCGAGACCACACCCGGTCGTGTTCGCTTCAACGAAATGCTTCCAGACGGAATGGATTTCTATAACCAGCCGATGCGAAGCGGTGACTTGGCTCGCGTGATTAGCGATTGCTACCAACGCCTTGGTCGCAAAGCGACGATCAATCTGCTTGATGACATGATGCAGATGGGCTTCCGTGAATCGACCCGCAGCGGTCTGTCGTTCGCGACGGATGATTTGGTGACGCCCGATACGAAGGCTCACTTCATCAAGAACGCTGAAAAAGAAGTCATGAAGCTGAAGAAGTCTTATGACCGCGGATTAATGACCGGACAGGAACGGTACAACCACGTACTCGATGAGTGGACCAATGCTCGCGAGTTGATCACCAAGGACATGATGGACGCCATGAAGAATGACGTCCGCGAGGGTGGCTGGTACGTCAACCCCGTGTTCTTGATGTCGCACTCCGGTGCTCGTGGTGGTATCGAACAGATCCGTCAATTGGCCGGGATGCGAGGACTGATGGCGAAGCCGACCGGTGAAATCATCGAAACGCCCATTAAGGCGAACTTCCGAGAAGGTCTGTCGGTGCTCGAGTATTTCAGTTCGACGCACGGGGCACGAAAAGGTTTGGCCGATACCGCGCTGAAGACCGCGGACAGTGGTTACCTGACTCGTAAACTTGCTGATGTTGCTCAGAACGTGGTCGTCACCATGGACGACTGCGGCACAACGCAAGGGATCACCAAGGGGGTCGTTTACCGTGGTGAAAAGGTCGAAGTCAGCCTGGTGGATTCGATCAATGGTCGCGTCAGTCGACAATCGATTGTGAATCCTGTTACCGACGAAGTGATTGTTCATGAAAATGAGATGATCACGCCTGAAATCGCCCGCAAGATCGAGGGAATGGGCTTGGAGAAAATCCAAGTTCGTACACCAATGACCTGCGATGCACCTTTGGGGGTCTGTCGTTGCTGTTACGGCATGGACATGTCAACCGGAGCACTGGTTGAAGAAGGCATGGCCGTCGGGATCATCGCCGCTCAGAGTATCGGTGAACCTGGTACCCAGTTGACGATGCGAACCTTCCACATCGGTGGTAGCGTGAGCAAGCAATCGGTCGAATCGGATATCAAGTCCAAGAAAGCTGGTGAGGTCCGACTGACTCGTATGCGAGTGGTCGAGAACACCGCCGGCGAGCAGATCGTGCTGACGCGAAACGGTGAGTTGTTGATCGTCGATGAACGTGGCCGAGAAATCGAATCCTACGCCGTACCGACTGGTTCGACGTTGAAGGTCAAAGAAGGGGATACCGTCAAAGAACAAACGGTTCTTTGCGAATGGAACCCGTACTCGATTCCGATTTTGTCGGAAGTCAACGGTAAGGTTCGCTTCGAGGACATCGTTGAAGGCGAGACGATGCGGACCGAGCGTGAAGCGAGTGGTAACTTGCGGATGATGATCGTTGACCATAAAGGTGATCTGCATCCCCAAATCGTCGTCGAGGATGCCGACGGTAAAGCCCTCGATGTTCAGTATCTACCTGAACGAGCGACGATTACGGTCAAGGAAGGGGTGGATATCACGCCCGGTACAACGCTTGCTGAAATGCCTCGTGAAACGGGTGGTGTTTCTGACATTACCGGTGGTCTGCCTCGGGTGACTGAGATCTTCGAGGCTCGTAAGCCGAAGGATCCTGCCGTGATCGCCGAGGTTGATGGTGAGGTCGAGATTTTGGCCGAACGGAAACGCGGCAAACGGACGATCATCGTCCGAAGTGAATCCGGCATCGAACGTGAGCACCTCGTTCCCCACGGAAAGCACTTCTTGGTGCACAGCGGTGATATCGTCAAAGCGGGGCAAGCACTCGTCGATGGTCCGCTCGTTCCACACGACATCCTGCGTGTCTCGGGCGAGGAAGCAGTGCAACAGTATTTGTTGCATGAAATCCAGCAAGTGTATCAATCGCAAAAGGTTGAAATTAACGATAAGCACTGTGAAATCATCATCGCGAGAATGCTTCGCAAGGTGAAGATTGAGAATCCCGGCGATACCAGCTTGTTACCTGGTTTGGTTATGGACCGTTTCCAGTTCCGTAAAGCGAACGACGAACTGTCCGGTTGCATCAAAATCACCAACCCTGGTGATAGCGATTACACTCAAGGGACGATCATTCCGAAGGAAGCCTTTGAGCAAACCAACGCTCAAATTGAAGCTCTCGGTGGGACGCCTGCCAAAGGCAAGCGACCAAAGTCTTCAACCGCCAGTACCCAGTTGTTGGGGATTACCAAAGCGGCGGTTCAGGCGGATAGTTTCATTAGTGCGGCGTCGTTCCAGGAAACGACCAAAGTGCTGACCGAGGCAGCCTTGGCAGGGAAAGTCGACAAGCTCGTCGGTTTGAAAGAAAACGTGATTTTGGGTCACTTGATTCCCGCAGGTACTGGGTTCCGGATCTTCCAGGAATCGGAAGTCAACTACCGACGAGATGCTTTGGAAGCGTTGGCTGCGGCACCTGTGGCAACGTTGCAGGATAGCTTCCCGTTGCTTGATGCGGATGAGCCCAGCACAACCGCGGAAGCGGGTGATGCCTCGGCAGCGGCCGCACCTGCTGAAACTTCCACGCCACCTGCGACGCCGGAAAGTGGCGAAGGCAGCGAAGCCATGTTCGGTGGCGGACAAGAATAGCGTCGAGCGGAATTAAGCCTTGCACGGTTTGAAAACCGTGCAAGGTATTCCGGTAAAACGTCGATTTTGTACGAGGATCATGCTTCTGTCTGGACGCAGGTCAGGTCTTCCGCTGTACGCCGTCGATTCCTTCGGCCGTGTCGTGACCGCGGCCTGAGGTTTTCTCGCGTCCTCCCGATGCTTGTGAAGCTCTGATTGAGCTGGCAAGCGGGTGCATGGTTGTTAGGCGAGTTCGTTCACCTTACGTTCCCAGCTTACGATGTTCCATCAATGGCTGATCGCATTCGACTGAGCAGGTCTGCCAGATGTGGATCGGATACGAGTGCGTTGGCCTCGTAAGGTGTGGTGACACCACGGTAGATTCTCGAACTGAGCGTTTCTCCCAGCGATAGGCTGCCTTTGCTTCGAATCACCTGCTCTAGTTCGTTCACGGGAACTTGCTGGGCTAACGCTGCGGAAATCTCATCATTGATTGTTACGATCTCTGGGACGCAGATCAGCGATTCAAATCCATCACCAAAGCAGCCTTCGCAACCTGTCGATTGATAGACCTGAGGTGCTGTATCGTCGAGCCGGGGACGGATCCGTTCCGGGACTTCGATTTCGCCGAGATCGAGTGGGGATTTGCATTCCCCGCAGAGCTTTTTGACGAGTCTTTGATTAATGACACCGATCAGCGAGCTTGCCAGGAATTGTGGATGGGTTCCATAGTGCAGCATCGAATAAATCGCTTCGACGGCTGTCTTTGCGTGAATGGTTGCCAGGACGAGTTGACCGCTCGCACCGGCACGAACAGCCGTTGCTGCGGTGCGTTCATCGCGAATCTCGCCGACCATGATCACATCGGGGCTGTGCCGAAGAACGGTTGTCAGCAACTCCGCAAAATCGAGACCCGCCTTCAGATTCACCTGCGTTTGCATGACGCCGGCGATCGAGTGCTCGATGGGATCTTCGAGTGTGTGGATTTTCCGAGTGCCATCGTTCAGCGAGTCGAGGGAGGCGTACAGGGTGCTCGACTTACCACTGGCCACAGGTCCGGCAACGAGAATTAACCCGGCCTTCTGATGCAGCAAGGCGTTGATTTCGTCGAATTCGACGTCCTCGAATCCGAGTTGATCGATGGAGAGAGATCCCGATATTGGATCAAATAGCCGAATCGTGATGTCCTGTCCGTACATCGTTGGAATGGCGCTCAAGCGGATGTCGATGACCTCGCTTTCCGGGGTGGTGATCACTCCACGGCCGTCCGTCGGGCGGATCGTTTCTCCAGCATCGGCGCCAGCCAGTACGCGGAGGTGTCCTTGCAATTTGTGCCCGTAGTTACGAGCCAGTCGACGAACGTGTTCGACTTTGCCGAGGCGGCGGATCGCTACCTGAACGCTATTCTCGAGATCGGAGATGAACAAATCACTGGCATGGCGTTCCACGGCCCATCCAATAAGATTCGCGGCATAAATTTCCGGAGGTACCAGCTCCATCTCACCTTCAATTTCTTCAAACTCAATTGATTCATCATTCACAGCATCAATCTCAGTATGGGCTAAAAAGGTCTTGGTGAATTGATATCGGCAGCGAGACTATGGACGAATTCGGCAGAGAATGCAAAGAAAAACCTGATTCGCCCCCGCGAAGATCTGTGATATTGCTCGCCACCCGTTCAAGAATCGACTCCGCCTGTCGGCGAAATTACCGTCCGAAATACAATGTCTGCCCCGCTGAACCATCCGGCAAGGAATCCTATGGAACGCCCTGATTTCGGCTCGAATCGCAATCCCATCCCGCTTGCGTTGCTTTCCCAGCACTTTGGATACAGCGATTTTCGGCCACCCCAAGACGAAATCATCCAACAGGTGATGGCCGGTCGTCATGCCATGGTGGTCATGCCCACCGGGATGGGGAAATCGCTCTGTTATCAGATCCCGGCTTTGGCGATTCCCCCCACCAGTCGCGAGCTGGTGTTGGTCCTTTCGCCATTGGTCGCCTTGATGCAGGACCAGGTTGATTCCCTGCGCCGGCGCGGCATCGATGCAACTCTGATCAATTCCTCACTTGATCGCGAACAACGACTGCAGCGTTACCGGGAGGTATCCGAAGGCCAGTATCGATTGCTGTACGTGACGCCGGAGCGTTTTCGAAAGCCCGATTTTATGGACGTCATCGGCGAACGCGAGGTGTCTTTGTTGGCGGTTGACGAAGCTCATTGCGTTAGTCAGTGGGGGCATGACTTTCGGCCAGACTACTCGCGATTGGCCGAGATTCGTGCCGCACTTGGTGAACCGACAACTATTGCTTTGACCGCCACTGCAACGAAAGAGTGTCGGACGGATATCTATCGTCAATTGAATATTTCAGCGGACGAGATCCGCTTGTTTCATGAGGGCATCGCGCGGCCAAATCTGCTGTTGAACGTACAAGAGGTTTGGGATGAAACAGAAAAACTCGATGCCATCGAATCGATTTTGAAAGACTCGCAGTACCAGAGTGGTGGGGTGATCATTTATTTCTCATTGATCAAAACACTTGAGCGGTTCAGCGATTTATTGTTAGGTCGTGAAGTCGATCACGTCGTTTATCACGGGGACCTGCCGCGACAAAAGCGACGCCGGATTCAGGAAGAATTCATGAGTGGGCAGGCGGATATGGTCTTAGCAACCAATGCTTTCGGGATGGGAGTCGACAAAGAAGATATTCGAATCGTCATCCATGCTGAGACGCCGGGGTCGGTCGAATCCTACTACCAGGAAATTGGCAGGGCAGGTCGAGATGGGAATCCAAGTGTCTGCGTTTGGTTGTACGATCAGAACGATTTGATGACTCAGATGCAATTCATAGAATGGGCCAATCCAGACGCGGCCTTTTATTCGCGGGTCTACACTCTGCTGACGGATCGAAACGAGCAGTGCCGAGCATTTGGATTGGATTGGATGAATGATCAATTACAGCGGGTGAGTCGGCATGACCATCGCCTGGCGACTGCGATCGCGATGCTCGACCGAGTCGGCGTCATTGCTGGACCGAGACCGCCGGAATGCTACCAGGTCAACGCTCCCCTGCCCTCTCGATTTAAAGACGATGAGCAGTTGGCCGAAAAGAAACGCCGTGACCAGCAGCGGCTCTACGCGATGGTGGAATACGCTGCGGAGGCGGGTGATCGCAAAGAATTTCTCAATCGCTACTTTCTCGACTAAGAGCCGGTTCGTTCTCGCCATTGTGTCACGGTAAGTGATGACAGGTGAGGCGTTTCCCGCATTCCGGAACGGTGGATTCCGGGATTTGCAATTGGTTGTCGATGCGTTTTGCGGCCGATCGGCTACTCGTAATCCCACTTCATGATCCAAGGATCTTCCATCTTTTTTTGCATCGCTTTTAACTTCGATTTGTAGCGTTCAAGAATATCGCGGTGCCCCTCACTTTCCGCCAAGTTGTTGGTTTCATTGGGATCGGCGGAGATATGGAATAGCTCAAATTCCGGCCGCTGAACATACCCACCAACGGTCGTATTTCCGTAGGGTGCATCCATGCCTTTTGCCCATTGAGCTTGCCAGCTACTGGCTGCCCAAAGATCTGAAGCGAAAGGATACGGTAGTGGGTGTGCGATGTTCCAAATCAACTTGTAATCTTGGTCACGAACCACACGCATCGGATAATACATTTGGATTTCGTGGAACGTGTGCGAGGCAAAAATTGTTTCGTGATGAGTGTCTTCGGGATTGGCCAGGCAGTGCATCCATGACTTGCCATGGTAGGAATTGAAAGGTTTGTTGCCGTTGCGATTTTCCTTTACCGCTTCATCGCGTTCGGTCCAGAACTTTTTTGCATTGAGCGGGTTCTTAGGGCCATTTGTTTTTGAATCGAGACCTCCAGCGAAATCGAGCAGCGTGGGGGTGATATCGATATGGCTGACCAACGCTTCGGAGGCAACACCACGATTCTGTTTGCGCTGATAGGGATCACGAACCACCATCGGAACGCGGAGTCCACCTTCGTAAACAGTTGTCTTGCCACCGGCGAATGCCATCCCGTGATCACTGGTAAAGACGAGCAAGGTTTTGTCGTAGAGATCCGCTTCCTTGAGGATTTTGACCAACCGTGCCACACCTTGATCGATCCGTGAACAGGATTGGTAGTACTGCGCCAATTCTTCGCGGGTTTCAGGTGTGTCCGACAGGAAGTGCGGGATTGGCACATCTGCAGGAGAATAAAAGACTTCCTCGACTCCGGCGTGCGCCCCGTCGTTCGGCTTGTTCCCGAATAGGTCTGGCTTTAGTTCTAACTCCGATGTCTTGTCCGTCCCGCCTCCACGGTGAGGATCCGAGGTGGCGAAATACAAAAAAAATGGTCTGTCGTCACTCTTGTCCGTGATGAAATCACGGCTTGCTTCCGCCATTTGGATGGCGTTGCGGCTGTTGCCCTTGAGGTAGGTCTCGTAGTGATAGACCGTTTCTGGAGCGACGTGATATTTGCCAATCTGGCCGGTTCGGTATCCAGCGCGAGCCATGACGCGGGGGAGTGATAAAGAGACCACATCATGAAAGGATGCGAATTTGTGAAAATGATGCTGGTGTCCAAACTGCCCGTTGCGATGATTGTGCAACCCACTCATGACCACACTGCGGCTGGCGCTGCAGGAGGCGGTCGTTGCAAATGCGTTTCGAAAAATCAAGCCATCTTGCGCAATGGCATCGATTGCGGGCGTGACGGCGACAGGGTCGCCATAGCAACCCAGGGTGGGGCTCTCGTCGTCGGTGATAATGAAAATGACATTACGCTCGGCGGCGATCAAGCTGGCATTCAGCAGAAACAAAAACAATGCAGCAGTTTTTAAAATTCGAAGAGAAAGCATCAGAAGGATTCAGGATGGGTGGTAAATTGAAGGGGAGTGATTGTCGAGAAACCGCCGGCGGTTCGGAATCTCTCGAACTTGCCGACACCGCAGACGCGTCAGTTTGCAGGTCAGTTAGGCTGGGACGGGTATCGACTAATCGCCATTTGAGGGCCCAACCGCCTAGAGTTTAGTCCATTTAGTCTAGTGAGATTTCGTCAGTGCTGCAGATGATCAACCGATCGGTTTCGCTTTGTCGAGCGATGGCTACATCCGCAATGGTCATGTGCGCAATGGTCACAGCGTCCTTTGCTGCAACGGCGGATCGAACCACGCTGCTGATTCCGCTGTCTGCGGAGGGAGTCTCCTCAAGTGAGACACCAGCAATTGGGGAAACAGGAATTGGGGAATCAGAGTTCGCCTCTGCCCGCTACGCCGATCAGGCGATGGGGCAGCATGCTGACGAAGGATGGCGAGCGTACGTGCGACTTTGGAAAAATCATTCGACGAATCCTGCCAATCGAGCGATCCGTCGCTTTTTGGGTCTGCCTTTGCAGGAATCGTTCACGTGGTCTGCTCGGCGGGGGCGCTCATCACCGCGTTTTTTGAGATGGGCGGCGGGCAGCTATGCACAAATCGATACACCCCACTTTGTCGTTTACAGTCGCGCCGGGGAGGAACCGAGTCGGCGGGTCGTGGAGGATTTGGAGCGATGCTATTGGATCTGGACCCAATTGTTCTTTCCGCTTTGGGAAGGGGCGCCGCAGGTTCGAGCCGCTTTGGCGAATTTAGATCCAGGCCAGCCGATTGAGGATTTCCTGCAACAAAGCTCCTCTCGGATCACGATCCAACGCAAGATGCGAGTGGTGTTGTTTCGTGACGCCGAGGAATATCAGCAGGCATTATCGCCCGACTATCCTGGGGTCGAGCGGTCGACCGGATTTTACGCGAACGACAAGCAAACCATTTTTCTGTACTCCGCCGATGTGGATGATGCGGCAACACGCCGACATGAGTTGGTACATCAATTATTTCGTGAAGCGACTCGGTCAGGCTTGGGGCGTAGCTTTCCCGCTGAGGCTGAGGGGTTTTGGTTGATCGAAGGAATTGCCGGATACTTCGAATCTGTTCAACTGGCCGAACGCAGTGCATCGGTTGGCGGTTGGGATTGTTCACGACTTCAGTTCGCGAGGTATCGTCGTCTTTCCCTCGGTGATGTGATGCCGATGAGCGATTTGATTCGCGATGGCCGCCAAGCTGCACAAGAACGAAGTGATATTGCCCGATGGTATGCGCACGCGATCGCTCAAACGCATCGTTTGATGGATAGTGGCAATGACGATCAGCGTGCCTGGATCTATGCTCAATTAGCGCGTCGTTATCGAATTGGGTTGGCACCACGATTTGATCTTGATGATGAGGCGGTTCTGAAAGATTCGGAGGTGGCACTGACTGAGTTTCTTCGGGTTGACGACGATCGAATCCGATCGAACCCAATTCGTCGACCACTGCAGCAATTGGTGCTAGCGGAGTGCCCCTTGCACCCAGAAACGATTTCACAGTTGCCACCCTCCGGTCTGCTTCGTTGGCTTGATCTAACCCGAATTCCGCTTGAGAACGCGGATGTTTCAAGACTCGTGCCCGATCCCTCTTCGGTCGAGCAGTTGCGGCTGGAGGCGACAAAGGTTGACTCTGGGCTGACGCCGTGGTTGCGTCAAACGAAGCGATTGACCGAACTTGATCTCAGTTGGACCAAGATCGATGACTCGGTGATTGCAGCGGTCGAAAACCAAATGGGGATCGCCACCTTGTATCTGACTGGTACGCAAGTGACCGATGCCTGCATCGATGGCATCCTCAAAATGCGGGATCTGGAAACGGTCGATTTGCAGCGGACTGCGGTGACTGCGGCTGGCCTTGAACGAATCCGGACTGCACGTCCACAGCTACAGCTGAATCCATTACAGTTAGTCGACAGTCGCGAGTAATCGAGTTTGCGAATCAAGCTGTCAATGTCGCAACGTGATCCCTCTTTTCTGATAACTGACCGCCCTCATGCCACTTCCAGACTTCTTTCGTGTGCGTCAGCGATTTGCTTCGCAAGCGATCGGCGACATTGAGGCTGCGGTTGCCGAAGCGTTAGCCAGTTCGGTGTTGTCTCAGCGAGTGAAACCTGGGCAACGGGTCGGGATTTCGGTTGGTAGTCGCGGGATCACCAATCTTTCTCGGATCGTGAGGGAGGTGGTTCAATACGTTGCCGCGATTGGTGGCGAGCCAGTGATCATCCCTGCTATGGGCAGCCATGGGGGAGCGACACCGGAAGGACAAGTCAATGTTTTGGCGCGGTATGGAGTGACTCCCGAAGCCATGGGGTGTTCGATCGAGCCTGCGATGGAAACCGTCTCGGTAGGTGTTACCAAGCATGGTGTGAACGTCCATTTTAGTCAGGCCGCTAGCGAGCTAGATCACATCGTTGTTGTCAATCGGGTGAAGCCTCATACACGGCTGGCTGGACGCTACGAAAGCGGTTTGATCAAAATGCTGATGATCGGTTTGGGCAAGCATCACGGGGCGTTGCTGTACCACCAGATCTTTCGCCGCTTCGATTACTCGCTGAACGAACTTGCACCCGAGATCGCGACCATGATCTGCAATAAGATGCCAGTGACGCTGGGATTGGCGATTGTAGAGGATGCGTTCGAACAAACCTCTTTGATCGAGGCGGTCGCGGCCGAGGATTTGTTGAATCGCGAGCCTGAACTGCTGGAACTGGCAAAGGCGAGAATGCCGAAGCTCCCCTTCGAGATGGCTGACCTATTGATCGTCGATCAGATTGGCAAAGAAATCAGCGGCACTGGGATGGACACAAATTTGATCGGCCGCAAAGTCAATGATAAGCAGGCAGCCCCGAATGAGTATCCCAAGATTCATCAGGTTTATATCCGTTCGTTGACCGAGAAAACAAATGGGAATGGCTGCGGGATTGGAATTGCCGACTATTGCCATCAACAGGTTGTCGATGCGTTGAATCAAGAGACAACACGAATCAATTGCCTGACGAGCGCCCACCCAAGTGCGGGCGCCATACCCTTGACGTTTCCCTGCGATCGTGATGTGCTCGAAGCAGTGCTTGCGCAGGCCGCGGATGATGAAAAAAATAACCTGCGGTGGTTGTGGATCCGCGATACGTTGCACGTTGACGAGGTTGAATGCAGTCGTGGGTTTTGGGATCAAATGCAGGGACGATCCGATTTAGAAGCGTTGAGCGAACCAAGACCACTTGTATTTGATGACCATGGAGATTTGGTGTTTGTAAATGACTGAAATGATGCCTTCACTTTTTCCTGAACAGACTTTGCAGCGGATTGAGAATGCGGGAGTGATTGCGGTCCTGGTGATTGATGAACCAGATCGGATCGTTCCGCTTTGTCGCGCCTTGCTTGCCTGCGGATTGGACGTCATCGAATTGACACTGCGAACGCCCGCAGCGATTGAAGCACTGAGGTTAGTTCGCCAGGAAGTGCCGGAGATGTTAGCTGGGGTTGGCACGATTTTGCGTCCCGATCAGGTAGAGTCCGTGGCGGAGGCGGGGGCGGCTTTTGGGGTCGCGCCAGGCTTAAACACCAAAGTGGTCTCGCGGGCGATCGAAGTCGGTTTGCCATTTGCACCTGGAATCACCACACCCACCGATATCGAGGCGGCAATTGAGCTTGGGTGCCGTGAACTCAAGTTCTTTCCTGCCGAGCCGAGTGGTGGAACCAAGTATCTACGATCGATGTACGCTCCCTATGCTCATCTGGGATTGCGGTTCATTCCGCTTGGCGGCATCAACCTGCAGAACATGAAGGGATATTTGTATGATGCCGCTGTGCCCGCTGTCGGTGGGTCTTGGATCGCCACACAAAAATTGATTCAAGAGGAAAACTGGTCCGAGGTGATTGATCATGCAACCGATGCCCGAAGAATCGTGAAGGAATTGAGAGAACAGAAATGAAATCAGTTGTCACCTTTGGAGAAATCATGGGGCGGTTGACGCCGCCCGGTTGCTTGCGACTACGGCAAAGTATGCCGGGCAATTTGGAAGTTACGTTTGCCGGAGCGGAGGCGAATGTTGCAGGTTCGCTGGCGATGTTGGGAATGGAGGCAACGTTTGTGACGGCGTTGCCGAAAAATGAATTGGCTGACGCATGTGTTGCTTCGCTCGCCGCAGCGGGAGTCGTTACCGAGATTGCTCGGACGGACTTGGGACGACTGGGCCTCTACTTTCTCGAGACAGGGGCTAATCAACGCCCTAGTCGTGTGTTGTACGATCGTGACCATTCAGCGATCAGTTTGGCGTCGCCAGAAGTCTTTAATTGGCCATCCTTGTTTTCCGACGCGAACTGGTTTCATGTTACTGGAATCACGCCTGCCATTTCTGAATCGGCTGCTCAGGCCACTATTGAATCAGTGAGGGCGGCAAAGCAGGCTGGATTAACAGTTTCGTGTGATTTGAATTTTCGTGCCAAGCTGTGGAAGTGGGATCCCGCGACCGAGCCCAAGCAATTGGCTCGGCGGGTGATGAGCGAGGTCCTGCCGAGTGTTGATGTGTTGATTGCGAATGAGGAAGATTGTGGCGATGTGTTGGGGATTCGGTCACCGCAAACAGACGTCCACAGCGGCACACTGGATGTGCAGAGTTATCCACAGGTTGCAAAGGAAGTTGTCGAGCAGTTTCCGAACCTATCGATTGTGGCGACAACACTGAGGCAAAGTCTTTCCGCGTCCCACAACAATTGGGGGGCCATGTTGTGGGATGTCCGTGAAAAGCGAGCAATCTTCGCGCCTACGGTCGATGGAGATTATTCGCCGTACGAAATTCGCAACATCGTCGATCGTGTTGGCGGTGGCGATTCATTCGCAGCAGGATTGATCTTTGCCATGCTTTCTGACGATTACCCGAGCTTGGAGGATGCCTTGAGTTTTGCTGTCGCTGCTTCCTGCTTGGCTCACTCCATCAAAGGCGATCTTAATTACTCAAGCCGGGCCGAAGTCGACGCGTTGGCGTCAGGTTTGGGGTCGGGGCGAGTTGTACGATAACGGCGAACCGTGCGAAAACTTTGTGGGGATGCCATAATCGGCTTTTATTTCAGACATGAATGATCAGGACGAATGATGTCAATGAAGCTGCTGCAATCTCGTTCAACATTCATTTTGCTGACTGTTCTGATGGTTGCATTCCTGCCGACCAAACGATCGTTTGCGACTAATTTAGATCAGCGTCCCAACGTGGTGGTGATTTTGACGGACGACCAGGGTTGGGGTGATCTGAGTGCCCATGGCAACTCGAATTTGCAAACACCGAATCTTGATTCTTTATTGCGGGATGGAGCCTCCTTCGAATCTTTCTATGTCTGTCAAGTTTGCGCGCCGACACGCGCGGAGTTCTTGACTGGACGGTATTACCCAAAAACTGGTGTCAGTGGAGTCAGTCGTGGTGAGGGACGACTGAACTCGGATGAAACCACGGTCGCGACGCTATTTCAAAAGGCGGGATATGCCACCGGCGCTTTTGGAAAATGGCATAACGGAACGCAACCGCCGTTGCATCCCAATTATCAGGGCTTCGACGAGTACTACGGGTTCACCTCTGGGCATTGGGGGCATTATTTCAGCCCACCTTTGGATCACAACGGCAAGCAGGTGCGTGGTAAGGGGTTTGTGGTCGATGATTTTACCAACCATGCGATTGATTTCATTCGGGCCAACCGTGAGCAGCCTTTTTTCTGCTACCTGCCGTTGAACACCCCTCACTCACCAATGATGGTGTCGGATCGTTTCTATCAGAAGTTTGAGGGAGCTGAAATCGATATGCGTTATCGTGATCCTGCGAGGGAAGATATCATGATGACGCGGGCTGCACTCGCGATGGTTGAAAACATCGACTGGAATGTGGGGCGGTTGCTCGGGACGTTGGACGACCTGAAGCTCGCCGAGAATACGGTCGTTGTTTTCTTTTGCGACAATGGGCCGAATTCCTACCGCTGGAATGGTGGAATGAAAGGCCGTAAAGGGTCGTTGGATGAAGGTGGTTTACGCTCTCCCTTATTCATTCGGTGGCCCGGACGTATTGAAGCTGGACATCGGATCAAGCAGATCGCGAGTGCAATCGATCTGCTACCGACGTTGACGGCGTTAACGGGTATCCAATCAACGACCGGTAAGCCGATTGATGGCCGGTCGCTAAAACCATTGTTGATGCAGACAGAAAGCGATTGGCCAGCAAGAAATCTGTTCTCCATTCGACGGGATCAAGTGAGTGTCCGGTCCCCGCGATTTCGACTCGATGCGAGTGGGAAGCTGTTTGATATCTCGGTTGATGTTGGTCAAACCAAGGATGTTTCCTCCGAGCATCCCCAGGTGACTCAAGACCTCATGCGTGCGGCTGCAAAGTATCTGATCGCGATGCAGGCGGAGTTTAAGAAGTCAGCCGATCGGCCGTTTCATCTTGGTTTTGCCAAATCCACGAAGCTGCCGGCTCGAGACGGTGTGGAGCACGGTACCATCCGCCGTAGTTCTAAGGCACCCAATAATTCATTCTTTGAACATTGGACCAGCGAGCAAGATTCAATCACCTGGGATGTGGATGTTTTGCAATCGGGAACCTACGAGGCACTGGTTTACTACACTTGCGCGAAGCCGAACGTGGGGATCAGCGTGAATCTGACTTGGGAAACCACCGCAGGGCGTTCCACTACTTCAGCCAAGGTGATCGAAGCTTTTGACCCGCCTCTCTATGACAAGTCCAAGGAACGAGTGGAGAAATCGCATTACTTCGTGAAAGACTTTGCAGTGCTCTCGTTGGGCAAGCTGACGATGGAGGGTGGCCCCGCCGTACTGCGAATGACTGCAAGTGATTTTCAGGGTGCCCAGGCGATTGATGTTCATTCCATTGAATTGAGACGGCAGTGACACGCGAGTGCAGTGACGGTTGGCGATAAGTTTCCGAAGTGCGAATCTCTCTGCACGGTTCCGGGGAGAAATCAGAGGATCCCAGAGAGATCGAAGCCGCCGGTCGTCAACCAGAAAGCGACGAGCATCGATACCCAGACGAGATCGAGAAAATGCCAATACTGAGCGGCGAAATCAACCGGCCAGTGTCGTTCGTGATCATAGCGACCACGTAGTGATCGGACCGAAACAATTCCCAACGCGATGACTCCGCCCGCAACGTGCAGCGCGTGAAGCAGTGCGAGAACCGCTACCATTCCCGCTACACCCCGCCCTGTCCCTCCGCGGAGTCCGGGGCCACTTAGCATGTCGATCATCGCGAAGTACTGAATTCCCATGAACAGCGTGGCAGATAAACCGCTGATGGAAAGCAACAAAAAGGTAGCAAGGTGTCGATCCCGACGAATTGAACGCGTCGCAATGTGGACCAAAATACTGATGATCATCAAACAGGCAGTGCTGATCAAGAAGGACGCCGGCAGGCTTGCCTGGGACTGCGGATCATCTTTCCGCGACCATGCATAAATCACGTACAGCAAAATGCTGCTGATAAAAAAGATCAACAACGATACGAGAAATAACATCCCGCCGAGCTGATATCGGCTGTCACTGGGCAAACGCGGCTTTGATTTGAGGATACCTTCGGCTCTCATGTCGGTGTGCAGTTGGCTTTGCCGGAACGGATTTGGGTGGTGGATCGACTCGCTATTCCGGCGGTCGAGCCTAAAAAGGGTTCACGAATCCAGGTGTGTCACCGAGACAAATCCCCATGGCACGTGCGGTGATGACAGCGGAGCCATGTGGGTCAACCGTTCTCAGAGCACCGACCGCCTCGGAGATCGGAACGCTGAGAATGTGCGGAGGGTCGTGACATACCATGTCACCGAATTTTTTCTGAACGATTAACCGCATGGCGTGAGCACCGTACTGGCTGGACAACACCCGGTCGAACGTCGTCGGTCCTCCACCACGTTGCAGGTGCCCGAGGACGACACATCTTACGTCCTGGTCGATCCTCTGTTCCAGTTCAGCGGTCAACACGTGGCCGATACCGCCTAACTTGACCTGCAGATTATCAGAAGCCTGGCTGACAAGGGATCCGTCGGGGAGCTGGGCACCTTCCGCCACCACGATCAGCGTGAAGTCTCTGCCGAGTCGCTTTCGCTCCTCGATTTTTGCGACAACGTTTTCGTATGACCAGGGGATTTCAGGGATGAGGATCACGTCACCACCACCGGCGATACCGCCATGCAACGCGATCCATCCAGTGTGACGTCCCATCACTTCGAGGACCATGACTCGACTGTGGCTTGCGGCGGTCGTGTGTAATCGGTCCAAGGCATCGGAGCAGCAAAGCACCGCGCTGTTGAAGCCGAACGTGTAGGCCGTGCAGGATAGATCGTTGTCAATCGTTTTTGGTACGCCGACGACCGGTAATCCCGCTTCGTGAAACTGTTGAGCGGTAGTGAGCGAACCGTCACCACCGACCACAATCAATCCTTCGAGCGACAGCTTTTCGAAGGTATGTCGTACTTGATCGATAATTTCTGATGGTATCTCGGCTCGTCCGGATGCCCCGGCCCGACCGCCGAATCGGCCTTTGTTGGTAGAGCCCAGGATGGTGCCGCCCTGTGACAGGATGTCTGATGTGTTGACGGGATCCAGGATCGCATATTGAATCGGATCGATCAGGCCTTCGAATCCCTTCAAGAAACCTAAGATTTCGTAGCCCATCCAGAAACCTGTTTTGGCAACCGCGCGGATTACCGCATTGAGTCCTGGGCAATCGCCACCGGAGGTCAAGATGCCAATGCGAGGCTTATTCGGATCGAGGTCGCTTCCGATAGGGTCGCTCGTGGAGGGTGAAATCACAGCATCATTCTCGCGGCGTGCGGACGGAAAAAATGGAACAGCGGCATTGGATGGAAGGACACCTTTCCGCCCAAACGGAGGGCTGGAGTTGCCGGTTTTTGCCTCACTGTCTGTGGCCTGTCCGCATCCTCTGCGACGGGCGAAGCGATAACGCGGAGTGCCAGGTGGCAGACGTCAAACAGCTCCAGTTTGGGGGGAAATCGACGCGAGCCGAATTCCAATCCCCAATGGTTGCAGATATCCAACCCGTTCACCAGCGGTGCCCTAGCGAGTTTCACAAGCCTCCGGTGGGAACAGCTGGCCAAGCCCATCTTGACGGCGGTGTCGCTAGAGGACTAACCACCATTTTGATGGATAACCACGAAGCAATCGCCGTCCGCCGTCCAGAGCGATGGAGCGAGCCGATGGACGCGTCAATGACCGACGCCGACGTTCGCTGGCTGCGCTCCAGGCAGCCGTTTGCGAGCATCGATCCCAAGTCGTTTCCGCGTACGATGCCATTGGATGGGATTCTGCGAAATGATTGTCGAATCCAACGATGTGAACCGGGTGAGATCGTTGTTCGCGAGGGCGATTATGGGAACAGTGCCTTTCTGGTCATTGCCGGCAGTGTTCGTGTTCTGGTTGGTTCGCTGCATCCCGATCAATTAGGGCGAACCAAGGCAAAACGCCATACATGGGGGGAGACGCTGCTGAGATTCTTTCGCCGCTCGCCGTTTCGCGAAGTGCGGGAACCGGAGGATGTGACAACCAACCTCGATTCAGTTCGGAAGTCGGGGGGGGTGAGGCAAGTCGATGACCGACCTGCGGTTTTTCTGCAGGACTCAGAGGTCGTATTGCGCGAAAATGAAACGGTTGGCTTAGGTCCGGGAGAGTTGTTTGGTGAAGTCGCGGCGATGTATCGGTCGCCACGAACCGCAACGGTGATCGCAGAAACCGAAGCGACCCTGTTGGAGATCCGTTGGCAAGGATTGCGGATTCTCAGACGAGATAAAGGCTTTGCTGACAACCAGGAAGCACATTATCGAAAACATTGGTTGCCGGTGCATCTACGAGAGATTCCGTTGCTCAGACACTTGCCGGAATCAAGCTTGGCACGCGTCGTGGAAGCGACCCAATTGCGTTCTTTCGGACGGATGGAGTGGAATGCTGGATATCGGCGAACCCGAGTATTGCCGGTTGAGCAACAAATTGAATCGGAACCAGTTGTCGCTTCGGAGGGACGCGTTCCCACCGATTTAATCATCGTGCGGAGTGGTTTTGCGAGATTGTCGCAACAATACGGTGCCTCCCACCGAACCACTGCATACCTTGGTAAAGGTCATGTGTTCGGGTTAGAGGAATTGTCTTGCAATGCGCTTTCTGTGAACGTGGATCCCCCGCGGGTGCTCAAGCAGTCGCTTCGTGCGGTCGGTTTCTTGGATGCATTATTCATTCCCGCGGAAGTGTTTGCGGCGGAAATCCTGCCGCATGTGCGACGCTCCGAATTGCCTGCTGCTGCTGCCGATTTGATGATTCAGTCTGGTTCCGATCGATCGAGTTCAGGTGATCGTCGTCGGCGCAGACGAGAAGGGTCCCGTGCTGGCGATTGGAAAGATCTGCCCAGTTCGACGGGGCAACAGTTCCAGCCGACAGGCTTGTTGGAGTTCATCGTTCAGAATCGACTCAATAATGGTCGTCAAGCGATGGTGATTGATTTGCATCGTTGCACGCGATGCGATGATTGCGTCAAAGCTTGCGCTGCCGTTCATGACGGCAATCCGCGATTTGTTCGGCAAGGTGTCACGCATGAGCGACTGCAATTTGTGCAGGCTTGCATGCAATGCACTGATCCGGTGTGCATGATCGGTTGTCCCACCGGCGCGATCGCTCGCGATGAGGAGACTGGGGTCGTTGAAATATACGAGCCGATTTGTGTTGGTTGCGGGACGTGTGCGGCTTCTTGCCCTTACGAAAATATTCGTATGTCCGAAGTGTTCGATTCTCAGGGCCGCGGATATCGTGATGTCCAAACCGATAAGCCGATTGCTAAAGCCACAAAATGCGATCTTTGCAGCCGTCAACCGAGTGGACCGGCCTGTGCATCGGCTTGTCCCCACGATGCGTTAGTAAGAATTGACCTCTCCGAGTCCGAGCCGCTGCGGATGTGGCTTGATCAACGTAGTTGATGACCATGTTTGCTCCCTCATTCCGTCACCGTCGATGGCTGGCCAGCACGTTTACGCTGCTGCTGTTCGCGTTCTTTGTTTTTTGGGTTTGGATTGAAGAGA
Source organism: Rubripirellula sp. (assembly GCA_029213145.1). Taxonomy (GTDB): domain Bacteria; phylum Planctomycetota; class Planctomycetia; order Pirellulales; family Pirellulaceae; genus Rubripirellula. The sequence goes on along the minus strand of JARGNK010000012.1, from coordinate 53,968 downwards.
GCCGACTCGATGATGCCGCTTTTTTAACCGGTTGTACGGTGCTCGCTGGGATTATTTTGCTGATCCTACTAGGAGTACGTCGTCGATTGCCGGTGCTGCCGCTCGGCTCGGTCAGCGTTTGGACGCAGGTTCATCTTTACCTAGGCTTTTTTACCGCTGGTGTTTATCTGATTCACGTTCCGGTAGTGCTGGGCAGTGGCTGGTTGGAGGGTGGTTTATCGTTGGCATTCATTGCCGTGACCTTAAGCGGATTTTACGGTCTCTATGCCAGTCGTCAGCTGCCGAAACGCTTGACTGCCGTGGAGGGCCAGCACCGCTTGGACCGCGTTGGTTGGCACCGCGGGCAGATTGCCGAGACTGCGCGTTGTTTGCTTGATGAATTGCAGGAACCGTCCGCTCATTCCGTGTTGGGGCGGTTTTACCAGGACTTCCTGAATCCTTTTTTTGGCTCCTCCCCTTCCCTCGCTTATGTTTTGGTCCCGTCGGGAGTTCGTCGGCGACGCTTGTTAAACGGTTTGCGAGAATTGGATCGCTATCTGGAGCATGAAGGCCGCGATACGGCAGGCCGTTTCGCGGCACTGGTGCGGCGACGCGATGATCTGGACTACCAGTACGCGTTGCAATTGCGCTTGCGTTTGTGGTTGGTTTTGCACAGCACTTTGTCGATTGCATTGTTAGTCGGCGGCATTGTGCACGGTGTCATTGCGTGGCGATGCACAAGCTGAGCGTGGAGGGGGATTCATGAGACGGGATGAGATCGCGCTGCAGCAGTCGCCACCAAATGACCGGCCGGGTGATCTTTAGGCCTGTGGCACCAAGGGTGACTCGCCTTGCTCACGCGGTCCGGATGCCAAAAGTCGATGTCCGCTTGCCGATTCGCGTTACCCCGAACGAACCTAGTGTGGTCGGCGAAAGCAGGTCTCCATGATTGCGTGCGGCATGGCAGTGCTTGTGGTCTTTCTGGCGGCTTTCAGTCAGCGGCAGGCAGAGATCCTCAAGCCTGGGAACTTGTCCGCGGCGCACTCGTAGGTACTGGGACGAACTTTGACTTCGCAGCGTTGCGGTGCCAGCCACCCTCAATCAACGGAATCCACCTGGGCTTGGATCTGGTCGAGTCAGCAGGAGCACCCACCTGTGACGTAGAGTGATCGGTATCTGGATTGTCATCATCGCACGATGGATCGATCAACGGCTCGCTTGACGCACAATCTGCCGCCGCGAACTCGGGAGGAGATTCAGTTAGCTTCCTTGAATCGTCCAGGGACCTCTGACGGATCAATGAGTGATTTGTTGAACGAGTGGTTGCCTAACCCTGCTCTTGATCAGGAAAATCTCGCCTGCGGCGTCTGCCACCAAGAGCATCATGGGGCTGACGCTGATTTGTTAACCATGTCGGATGCCCAGTGCCAAACTTGTCATAGCCAGAGATTTGGTCGATTCGCCAGTTCCCATCCTCAATGGGGAGATTGGCCATATGGGCGAGGCGGTGAAATCGCTTTCGATCACGCATCGCATGCCAACAAACACTATCCATCCTAAAGCCAGCAGGCCGCGGCGGAGCAATTTCGCTGCGTGGACTGCCATCCACGCGGCAGGGATGGCGAGTTGTCCCGAGCCATCGTATTTGATGCTGCTTGCGCTCGCTGTCACGAGTCTTCTCTCGCTGCACAAGCAAGCGAAGGGTTCGACTTACTTGCCTTGCCTTCGTTGACCTCAGCCTCCGCAGAACGTGTGACGGCATGGCCAGTCACGGCCACTCGGTTTTACGATCGAAAAGTTACACCACTTGCCGACCTGTTGTTGCGTTCAGAGGATTCGGTAGGGGCAACTTTCGAGGCGATTCCGGACCGAGACTATGGTCGCATTGATCCTGAGGATCGCAGGCTGGTAGCCGCCGCCGAGAGGGTGGCCGAGGCTCACCGCAGGCTGCTCGAAGAAATTGGGATACGCGGTCAACTCGTCTGGTTAGATCACGCATCGAAGGTTGGGCTGAAGCGAAGCACAGTGCTATCCTTGACGCGAAGTATTTCCCCCCAGTTGATTCAAGAAGCGACGCGAAGATGGTTTGAAGAATCAGCCGATACCCCTGTTCGTGGACTCGAATCAACCGAAGCCATCTCAGATCAAGAGGGAGGCTCAGCACTGGGTGATGAGTTGCTGGGTGATGAGTTGCTGGGTGATGAGTTGCTGGGTGATGAGTTGCTGGGTGAT
>JARGNK010000012.1:23887-51657 GCA_029213145.1 Rubripirellula sp. | reverse complement strand
GCTGGGTGATGAGTTGCTGGGTGATGAGTTGCTGGGTGATGAGTTGCTGGGTGATGAGTTGCTGGGTGATCCTTTGTCGCGGGGTTCCTCCTTGGCAGAACCGGCGGAAGTGACTTCCAAAGGCAAGTACCATTTTGATGCCGAACAATTGATGCCGGCAGGCGGTTGGTACTTGGATGAGTTACGAACTGCGGTTCGCTAGCGTGGTGGTGGGTGAGGGGCTCCGGTTCTGACGTCAGCCATCGAATTGATCGCTCAAATGCCGGCTGCGGATCGAACGAGATCTCAATGGATGCAGACGCCGGCGGTTCAGGCTTGCTTTGGATGTCACCTAGACGCGGTGTTCGGAGTCCCTAAGTCGCGGAGGCGACAGCAGGTTGGCCGTCGGGATCAATTGACCAAGTTTTCGCATCGGGCTCATTTGAACGTTGCCGAGCTGTCGGATTGTCGCCACTGCCACGCTCTCCCAGCAGCCGGGTTGCCGTCTGGGAGCCCTTCGCTGGTACGGGAGTCGTCACCTGGGTTCCATTCTTGGGGTGAAGATTCTTCAGGCCTTGAATCGTATGGTGCTGGGGTGAATCACCGCGGCTTTCTGTCGCTTTCGAAGCAGGCTTGTGTGGCGTGTCACATTCCGCAGGCAGCGGGGGACAATTGCAAAACTTGCCATCGGTGTCCCGTCGACAGGATCACTCTTCGCCCCCGCGAGACTCACCTTGAACGGTGATGACGACCTTGCGGCTACCGCCATGATTGCGGTGTTCGCAAAGGTAGATTCCCTGCCAGGTTCCGAGCTGAAGCCGCCCATCTGATACGGGAATCGTCAGGCTGGCTCCCATCATCGAGGCTTTCACGTGGGCCGGCATGTCATCCGGACCCTCCAAAGTATGGACGTAAGGCAGCGATTCAGGCACGGCATGATTCATGGCCGTTTCAAAGTCGATCCGTACATCGGGGTCCGCGTTCTCGTTAATCGTCAGAGAAGCACTGGTGTGTTGGATGAAAAGGTTGACCAGTCCCACTTGGACCGACCCCAGTTCGGGAATCGCATCCAGGATATCGTGGGTGACTAGGTGAAAGCCTCGGCGGGCAGCAGGCAGATGGACGGATCGTTGAATCCACATTGCGGTGGTCCAGGGAGTGGTGAAATGTCAGAGTCGGAAAAAAAAATTTCGGCTTTTTATCGTCCGCCCAACCTAGCGTAGAGAACGACTTTCGCCGAGAAGGTTGCCCGACTAGGAAAGCGAGGGGGCGTGCAACGATCATAGTGGGGGGGCTTTGTCAAGGGGCCGATTCCCCCTTGAGTCGATGGCAGTGTGGCGGATTCCCCCCTTGACGCCGCCAAGAATCTGTTTGCCTCGCTTGAGGCCCGTTTTTTCGTGGATGCAGCATCCCTGACGCTCTTGTGGATGGACGGCTTCGATCCCGCATCAAGGGTCGAAGCAGCCGCTGGAGCGACCACATTTTTCTTGACTCTTGACAGCTCGCGTTAATAATCAGAGCGTTGTTTTTAAAGTGGACGAGGGATAGTTCCACGCCAAACAGATTTCAGGGACGCTGTCGGACACGGCGTATCCATCGATTTATTTACCCCGGATTTTTAGATTTATGAGCCAGTGCAAGAACGTCTTTGAAGCCATCTTGCGGTACGGTCACGATGAAGACTTTGTCCCCCAGCGGGATGAGAAATTCACCGCTACCGATGCCCCTGCCGGCAGCGCCGACAAGATCGAAGTGTTGCGGCGGCGTGTTGAGCTGGGACAACCACTTTGGCACACCACTGACCGAGTTGATTACAGTGGATTGACTGGAGCGATTCGCCCGCGCGAGTAGGCCTCCTCGACGGACCGGATTGACCGAGCCCCGCAGGCATTAGCCTGCGGTTTTTTTTTGGGGGGGCAGGTAAGGTGTCCTGGCTGGCCAAAGCTCTCAAAAAACCTGGGGAAGTGTCTTTGACCACAGAGCCTCATGGTCAATCACAGCTCGTTCGAATCATCACAGGTCGTTCGAATCGATGTTCCATTCTGGCTGCCGAGTCTAGAAAACCTGCAGCGTATGCTCGCAGCCGATTCCAACACTGTTTGCAAGTTGGGATAGCTTGTTTAATGCCCCGCGGCCCGTTTCACCAAGATCGAGCGTCCATTCATTCACATACAACTCAACGTGTTGCATCAACACGCTGTCGTCCATCTCTTGTGCATACTGACGCATTGTTTTGAGAGCACTGTTCGGGTCGGCCAGGCTGTACTCCAGTGACTCACGAATGACTTGTTGGATTCGCGAGATGACTTCGGTGGGGAGTTCCTGTCGTGCTACCAACCCGCCCAGTGGTAAGGGTGTATTCGTGACTTCCTCCCACCGCTCACCCAAGTCTTCCACGCGAAATAGGTCTTGTTGTTGCCAAGTGAATCTCCCTTCGTGGATACAGACCCCAAAGTCAGCCGTTGTAGCTTTCAATCGTGGCATGATTTCGGAAAAAACGCATTGCTCGATGCGGGTTGTTTGGGGGTGGAACAGAGCGAACAGCAAGGTTGCGGTGGTGTGTTCGCCTGGGCAGAGTGTCAGTTGAGCTTGGTCGGTCGGTGCGGTGTTGTGCTGAGCAGCCAGTAGTAGCGGGCCAACGCCATAGCCCAAGGCAGATCCAGAAGGCAGAACAATCACGCGATCTGCGAGTAATAAGGCGGCGTGAAAGCTTGTCTTGGCGACATCGAAGCGGCCTGCAAAGAGTCCTTGGTTGAGTTGCTGGATGTCTAATAGATCAATCTTGAAATCAATTCCGCGCCAATCGACCTTCTGCTGCATCAAGGCGTTAAAGGCAAACGTATCATTCGGACAAGTGGATATGGCAAGATGAATCTGGTGGTCTGTCATTACAAGCTTGCAAACAAAAGCGAAACGTGTCACGAAGAAAATGTAAGGTTTTATAGCGAGTCAATCACCACGGACGTCTCGCAAGTTGGATCGCGATGTCGCAGGCGGCCTGGAGTGCTTCCTCGATTTTCCAGTTTTCGAGAGTTCGATCCCCGACCAGGTTCGAGATGCCACGCACGATTTGCAGCTGCACCGACGCGAGCGTGGTGGCAACAGCGACCCCAAAACCTTCCATGTCTTCTGCAACCGCATTTGGATACCGCGTTCGTCGCTGAACTGCCTGATCGATATTTTCTGAGGCGGCGCAAACACTCAGTAGGCCACCAGCGGCGGGTAAGTCTGCCAAGTGCACTTCAGGCAAGGCAATCTTGTCGCCGATGCTTGATCCTGAGGAATCTGCTTGCCATTGATCCCAGCCCATTTGTCCCGCGCTGCGAAATTGCTCTCCGGTCCCGACACCAATCCCGTCACAGATGACTTCATCAAATCGAGCTGCTGTTGCAATGGGGCAGCTGAATTCGTGATAGCTTCCCGCGATACCGATCAGCAGCACACGTTCGGGTTGGTACTGATGAATCCATCGACTCGTGTTCGCAGCAGCTGTAACTAAGCCAAATCCGACCGTTTGGATTGTCCAGTTGGGAAGGTGCTTTTCGAGCGGACCTCGCGCGAACTTTGTTTCCAGTGGTGTGGGAATTAGAATCAGGTCGGGCATAACTTTTCAAAAGCCTCTTTGCAGCCCGGGAGTAATGTCGAGATCGAGTTTGGCGAACTCGTTTCTTTTGATTTTTTCTAGTGCGATGGCTCCCATCACTGCGTTATCGGTACACAGGTGAAGGGGAGCGATCACCAAGTCGAAATCTTGCTGCTCAGCAGCGTTTTCTAATTCTTCACGCAGGAATTCGTTGGCGGCTACACCTCCACCGACAATCAGGCGGTCGCTTTGATTCGCGTGGATCGCACGCACACACTTGGCGACCAGGATGTCTACGACGGCTGCTTCAAAGGAAGCGCACAGATTCGCTTTTTCGTCATCGGACAGATTCAACTTTGAGAAGTCTTGGTGTCCAGGTCCAACGATTGCGTAACGAACAGCAGTTTTGAGTCCGCTGAAGCTGAAGTTGAAGTGATCTTCATGGATCATGGACCGGGGAAACTGATAGGCGGTACGGTTTCCATGTCTGGCTAACCTGGATACCGCTGGTCCGCCGGGAAATCCAAGTTGCAACATGGCAGCAACTTTATCGAATGCTTCGCCAGCAGCGTCATCGATGGTTCCGCCGAGATACCGTAAATCGAGCGGGCTTGCGCAGTGGTAAAGGCTGGTGTGCCCTCCACTAACAATCAATCCAACGCAGGGGTAAACATCAATATCGCTAGCCAGTTGGCAAGCGTAGAGGTGGGCATGAAGATGGTTGACCGCCACCAGCGGTTTTTGCCAAGCGACCGAAAGAGCCTTCGCGGCAGTTACTCCCACCAGCAACGATCCGGCCAGTCCTGGGCGGTCGGCTACCGCGATCGCAGAAAGGGATTGCGGCCTGATCCCTGCCTTGCGAAGTGCTGTGTCGATAACCGGTAAAATACGTTCCAGATGAGCTCTTGCAGCGACTTCTGGCACGACTCCTCGGAATTGCTCGTGCAGTGATTCTTGGGTTGCCACGCAATCCCCAAGCATCTGCCCGTCTTCATCGATTACGGCAGCTGCGGTTTCATCACAGGTCGATTCGATGGTGAGAATTGGCATTTGCCAAGCCTGTCAGGTTCGCCGCATTTCGTCAACGACGGCAGCGGTGAAGGATGGGTTTCCACTCGCCGGCCGGTCCAAGCGTCGAGGTCCCGTTTCAGTTTAATTATTTGACCGCTGTTCCGGAGATTTCCCGATCGCATGGATTTCAAAACCGCATTCCAGCAGTTTTGGGTGATCGAGCAGATTTCGCCCGTCGAACAGGAAAGATGGACGGTGCATCGACGCGTAAATTTTTTGGAAATCGACTTCCTTGAATTCATCCCACTCTGTCAATACTGCGATCGCATGGGCATCTCGCGACGCCTCGTAGCAATCATTGACCACTGTCACATTGTTTTCGATCAATGCTTGGTCATCTGCGTTTACGTGTCCATGCATATCCGTGCAAGCGGCCAGCAGGTCGCGGCGGATCGTTGCTTCTGGAACCTTTGGATCATAGATCGTTAGCTGAGCCCGTTCACGTAAGAGGTCTCGGCAGATGTAGATCGCGGCTGATTCACGCGTGTCATTCGTGTCTTTTTTGAAAGCGAATCCCCAAATCGCGAGTTTCTTGTTTGAAACTGTGTTGAACATTGTCTTCACAATGCGTTCACTAAAGCGAGTTTTCTGGTGGTCATTCATCGTGACCACTTGTTCCCAGTAGGCTGCGACTTGATCGAGCCCGAAGTGTTCGCATAGATAAACGAGATTTAGGATGTCTTTCTGGAAGCAGCTACCACCGAAACCGACAGAAGACTTAAGGAACTTTGGTCCAATTCTTGAGTCGGTTCCAATGGCCCGAGCGACTTCGTCAACATCTGCACCGGTCGCTTCACAAAGTGCCGAGATCGCATTGATGGATGAAACCCGCTGAGCCAAAAATGCGTTGGCCGTTAATTTGGATAGTTCGCTGCTCCAAAGATTGGTCGTCAGGATGCGTTCACGTCCGATCCAATTCGCGTAGACATCGGATAATGCATTGATTGCTGCTTCTGATTCGCCACCGATCAGAACTCTGTCTGGGTTCAGCAAGTCTTCGATCGCAGTACCTTCTGCCAAGAATTCCGGATTGCTGAGGACGTCAAACGTTGCTCCACTGCATTCGCTGCTGAGGATTCGTTTGACTGCTTCAGCGGTCCGCACTGGAAGGGTCGATTTTTCGACGACGATTTTGTGCCCCTTGGCATTGCGAGCAATTTGTCGGGCGCACTTCTCGATAAACTCCAAGTTGGCAGCTCGCCCGGCACCCATCCCAAAGGTTTTGGTTGGTGTATTGACCGAAATGAAAATCATATCCGCTTCGGCGATCGCTTGGTCGACTTGAGTGCTAAAGGTCAAGTTTCGGCCGCGAGCCTCACGCACAATCTCATCGAGACCAGGCTCGTAAATTGGCAGACGGTCTGAGTTCCAAGCGTCGATGCGCTCTTGATTCATGTCGACAACGTGAACAGGAATCTCGGGGCACTGTTTAGCGATCATCGCCATCGTGGGGCCGCCAACATATCCGGCGCCGATGCAACAGATTTTCATCAGGCAGTATTTTGTTTCGTGAAGATCGTTCAGTAACGGGGGATAGTTTTCGGAGGAGGACAGTCCGCCGGCATAGCCAGTTTTGGAATTATGTATTCAGCGAAGAGACTCCAGCACCGTCGATTTGCTGCTGGTGCATTTTTCAAAACGCTGTTCGTCTGCAACTCCGACCTTTTAGTTGTAGTTTAGGGAGTGAATTGAACAACCGATCGAATGCCATTGAATCAATCTAAGGCCGTTCGTTGCAATCTCAGGGCGTATGATCCGAACGATCCGATCATTCTGAACCCTAATTGGCCCTTGCCGAGATTGGGACCTGGGTTTTTTCAGTAATCAGTGGTTCGAGTTTTGCAGTGGAAAACAGACGATGTTCAGATCGGTAAAAAGGGTATTCCCGCTATTCGCGGCCATTGTCTGTTTAGGCTGTGGGATTGAGCCAGAGACGATCGCCAAGCTGCAGGAAGCGGTTACGGCGTCCACGGTCCAACCGGATGATTTGGAACCAAACGCCCCGTTGCCGAAACCGTGGAAGTTGCTTTTTCCCCGCCCTACTGAATCGTGACGATCCGTTTGCTTTCGTTTCCCGGGCCACCGCGCCCCGAGATGTCGGGGTGGTGCGGCCACCGACGGTAGACAAAATCACTGCCCAGATTTTAGGTTTTGCCCACGTCAACCAGCCTTCTCTGCTGCTGCAAATTGACGGGGAAACGCACATGATGAAGGTGGGAGATCGTGTCAGCTTGGTCGAGGTGATTGGAATTCGCCCACCCGCTGCGAAATTGCGGGTTGGGACTTCGCTTCGAGCCGTGACAATGTTTGATCCTCAGTAACAAAATCGTTTTCAACGCCGCTTCAACTCTTTTTGAATTGATCGTTGGCTTCACGCCGGTCTCAACGACGTGAATCTCTGTTATTGTGTTGCCATGATTTTCTTGGACTGAACGTCCTACCAGCAGCATGATGAGGTCAACAGGATGAGTGAGTCGACTTGTCGATGGGGTTTTCTTAGCACCGCAGCGATTGCTCGCAAGAATTGGAAAGCCATTCACCTTAGCGGAAACGGGCGTGTTACCTGCGTCGCTAGTCGTACAGAAGAGCGAGCTCAGGCATTCGTGGATGAATGCAGTCGTGAGGTCCCGCCGGCAGAGGCGGTCGCGGCAGTGGGGTCTTATGAGGAGCTGCTTGCTCGGGATGACGTCGATGCCATCTACATCCCGCTGCCGACCGGGATTCGAACAGAGTGGTGCCTCGCTGCTGCCAAAGCCGGTAAGCATTTGCTGTGCGAGAAACCTGCCGCAGTCAACGAGCAAGAAGTTCAGCAGATCTTAGATGCCTGCCAACAAGCTGGTGTTCAGTTCATGGATGGCGTGATGTTTGATCACAGCCGGCGGTTGGCTGAGATTCGTCGAGAATTAGACTCGGGCGATTCGATTGGGAAGCTTCGGCGTATCTGTACTCATTTTTCTTTTAGCGGCGACCAATCTTTCCAGCAGTCAAATATCAGGACAGATTCTGTCCTCGAGCCGCACGGTTGTCTGGGGGATCTTGGTTGGTACTGTATTCGGATGACGCTTTGGGCGGCAGGTCTTCAGATGCCGACCGAGGTATCCGCTCGAACCATCACACCGTTGCAGGGTGATCAGTCTGCAGGCTCGGTGCCAGGTGAGTTCTCTGCTGAGTTGCGGTTTCCGAATGACATTTCAGCCACCTTCTATTGCTCCTTTTTGACGGAGAACCAGCAGACGATCTTGCTGTCTGGGGACAAGGGTTATTTGACCGTTGATGATTTTGTGCTGCCGTTTTATGACGCTGAAGCAAGCTGGTCGACACATCAGCATGCACTTGAGATTGATAATTGTCGCTGGAATTTTCGCCGCAGCAGTACCCGAAAAGCGGTCGCTGAATATGCCTCAGGCGAAGCCAATTCTTCCGAGGTCAATATGGTTCGGCGATTAGGGGAGATTCATCTTTCCAAGCAGCTTGATCCGTTGTACCCCGATCTAGCGATGAAAACACAGCGAGTCCTCGATGCTTGCCGACAAAGCGATATTGAAGGTGGCAAGCGGATTTCGCTTTGACCACAGGTTCGCAGTCTGATGCTTCTGTTTGCAACAATCCAAATTCCTTTTTCTTTCGTTACCTGACTTATGCTCACTCTCCTTTCGTTTGTGTTCTTTACTGCGCTGGTTGGTCTCCTGACGTTCTGGATTGTGCGAGGTAAGGAGCATGCATCAACGGATGGTTACTTCTTAGCGGGCCGGTCGTTAACTGCCGGGGTAATCGCTGGTTCGTTGTTGCTGACGAACCTCTCTACGGAGCAACTGGTTGGACTCAATGGAGCAGCATTTCGCGATGGATTAGCGGTGATGGCTTGGGAGGTCATCGCAGGTCTGTCTCTCGTGTTGATGGCAATCTTCTTTTTGCCACGTTATCTGGCTCGTGGGATTACGACCATTCCGGAGTATTTGGCAGGGCGATTTGATGATACGACGCGGGCGATCACCAATGCGATTTTTATCATCGCCTATGCTGCAATCCTGCTGCCAATCATTCTTTACACAGGTGCCCGCGGGTTGAGTGGCATCTTGGATCTGCAAGGGATCACCGGAATTGAAAGTGATCAAGTATTGCTTTGGATTGTCGTCTGGATGATCGGGATCATCGGCTCGATCTACGCTATTTTCGGAGGACTGCGGACGGTTGCCATCAGTGACACGATCAACGGTTTTGGTCTTCTGATTGGTGGGTTGATGATCATGTGGCTGGGGTTGCAACTGGTTGGTGATGGTGATGCCATGGGCGGGTGGCGGGAAATGCGAGACGCGAATCCCGAAAAGTTCAATTCGCTTGGTGAGAGCACGTCGTCCGTTCCCTGGCCAACTCTGTTTACGGGCGTAGCGCTACTGAATCTTTTTTATTGGACAACCAATCAGCAGATCATTCAACGGACATTCGCCGCACGATCGTTGGCTGAGGGTCAAAAAGGTGTGTTGCTGGCGGCTATGTTCAAAATTTTGGCGCCGATGATCTTGGTGTTGCCTGGGATGATGGCATTTTACTTGGATCAACAGGGAACTCTTTTCGAAGCGACCGCAGAAGCAAACCTTCTCAGTGGTGCGGAAGACGCCCTCGCGGAGTTAATCGACGAGCAGGGTGAGCAGGGACTCGCTGGCAAAGAACCAGAGGTTTGGCTTGCAGAGGAGGTGCAATCACGAAAAGCTGACCGATCGTATGGAATCTTGGTTCGGAAAGTTCTTCCCAAGCAGTTCGCAGGTTTCTTCGCGGCGGTCATGGTTGGTGCGATTCTCAGTTCGTTCAATTCAGCTTTAAATGCGACCGCAACGCTATTCAGCTTGGGGATTTTTCGCCGTTACCTGCGACCTAATGCGGACGAACATTCGGTGGTAAAGAGCGGTCAGTGGTTCGGAACGGCGATCGCTGTTGTCGCGATGACCGTTGCTCCGTTGCTGGCTGGGCAAGATAGTATTTTTGGCTATCTACAAAAAATGAATGGTCTGTACTTCATCCCCATTTTTTCCGTCGTGTTGATGGGCATGCTCAATCGCCGCGTTCCAGCATGGGCCGCCAACCTTGCTCTCTTTGCAGGATTTGCAACGATCGCTCTTGGCTACTTTGTCTTTGGCAGTTTTGTTGATCAGCTTCACGAGTTCCATTTCTTAGGGCTTGTCTTTGCTGTCTTGGTCGGGCTGATGTACTTCGCGTCGATTGCATCACCGCGCGAGCTCAGTGCGGAGCAGGAAGAACAAGCGGCACCGGCACCCATCCCGATGGATCGATGGAAACCGGCTGTGCCGGTGGGAGCCGCGCTGGCGACGGTGGTTGTCGCCATTTACCTGTATTTTGCGTTTGCCTAGCCAGTGGGCGACGTTGGTTTGCATACACGGCTAACGCGAGCGGTTGAAAGTTGCAGTGGTTGAAAGTTACAGCCTAAGTGTGCGAGAAAAAAGTCTCCGTTGAGGTGACGGCCCTGCTGTTGGGGAGGTCATTGCACCCCCTGTTGCCGCCGATACTTTGCTGGATTTTCCTGAACAATCTTCAGCGGTTCAGCCGAACCTGTTACAATGTCATCTCGATAGCTGACGAACTTTCGGGGTGACCCCGTGCGGGCAAAGCAGGCAACATGAGCTACGACGAGAGACTTCTCAATCCGAATGAGGAAACAGCGTTTCGATGGCAGAACGATAAGGAGACGCTAGGGGGATCCAGCAGTCGTCAGCCACCTCCCTGGAAGGTCGGCGACCGATTGGGCGATTTCGTGCTCGAAGTCCTGTTAGGGCTGGGTAGTAGCGGGTTTGTTTTTCGCGCTCGGGATATGCAAACTAGTCGTCGCTGCGCACTGAAACTTCTCAGGGGCCAGCAAGCTGACGACTTGCTTAGAAACAAGCTAGGTTTTCGACGGATGATGACTTTTGATCATCCCAATCTTGTGCGGGTGGATCGAATTCATCAGCTTGGCGCGTATGTTGCCTTGTCGATGGAGGAAGTGGATGGCCCAACGTTGCAAGTGGTTCGCGAAGAACTGACTGAGTTGCCGCGCGACGAGGCGTACCAGCGTCTGTTGAAGTTGATACGTGACTATTCCGCAGGACTAGCCGCCATGCACGCAGGCGGTTGGGTGCACCGTGATATCAAGCCAGAGAATCTGATGGTGGACCGACTCGGTTGTGGTCGCGTCATCGATTATGGGTTGGTGGAAGCCTATGAGATGGACCACGCCACCATTGAGACGCGGGGCTTTCTCCTTGGAACTCCCCACTACATCGCGCCTGAGGTGATTTGGAGTCAGAAATATTTGCCAGCTGGAGATATTTTCAGCCTGGGGATTGTTTTGCTGGACACACTTCGGATGCTGGAAAAGCAATCGGTCAGCAAGGACGTTGATTTGCAACGCAGCGAGGAAAGCACACTTCACGATGCGAATCGCATTGTGGAGGCGATCGAAGATCTGCCTGATTCGGTTCCGGAAATCCTTCGTGAAACCTGTCGTGAAATGTTAGATGGACATCCATCCGAGCGGCCCACTGCGATGAGGCTGGCCCGGCTTGGACTGCCACCAACACAGCAGATTCCTTGGTCGGTTGAATCTCGGGCGCTGGGTCGTGAGGCGGAAAACCAGCAAGCGTTGGCGTGGGTTAACAAAGTGTTTTCCGGCGAGACGGGTCGCCTTCATGTGACCGGTGACTCTGGTATTGGGAAGAGTCGATTTATCGAAGAGATCGTTCGTTACATTGAATCTAAACATTGGGGTCAAGTATTTGTCGCGCGATGTCAAGTTCGAGAAGATCAGCCGCTGCAGGCTTTCGACCAATTATGCGATGGAATTGCCCATCGTTATTTAAGAGGAGATCGTGAACGCATTCAGATGGATCTTGTGAGCGTTAATACGCTGCAAGATGTGTTTCCGGTGCTGAAAAATGTGCTAGAACCGACCATGTGCTTGCCACCCGCCGGCCAAGTGAATCAAGCTTGGGATGTACTGGAGGCGGCTGCACGGCTCAGTGAACAATTACGGCGTGTGGGGCCAGTGTTTTTAGTCGTCGATGACTCGCAGTGGGCTGATTTAGACAGCCTTCGTTTGTTGGATCACCTGCAGTCATCCGCATGTGATGTTGGGATAGGCATCATCACGCTTTCAAGGGATCGTCAGGATCCACAACGTGTCCCGGCATCGTGTTACCTGCACTTGAATCCACTGACTGAATCCGATTCGATTGAATTTTTAGAAAACGCGGCTGAGCGTTGGGGAGTTTCGCTTTCACGTGTCATGTTGCGACGCCTGACGCATCTGACTGGTGGAAGCCTATATCGGTTAGAAGAGTTGGCAGAAGAGTTTCGGCCTGATGGAGCGCTGCACACGATGGCCGTTGGTGAAACGTCCGAAATGGCAGATCTTTCATCACTTCATCGATTGTGGCAGCAGCGAGCCGAGCGATTGAGCCAGGAAGCTAAACGGGTCTTGCTGTTGATCGTGACCGCAGGTGGAAAGGTGTCGATTGAGCAGCTCGGCGAACTGACCAAATTGGGAGATGCTGTTGACGCGGCGGTGACTGAGTTGGTTCGCCAGAGATTGGTGGTTGATGAGGCCACAGGTGGCGAATGCATATCGGTTTATCACGACCGAGTCGCGGGCGAACTAATCAAGACTCTCAGTCAGCAAGAAAAACGAGAATCTCACTCGATTTGGGCAGCGCTGCTGATCTGTCAAGAACAATCCGAACGAATTTCGGCTCGCATCGCTGGGCATTTGTTTGAGGCTTCACAGCCTGGCCGAGCGGTCGTTTATGCAATCCAGGCTGCCGAGGATGCGGATCGTCGAGGAGCGAAGGCAGAAGCGGGACGCTGGTATGGACGAGTGACCGAACACGTCACCGGCGACGAGAAAATCTGCCAATTGAGAAATGCCGCCAGATGTTTTCTTGATACAGATCAACCGATGCAGGCTGCGGATTACTACTACGAGCTCAGTCAGCTTGTCGATGGAATCGAGCAAGTCGAGTGTTTACTGATGGCGACCTCTGCTTCCATGCGATGTGGGCTGATTGAGCAATTTCGTTTGTATCTGCAGGAGCTAGTCTGTTTGGTGACCCCAACTTCGCATCGCCCGCGTCAGGAAGCGAAGAATCACGGGGCATCGATCCTGTAAGGGCGATGCTCCTTTTCTCGCCGTTTTTCTCTTCGGTTCGCCGGTCACACTTGCAGAAAATCCGTCCTCCATTTTCTGTCTCTCCCACATTGTTTGCTGAACGGCCGATTTGTTTGCTGAACGGCCGATTTTCACGCAAAAATGGCTGATCACTTTTGGGAGCCTTCCCCTGCATCGTTGCTGATTCTGGGGTGGGCCGGTTGGGCAAACTTTTTCGGAAATCTTGCAGATGACGCCCCGATGGGGGCGGCTTACTGGCAGTGGTGACAACAGCGGCGTGTAGGAGCATTCATAGCGACCGTGGCACGAATTGTCAGCACTGTTGGGGGGGTTGCCCTGTGACGGCGGATTGCTTGGCGGTAGCCTAGTGACTGGCGGCGCACGTCGGGCAGAGTTCGACAGGACGCTGCGTGATTTGATTTCTTGTCCCGATCCCGCATTATCTTGTCTTGTCCGAATCAATTGAATCGAATCGGAGGTCTTGGTCTAGTCAGATTGCTGATCGATTCAGGTGCGTTTTACCCGAGTCTTTAGCTGACTGGTGGGACAGTGAAATTTGGCGTGAGAGGGGACTTGCTGAATACGGTAATGCCATTTCACCAGAGGAGCTGCTGGACCCCGCGCCGGAATCTATTTGGCCCGGATTGATGAATTGTGATCTCGTGCCCTTGGTTAGTAATAACGCGGGCGATTGGCTCTGTATGCGGATGGGTGAGGAAGGACGATTCGATCAAATCGTCCAGTGGTACCATGGTGGCGGTGATTGGATCCCTTG
The DNA here is from genome assembly GCA_029213145.1 of Rubripirellula sp. GTDB lineage: Bacteria > Planctomycetota > Planctomycetia > Pirellulales > Pirellulaceae > Rubripirellula. The sequence goes on along the minus strand of JARGNK010000012.1, from coordinate 38,094 downwards.
GGGTGTGAGCTTGCCAGAGGCGATCCTCATGGATGCTGTGATCGATCGGTTGCCCGGCCCGTCGCGTCGCCATGCTGAGCCGGCCGAGAACCCTCGGCCCAATCATCATTTGCTTCAGCAAGACCGATTACTGAACTGGGCCTGTGAGCATTTACCCGACGCGGCTCGCGATCTGCTCGCCGCCAAGTTGGACGGACAGATTCTCGCGGAAGAATTGTTGGGTTTAGGGTTGGCCGAGGTGGCAGTGCGGTGTGAATTGGCGGTCGATCAGTTGACGCATCCAGACCGTGATCGGATTGTTGGGTCGCTGAGTGGCAAAGTGGATTCCAATATGTTGACGGAATGGCTGTTTGATTTGGAACGCATGCCAAAAGACATTTGCGAGTGTTTGGAGCTGGAAGGGATTCAGCTGCAGGGGATTCAGGGTTGGGATCAGGCCTATACGCACGCTCACCGTGTTACAAATCTCATGCCCGACCTGGCTTGGGGTTGGGATCTATGTGGTTATGTGAGTGAACGGCGGCGGGATTCTACGAGGGCGGTCGACTTCTATCGGAGCAGCGCGAATTGCTCGGTGTTTACCGATCAATCGACGCGACTGGAGACGCATTGGCAGTCGAATGAATTTGCCAAGTTTTCAGTTTCACGGCTTCACCATCTACTCCCAGATTGCGTCGCTCAATCAGATTATTACCGCTCCCTGGGCGGGCCCGACGTTCGTCAACGGCGCAGGCAAGTGACCGAGCATTGGCTCGAGCGGGCGTCCGGTTTCGAGCAGGAGCAAGACTTCCGCCAAATGCACCACTGTCTTGTTGCTGCGGCCTGGGACGTGGGGATTGACTCTATTTTGACGTACGCGACGCTTCTTGAGCGGATTGCTCAAGCTGCTGCTCAATCCAATCAGTCCGCGAGAGCCGAACTCGCTGATACGCACCGTCGCTGTCTAAAGGATCGCTACGGGATGTGATGGCAGGACGCCCGGTGATCACTGAGGATGGCAACGTCTTGATGCACGTCTTTCCGAAAGTGTCTGGCGGGAAAATCACGCAGAACGGGTGTCCGGAAGAAGAAACCACCGAAGTTCAGACCACAATTATGTTGCCTGATGGTGGTGGAATTGTGATCGGCGGTTTGATCCGCGAGGACGAAGTTCAGTCAACAGCGATCGTACCATGCTTAACAAGGTGCCCGTGTTAGGGCATTTGTTCAAACGACGCTCTGACGAAACCCGCCGTAACGAGTTGGTCGTGGCACTTGTGGCACGCGTCATTCACGACGGGCAAGGTCCACGATTGAAAGAAGTGATGGACCTTGCAGAGGCGTTGCCGGATTACGCCGCCAGCGACTTCACGCAGCGATGATCGTCACCGCGTTTACGTATTTTGGCCCGCGTAGCGAATGCTTCGAATAATGGATGCCTTGGCTTCTTTGGCATCGACGTCGGTCGCTACTTCCATGTTTTCGGGCCACTCGGATCGGAGTCGCTGATCGAAGACGGTCATTCCACGCGTGAGGTCGCCCTGCGTTTCGACACGACCTGCCATCGCTTTCCAGGTAAATAACTCTGGTTCCAACAAGGAGACGAGTGTCGTCGGGTCATAAAGCGGGATCAGTTCTCGACCGAGACGCTGATGCGCGGTTCGGAACGCGAAAGGGATGAACTTGTGTAGCAGTCCGCCGACGCGGGTAAAACGATCGGGGATTTGCTCTAAGAGCTCCACGCCGAAGAGTACCTGTTCGGTTACATCCATTGGGACCAACAATTTGGTGGTCGGCGACGAAAAAACGTCGCGTGCACTGTTGGGATCGAAATGCATGTTTCGTTCGGCCACGGTGGTGGCGTTCCCGGGATGGGCGACCGATCCACCACTGATGATCACCGAATCGATCAGCTCCACAGACGTGGGGTCGAGACGGCAGAGCTTGGCAAGATTGGTCAGGGGGCCGAGGCAAACAAGCGTCACTTCGTTTGGATACTGGTGCAGCAATTCAGAGATGACTTTTTCACTCGAAGGCAGGTGCTGGCGAGCTGAAGTCGCAAAGTTGCATCCCCCCAATCCATCGCTTCCGTGCAGCAATGCGCTGTCGTCGGACACCGTTGGATGCTCCGATTGAGCTGCTTTTCCGATTCTCGGATAGCGTGGGGGATCGAGTTCGTTGACAATGGCGGTCACATTTGCGGTTGCTCTGTCCGCATTCACCGTCCCTGGCGTGGCGGTGATGGCTAGAACATCCAGCCTCGGATCGAAAAGTGCCATGCAAATGGCAACGGCGTCGTCGATTCCCGGATCACAATCGATGATAATCTTCCTGGTCATGCCCAAGATTCTAAGTTGACTCGCCGACAATGGCGACCCCGATATTTCCCAATCCCACTTACCCAGAATGGCACCCGCGATGTCCGCTGAAAACTCGAATCAAGGTTCTTGTTCAACATTTCCCCAGGCAATCGAGCAGGCCAAGGCAGGCCAGGATTTGACTGCTGAGCAAACCAGCGAACTCATTGACGCAATGCTCCGTGGTGAAGCTGACGAGGAAGAGGTTGGCCAATTGCTGTTGGCACTTCGAGAAAAAGGCGAAGCGGTCGATGAATTGGTCGGAGCAGCGACCGCCATGCGGATGCACATGACCAGGATCCCCCATCACCATGAAACGTTGCTCGATACCTGCGGCACGGGAGGCAGTGGCAGCGGAACATTCAATATCAGTACAGCGGTGGCGATGGTCACAGCCGCTTGTGGAGTTCCTGTCGCCAAGCACGGCAATCGCAAAGCGACCAGTCTGACAGGATCGGCTGATGTGCTCGAAAAATTGGGTGTGCAGATTGAATCCGACGCCGAAGCGGTTGCGGAGCGGCTGGATCGCGATGGAATCTGTTTTTGTTTCGCGCCGAAATTACATCCCGCGATGCGTCACGTGGTCGGCGTGCGACGCAAGCTGGGAGTCAAGACTCTGTTTAACCTACTCGGTCCACTCTGCAATCCGGCTGGTGCTACCCACCAGTTGTTAGGCGCGTCTACAGCCGACGCTCAGGAAAAAGTGGCCGCCGCACTGGCCAAGCTCGGGACCACCCGTAGCTTTGTGGTTCACGCAGGTGATGGTCAGGACGAAGTCTCACTCGATGGCTTAACCCATGTGATTGAGGTCAGCGGTGGTGGGAGAAATGCGTCGGACTGGTCACCAACCGATTTCGGCCTGCCACCAGTCGGCCAAGAAGCACTTGCTGCCGCCGACCCAGAAGAGAGTGCCACTATCATTCGGCAGATTTTGGCGGGAACGCCCGGGCCCCACCGCGACATTGTCTTGGCTGGAACCGCCGCAGCGCTATTGCTTGTCGGTAAGACCAACCGCCTTGCAGATGGCGTCAAGTTGGCCGCGGATGCCATTGACGATGGCAAAGTTGCTGATGTCCTGCAAAAGTTGGCGGTCGCATGAGCCTAAGCGTGATCCCGTCGCCCGTTTAAACAACGGGCCAGTTTTATCGACGGATCCGTGTCGGGCCGGTGCCTGCCAACGACAGCTAGGTTCGCCCGTTCAAAGAGCGGTCGAATGCCACGGTCCCAACCGGTAGTTCACGTTGGCTGGATGCGATACCGCCAGCGGCAAGTGGTGTCGACCAAGGTCGGTCGAATTGTGATTTGTTGGCGGGCCGCAGGATCATCGTTGCTCTGGCGATCGACCGGGTCAACTTCCCCGTCAATCGGTTCCACACAGAGTGAAGCAGCTAACTCATAAGTGCTGCCGAGAAATTGGGTGGCTTCTTGGGAACGGCAGGCAAGTTCAAACTGGATCGCTGAATGGCAATTCGGATCGGGTTCCCCACTCAGGCTCCAGTGACCGCGTCCCGCCGCACCCACGGCAAGTGCGGTCGGCTGATCATTGATGGTTTCGATGGAAAGTTGCTGGATGGGAGGTGATGGCGGCCAAGCTTCATCGGAGTCTCCTTCCAGGCTGCTGCCGACCTGGACGTCACTCAGAGAAAGGTATTGCCGATAGCGATCTTGCTCCCAGCGAAAATCGATTCGGAAACGACCGTCCAAAGATTGGATAGAGAGAGTTGGGATTGATGGACTCATTGGGCTGTCGTGGTCGGTGATTGTTGCAATTCATTAAAAGCACGTAGCAACTTCAATCCTTCAGCTTGGCTTTTTTCGGGATGAAATTGGGTGGCGTAGACATTGTCTCGCCAAACCATGGCACAAAAAGGAATGCCGTAGTCACATTCCAACGCGACGATTGTTGGATCTGTCGGCCGTACATAATACGAGTGGACAAAATAGAAATGAGTACCGTCTTTGATTTCTGTGAGGATGGGAGCATCGGCTTGCCTGGTGACCGTGTTCCACCCCATGTGCGGAACCTTCATTGAATCCGGCACTTCGAATCGGACAACGTCTCCTTGGAAGATCCCCAGGCCATCATGTTGCCCATTCTCGAAACCTTGTTCAAACAGCATTTGCAGACCAAGGCAGATACCCAAGAACGGACGGCCTGAGTCAATGAAATCAACGATTGGCTGAGCAAGATCTCGCTTGCGGATCTCGGAAATCGCATCTCCGAAAGCCCCAACCCCCGGCAGAATCAATTTCTCTGCGCTGGCAATTTCGGACGGATTGGAAGTGATGATGGCTTCGCCCCCAGCTTTCTCAATTCCTTTCTGGACACTGCGCAGGTTTCCCATCTGGTAGTCGACAATTGTGATCATGGTGTCCGGTTTACTTCGAAGAATGGGTTCAACACCTGACGATGGTACCCAAAAGCCGAGTAGGCAGAAGCCCCTTTCCATTGTCTACCAGCGGCAGAAAGCTGATGTCTGGAAGTGGCTGAAAGCTGATCGGTTCGAGGGAGCCGCTGTCGTGATTCCGGCTGGCGGACAGGGCGTCGGTTGGGAATTCAACCATCTTTTAGCTTTGTGAACCCTTTCGGCTCCCAGAATCAAATTGATCGAACCAGTAATTCGCTGTGATCGATCACTGATTCCTGATGCTGCCACAAAAAATCGGTGGTGATGCCATGCCCAAGAATCAAAACTGGCTGAAGTTTGATTTTTTAGAGGGTCTGCACGAATTGCCAGAAAGGCCTACGATGTTGGTGCGTGTCTGCCGATTCGTTAACTTTTGGCTCCGATTGAATGTCCACTCCGCTTGACTCACTTGAACGATTGATGGAAACGCTCCGGCATCGCGCCGAGCAGTTGCCCCAAGGGTCCTACACGACCTCTTTGTTGAAGGGTGGCCCGGCGAAGATCGGTGGCAAAATTCTTGAAGAAGCTGCCGAGCTGATCGAGGCGGCTGAAGAAGTCGGTGACGAGGGGCGTGAACATTTTGTTTATGAGGCTGGGGACCTGATCTACCACACAATGGTCCTATTAGCATGGAAAGGTGTCGATCTCAGCGAAGTCGCTGCGGAATTGGCGAGACGTGAAGGAACCAGTGGTTTGGTTGAGAAAGCCAGTCGATCTGCTTTGCCAACCGACTCGAAAAAGAATGAGTGATTCGAACGTGTCTGATTCAGAAAACCTACGTATCGGAATCCCCAGTAAAGGGCGACTCAGTGAGATCGCCAGTGGATTGTTGAGCCAAGCTGGGTTGAGCTTTCGCCGCCAAAGTCGTGGGTTGTTTGCTCGCGTCAAAGGGATGCCGATTGAACTGATATTTTTGCGGACCGATGACATCCCCACGCTTTGCGCCGAAGGGGCCATTGATATGGGGATTACGGGAAGCGATTTGGTTCAAGAATCAGGAATGGCTGTCAATACGCGAATGAAACTGGGGGTGGGCAACTGCCGATTGGCCGTTTGTGTGCCGATCGATGCAGATTTGCAGTCAGCGAAAGATCTAGATAACAAATCAATCGCCACCAGTTTTCCCAACATCACGTCCCGATACTTGGCCGATGCCGGCGCGAAATCCCACCTGGTCTCTCTTTCGGGATCGGTCGAAGTCATGATCCAACTTGGCGTTGCCGATGCGATTGTCGACCTCGTCGAAACCGGAAGCACCCTGGCCGCCAACCGTCTGAGGATTTTGGATGAAATTGACCATTACGAGACCGTTCTGATTCAGAATCACTTCGATCGTGATGTGGAAACAGCCGATCGGGTGGTAAGAAGATTGGAAGGTGTTGTGATCGCCCGGGATTACTCGTTACTTGATTACAACGTTCTTCGCAGCCAGTTAGCCGAAGCAGAAGCGATCACGCCAGGGTTCAATTCACCAACGGTCAACTCGCTCGAGGATACACAGTGGTGCAGTGTCCGCGTGATGGTTCGCCGCCGAGATGTAATTGACGTGATGGAAAGACTCGAGACATTGGGAGCCTCGGCCATTATCGAAACTCCCATTACCAATTGCCGGTTGTGAGCAGAAAAGAGAAACAAGATGACAGACAATACTGAATTGCCCCTCGAAGTGGATGTGCAGACCGTTGCCAAAATGCAGCAGTCGGCAGATTCCTTCGTCTTGTTGGATGTTCGCGAAAAACAGGAGTACGATACCGCTCGAATTGATGGCAGTCGATTGATCCCGATGAGTGAACTGAGGGAACGGATTCAGGAATTAGAAGACTGTCGCGAACAACGGATTGTCGTGCACTGTCATCACGGTATGCGAAGTCTGCAAGTTACCCAAGCGATGCGACAAACTGGGTTCAGCCAAACACAAAGCATGGCTGGTGGAATCGATCAGTGGAGTATCGAGATCGACGACGCGATTCCCCGGTATTAGACGTGGTTTCCTGGCACTCGACGTGGTTTCCTGGCACTCGACGTGGTTTCCTGGTACTCGACGTGGTTTCAATCGGAAGATCCCACTAGCGGTTGGCAACCTGCTCGCCGCTTGGCCGTCCAATGGATGCAGCCAGATTGTTGAGTAAGTACCGATGCCCGTAACGAACTTGATGGGGCGATTTCACCGCAACACGGTGTAAGACCTGCGCTGGCCAACAGAGGTCTGCGGATGATTCACTGCAGCCCCGCGTTGATTCGGCAACAATTCGTCGCCGAATTTGGTTGGCCAGGTTTGGTTCGACAGGTTTGAACTGCTAGCTGCTGAAAATTCGCAGGATATCTCCCGCGAAGACAACGGCCATCAGCATCAGAAGTGCCAGTAAACCCGCGACGGTTAACCGAAACTCGAGTTGCTCGTTGGCCCGTTTGCCAGCGACCAACTCGTACAGCAAGAACATCATGTGGCCCCCATCGAGGGCCGGAATGGGTAAGAAGTTCAGGATCGCCAAGTTCATGCTCAGCATGGTCAAGAACATCAACTGAGGCGAGATGCCCTTGGCCGCTTCGTTCTTGGCGATTCGAACAATCTCGACGGGGCCGCCGACATGTCGAAGCTTGATCCGACCTTGCGGTAGCATCTTTAGAAAGCGAACCACGTCGGTGAACCGCCGATATCCTTCTTTAACGCCGAGTGTCAACGCGTCCGAAATTGAAGCTGCCCGTTGGATCGATTCACTTGGGGAAAGTGCCAAGCCTCGTTCAAACATCACTGTTTCATCGGCTGCCACGGTTGCCGTCGTCGAAATCACTTTGTTGTCATCTGCTGGCCGCTGCACTTCGACGATCAATTCGGTACCGATGGGAAGTCGTTGAATCGCGTCGCGGAGCGATGTGAGGGTGGTGGTTGGCGTGAATTCCCAGCCCTCACGCAGTTGAGTGAATACTCGCTCCAAAGCTGGATCACTCATCCACTCTGGCTTGTCTCCCTCGGGAATCGCCAGTTTTACTTCCAAGATCTCGTCTCCTGGTTGCAAATCACTTGCTCCAAGATCCGAATTCGTCGAAGCGATAGTCGGCAGGGGTTGGTAGGCCAGCCCCAGCGCGTTGATGGCGATTTCCCCGCTGATGCTTTGAGTTGGCGGAATGGTTTGCAGGGACTCGCCTGGATTGATCGTTAGTTCAATCGGTTCGGCATCCTTGTTGTCGCCACGTCTTAATCGTAGCCGTACAGGGCTCGTCGCCCCGACCAGTTCTGTCGCGATGGTGTAAGCGTCGGGCGATTCGTTGTCGTTTACCGCGATGATCACGTCACCCGTTTTCAGTCCTGCTTGCTCCGCGGGACCGCCACTGACGAGCGAGACGACTGGTCCGATGGCAAACCGGACACCGATCGATTTCGCGGTTTGGGGCGGCAGTTCGATTGCATGTTCGCTGTCATCCTTCCGTCGCAACAGCAGCTTGATTGTCTTGCTGGGGTTGGAGTAGAGATGATCAAAGAAAGGCGTTCCGGGAACGATGGCGTCTGAATTGATTGCTTGGCCATCAAATCCGATAATCGTGGCACCAGCATCGTCGGCGCTGAAGACGGATTCGGCGATGGAGTCTTTGTAGGCGGCTTTCTCGGGTCCAAAGGTGAGTGATGTCGGAATTGCCAATCCGATCATTCTCGCGTCTTTAAGATCGGGACGTGGTTGGGTCGTCAGGTCGAACTCACGCAGTTCATCGTCGTATTGGATCGCCATGCCAATGGGATCATCAGGATTCTCCAGTCCATCGGTCAAAATCTCGAGTTTCATCTCGCGGAAGTGCATGTCCTGATCTTGCCAGCTGCCGACCGAAACGACTCGACCGCCTGGTTCGATGCCGGCTTGCCATGCTGGTCCCCCGGGCATCACACCCCCAACCACTGCCGGACTGTAAGAGACGCCGTAACCGTAAGCGATCGCGGCGAACAGGATGCCGGTGATCACGTTCATAATCACACCGGCGCTGATGATGATCATCCGCTGCCAAACTGGTTTGGCGGGGAAGCTTCGCGGGTCCAATTGGGGTGCCACATCACCCTCGTCACTTTCGGAGCGAATTCGCGCAGCTTCTTCTTCGGCCTTGCGCGGATCATCATCCTGACCAAGCATTTTGACATAGCCGCCCAGGGGGATCACGCCAATCCCATATTCTGTTTCGCCGTAGCGAAATTTGCCGAGCGTTCGCGGAAACTTGATCGGCCCAATCCGGATCGGCACATCAAAACCGACATAGAACTTCTCGCATTTGACGCCAAAAGTCTTTGCGGCGACGAAGTGCCCGAGTTCGTGTACGAAGATCACCAGTCCAATGCCCAAGGCGACTCGACCCCACAACACGATGTTGGTGGCTAGCGAAGTCAACATCCCCCCGTCGTCCGTTGCGGCCAGAGGAAGCGCCGCCTGAATCCAATCAATCAACATCAATCGTGCCTGGTGTTCAGTGAACCAACCGTAAGAATGTAGGAATTACCAAAGTGGTTGGTTGGGTTAAATACGAAAGTTGGACCGTTCGCGTTCTCTATCTTCGTTTCGATTCCAGTCCAAACCGGGTTTGCAGCTGTTTTCTGGCCCACTGATCGAGTTCTAGCAACCGGTTGAGTGGTGGATTCGACTCAAAATCGTGGGCCTGGAGCACATCCCGGCAGCCATCTGCGATGTCAGTAAAACGGATTTTGCCGGCGAGGAACAGTCCGACTGCTTCCTCATTGGCCGCATTCAGCACTGCGCCGGCCGTGCCACCCATTCGAGCGACCTCGAAGCCGAGTTGGAGAGCGGGAAACCGCTCCATATCTGGTACCTCAAGCGTCAAATCCCAGCTTTTGGTGAGGTCCATGGGGGGGGAGGTGCACGGGAGCCTGCGTGGATAGGTCAAAGCGTATTGGATCGGCAGTCGCATGTCGGGTGGGCTTAGCTGTGCAATCACTGATCCATCCTCAAACTCGACCATCGAATGGATGATTGATTGAGGGTGGACCACAACCTCGATGGCTTCCGCGGGTAGGCCAAATAGCCAGCGGGCCTCGATGATTTCCAACGCTTTATTCATCATCGTCGCCGAATCGATGCTGATTTTTGGTCCCATATCCCAAGTGGGATGGGCCAGAGCTGAATCGGGGGTTGCAGCCGCCATCTGCTCCCGTGTCCAGGTCCGGAAGGGACCGCCGCTGGCGGTAAGAATCAGCTTTTTCGGCGGTGACTGGGCAGCCTGAATGCATTGAAAAATGGCGGAATGCTCGCTGTCGACCGGCAGCAGGTGGGAACCGCTCTGTTGAGCCGCCTGACTCACGACCGGACCGGCGACAACCAATGTTTCTTTGTTCGCCAAGGCGACTCGTTTGCCGGCCCTTACGGCCGCGAGTGTGCTTTCCAGGCCGGCGCGTCCAACAATGGCCGCGACAACCACGTCCACTTCCGCAGCTTCCGCGGCAGCAACTAGGGCCTCGGCACCCTGCTGGATACTGGTTTGGCAAAGTCGCTCATCACCCGATTGGTCCAATAGGGGTGAGCTTTGGGCCGTTTCAACGTCCGACATGATCAATCGCTGCGGCGGGGTCGGAAATTGTCGAGCCAATTCGACGAGCGAGTCGAGATTTCGATGGCCGGAGGCGGCCCACAAATGCCATGCCTGCTGTGCATCGACACGATTCAGATTTTGCAATACGTCGATTGTGGCAGTGCCAATGCTACCTGTCGCACCCAATACCGCCACATTCACCGATTGTTTGGCAGATTCCCGGGAATTGTCGTTTCGATCCGAAGGTGTGTTAGACAAGTTCCAGAAACCTCAAGGCAGTGGCCGTCATTGCCGCCCAAATAAACTGCTAACGTAGCGTCAGAGGCCCGCCGAGCGATCAAGTCGTCGCTTTCGAGGCACCCTGTGGGGGGATGATTCTACATGACCCCTACGACCCACCGCAAAAGCAGTCCCAAGATGGTAGTGGTTGCCCGCTAAGGTAGTCGATTCAAGAATGCGCTACGAGACTATCTGATAGTGACAACCGAGGGCCGCGACCAGCCGGCCAGACCCTAGATCAATGCAGCCAATGAGCGACGAGAACCCACGGAACCAAAACAACTCTGAACCACGGGGCGGCGGAAACGTCTGGCTGGTGCTGATTGCGATCGTCTCGGCAGTCTTGCTGAGCGCCTTCCTGATGGGGAATACGGAGCGGCGGCTTCGATATCCCGATCTGATGGCGTTATTGCAACAAATGGCTGAGGCGAGAACGCAGTCGGAGGGTTCACTCGTGGCCGAGGCGAATCGGTTGGTCGAGCCCGGCCCAACGACCGAGCCAGTTCCAAAGACTGAGCCCGGCCCAACGACCGAGTCAGATCCAACGACTGAGTCAGGACCAACGACCGAGTCAGAGCCAGCCAAAACCACGGTCGATGCAGATCCTGAGGGCGATTCACAGGATTCTATGCCGATCCCTCGAATTACGGTTCCGGGGAAGACCGCCGAGGTGAAAATCGAGTACAGCAACTTGCAAGACGTTTTCGTTTCAGAGGAGGCGATTACCGGTACGATTGACTTTCGGGTAATCGGTGCGCAGGCAGATCAAGTTAGTGAACTCAAAACGGTCGATTTTCAAACCATTCGCGATACCAACAGCGAAGCGGAGCAGCAAAAGCTCGTCGAGTATCTCAATCAATCGGGTGTGACTTGGGACAACTCGCGTCCAAGCCGATTGTTGCAAGACCATTGGCCCGAGTTGCTGATGATCGGCATTCTGGTGTTGTTGGGCATTTTCATGTTGCGACGGATCGGAGGCGTTGGATCGCCGATGTCGTTCTCCCGCAGTCGTGGCAAGCTGTACAGTCAAGAAGATTTGGCAATCAGTTTCCAGGATGCGGCGGGAATTGATGAAGCGGTTGAGGAAGTCCGCGAGGTCGTCGATTTTTTGAAGAATAGTGACAAGTACCAGTCGCTCGGCGGTCGCATTCCTAAAGGGGTGCTTTTGGTTGGACCTCCCGGGACTGGCAAGACGTTACTTGCCAAAGCGATCGCAGGTGAAGCAGGAGTTCCCTTTTTCAGTTTGTCGGGCAGTGATTTTGTTGAGATGTATGTGGGCGTTGGGGCCGCGCGGGTTCGTGACATGTTCCAACAGGCGACGAGCCGCGCTCCGTGCATTATCTTCATCGACGAACTTGATGCACTGGGGAAGAGTCGCAGTGGCACCGCGGTGGGCGGGCATGATGAGCGGGAACAAACGCTTAATGCCTTGCTCGTTGAAATGGACGGTTTCGATTCCAATTCAGGCGTGATCGTGATCGCCGCGACGAATCGACCTGAAACACTCGACCCGGCTTTGCTACGTCCAGGCCGATTTGATCGTAATGTGCTGGTCGACCGCCCCGATGTGGGCGGCCGCGAAGATATCCTCCGCGTGCATGTGAAGAATGTGAAGTTGGACGAAAATGTCGAATTGAAAGACGTGGCATCGATCACGCCCGGATTCGTCGGTGCCGATTTGTCGAATCTAGTTAACGAAGCTGCTTTGTTAGCGGCTCGCGCTGAGAAACGAGCAGTAGGGATCCGTGAATTTAATGAGGCTGTCGAAAGAGTGACGGCCGGATTGGAAAAGAAGAGTCGGGTGATGAACGAGGATGAAAAAATCCGCGTTGCCTACCACGAAGCGGGACACGCACTTGTTGCCGCAGCACTTCCTAATACTGATCCGGTGCACAAAGTCAGTATTATTCCTCGCGGTTTTGCCGCACTCGGATACACCATGCAACGGCCAGAGTCTGATCGGTATCTGGTGACGAAGTCTGAATTGGAAAGCAACATGAAAGTGTTGCTCGCGGGAACGCTCACCGAAGAGATGATTTTTCAAGACATCAGTACGGGGGCTCAAAACGACCTCGAGCGATGCACCGAAATCGCTCGTAGCATGGTGATGGATTACGGTATGAGTCGGCTTGGTCGAATCAACTTTCGGCGTAGTTCCCGTTCGCCATTCCTGGCGAGTGGTGGGGGAGAAGCATTTCAAGCATCTCACAGTGAGGAAATGGCCAAGCAGATCGATAAAGAAGTCGGCCGCCTCGTCGATGACGCGTTATCACAGACCCGAGAAATCCTCGACCAGCGACGCGAAGTATTGGAGGCCGTGACACAGCGTTTGTTGGAAGTGGAATCGATCGGCAACGATGAACTGATGCGATTGATCGAAGAAAACAGTGCAGGCCCCTGGTTGGTGCCCGGAACGGTCGCCGAAAAACCTCGTGCTCAAATTCGGAATGAAGACTCGACTCAAACGCAAGAACTGTCGTCTGGCGAACAGTCCAAGGAAGATGAAAAGGCGGTTTGACCGAAAGTAAATGGGACGCTTGCTGACGGGTAGCCGTTAACGCTGCCCTCGGTAAGAAGGTTCGATTGTCGGTTCCAGCAAAACAATCATCCAGCGTTCCACTGGTTCACCGGTGACACTTTTGAAATTCCGACCTAGGTACGGGATTTTTGTCAAAATTGACGTGTCTTGTTTTGGTGTGGGGGTTGTCTCGCGACTGTGGTGCGGGTCGATCATGAGCGTATGACCAGTTGTGATCCTCGCTGAAGCGACAGATGAGGTGATCAGGTGCATGGGAACTTGGACCACAATCGGTTCCTCTTCAACCCCATAGATTTGATGTGTTTTGATCGCGATTGTTTCACTCGTGGTCACCTCACAACTGAGTAAAAATCCTTCCCGCGGTGTCCGCAGTCCTCCGAGACTGGCTTTCATTCGGAATCGAATTCCATCTTCAAACACCTCGACGGTCGGGGCAATCACATCACCGACTGCTTTCACATCGACGACCATCGGATGTTGAACCACATCGTTCATTTCTGCCTCTTTGCCATCGTTTAGGATGACGGAAGGGGCATCGGAAACCTCGCAGAGCCGATCGTTGGCTGCCATTTCGATGATTGTTCGAGATAGCGATTTATCGAGCTCACAGGAGGTGATTCGTGTGGGAACGCGAAATCGATATTTGCTCGAAGCGACAACGGTTTCACTGAGGACCAGCGGATCCTCTTCGTTGCGGTCTTTGGTTCGCTCATCGGCCGCGGGCGACGGTGGCATCTGTGCATGCGTTGAGATCGTATCTGCCGGTATTGTCGCGTAGATCTTGCTGCGAGTCGCTTCGTCAACCATCAGATATCGGATCGTCATCCTGATCTGCGGTCGATGTAAAGCTTGCTGTTCGGTGAGGCTGGGAAGCGTGGCTGACGCTTGCTGAATGGAGGTCGGCTTGGGGCGTGCAATCGACAATTGCGCTGCCGCTTGCGTACCGAAACCCAAGAAGAACAGACCGGTGATCATTCGGATCAAAGAACGACGGATCATTCGCTGATCACCCCTGAGAAGAAGATTTTTCCTTCTCGCGGAATAACAAAACCTCAAAATGGGAGTCAAGCCGATTCGATCGGTGCACCGGACAAGGATTTCAGCCCGGCTCCGATTTCAGCC
>JARGNK010000012.1:0-23787 GCA_029213145.1 Rubripirellula sp. | reverse complement strand
TTTCAGCCTGGCTCCGGTTTCAGCCTGGCTCCGGGGCGGGGATCCCATCTGCCGAGCCAGGTGGGCGTTCCGGCGGAGAATTAGCTGACGAACCCCCCATGATGGCTGGTTCTTCAGGTCGGATCAATAAAAAACCCGGGATCTTGCTCGCTTAGCGAAACCCCGTCTGCTTGCACTGGTTCTACTTGTAACGTGGCGTAACACAAACATGGCGTGTGCACGGGCACACCATCTTGATGATCTCATTTGGAACAATTTGATGAAAGTAAATCGTTTCGTGGCCCCTATCTTGGCCGTCGCAATGGTAGCAGTTATGGCCTCTTCGACCTTCGCTCAGCAGCCTGGCGGACGACAAAGAGGCGGTGGACAGGGGGTTGGCGGTCGCGGCGGCTTCGGCGGCTTTGGTGGCTTCGGCGGCGGGGGTGGTGGAGACATGACCTTTGGACTGCTCCGCTTGGAGCCGGTTCAAGTCGAATTGGAAATTGCACCGGAGCAAAAAGAAGCACTGACCAAGCTTGAAGAGCAATCCCGCGGTGAGCGACCGGAACGCGGAAGTTTCCCGAATTTCCGTGAAATGTCGGAAGAAGAGCGTCGCGAATTCTTCGAGAAGCGGATGAAGGAGCAGAGCGAGCGAACTGCCAAAATGAAGGAGCAGTTGGAAGAAGTCTTGTTCCCAGAGCAAATGGAACGATTGGAGCAAATCTCGTTGCAATTGCGAGGTGTCGCTGCGTTGACCGACGAGAAAGTCGCTGGCGAGTTGAAAATCACCAGTGCACAGAAGGAAAAGATGGCCAAAGTTCAGGAAGAACAACGCGAGACCCTGGGCGCAAAAATGCGGGAATTGTTCACTGGTGGCGATCGTGAGAACATGCGAGAGGCGATCAGTGGAATGCGAGAAGACATGGAGAACGCGGTTCTTGGTGTGTTAACAAGCGATCAGAAAAAGAAGTTCGAAGAAATGAAAGGCGAGAAATTCGAGATGCCTGAGGGCGCCGGGCGTGGCGGTCGCGGAGGCTTCGGTGGTGGCGGCCGAGGTGGCTTCGGTGGCGGTCAGGGCGGCTTCGGCGGCGGTCGCGGTGGTGAAGGCGGCGGTCGCGGTGGTGAAGGCGGCGGTCGAGGCGGTCGAGGCGGTCGCGGTGGTGAAGGCGGCCGTGGTGGTCGCCCACCCGTCGAAGAGTAAGTCGATAAGAGTATCGCTAGGAAAACTTGCTAATAGCGCATCGGATTGCGGCAAAGCGCTCAGTCGCTCCGATCGGGGTAGTCTTCTTTGGAAGATTGCCCCGTTTTTTATGCGCGTCGTTTCCGATCGGCGTGGGCTTTTTTAAACGAATGCTTTGATTTCGTGGCGATCGATTGACGGCGATCGATTGACGGCGCTGATTGACGGCGCTGATTGACGGCGCTGATTGACGGCGCTGATTGACGGCGATCGGCGAGCAACGTTTTATGCCGCTTGAACTCGCTTGGGCGGCATCGCTTGGCGGAAAATAGCCGCGATCGTTCGTTCGGTGGCCCCACCATGTTGGCGAACCACGGCTTGCGCCGCACGGCCCAACGCATCGATCCTCGACGGGTCATCCAAGCATCGCTGAACAAACGCTTGCAGTTCGTTTTGATCATCAACCCGAACCGCGGCCTCGTTATCGATTAAGCACTCTGCGATTTGGCGGAAATTACGAGTGTTGGGACCAAAGCTGACGGCAGCACCATATCCGGCGGGCTCCAGCATGTTTTGGCCGCCTCGATCCCCAAAACTACCGCCGACGGTGGCAATTTGGGCCACGCCCCACCAGTGTCTAAGCTCGCCGATCGTGTCAATCAGTAAAACTGTGTCATTCTGCCACTGCAAATCTGCTTGTTCAGAATCTGTCGAGCGGCGGCGAACTTTGAATCCACTTCGTGTGATCAAACCAGCCGTCTCGGCAAATCTTTCCTTGTGCCGTGGAACCAAAATCATTCTTAAATCGGGATGATGGTTCTGGATCGCTTGGTAGATTCGCAGCGCCATCTGCTCTTCGTCCATCTGGGTGCTTCCGACGACCCAGACCTGATGCTTAGTTGTAATGGCAGCCCATTGCCGACAGCGTTTTACTTCCTGCGTCTCACGCGAGTGCGGTGCATCATCGAACTTCAGTGATCCGGTGACGCTCATTCGCTCACGAGGCGTTCCGCATTGAGCAAAGTTTGCGAAGCACGCTTTGTCTTGGCATCCAACCCAAGTCAAACTGGCAAAAATCCTCTTGGTCAGGAAGGAGAATTGATGATACCGTCGACAACTTCGGTCACTCAGTCTTGCGTTGATCACAATGACTTCGGCACCGTGCCGGCGAGATTGACAAATAAGATTCGGCCACAGTTCTAACTCAGCCAAGACGACCTTTTGGGGATTCAAATGCCGTAGTGTCCGGCGGACGGCCCAAGTGAAATCGAGTGGGCAAAAAAAGACTCGATCGGTTCCAAAGTGTTTGACGGCCAAGTCATAGCCGGTGTCTGTCGAAGTGCTGACGACGATTCGCTGATTCGGTTCTTGCCGCTCGATTCGCTCGATCAATCGGGGCAGCAGATTCACTTCACCGACGCTTACTGCGTGGACCCAAAGGCAAGGTTGGCCCGCCGTTAACCGTTGTCCTTGGGCGGCGGAGAGTCCCCACAGCTTTTCACGCCCGCCTCTGCGGTAACGCTGGTGGCAGATCATGCGATACAGGATCCACGGTGAAGCGAGCGTCAGTGCCAGCAGGTATGCAAGGTTGGCCAACATAGGATTCCTTTCCTGACTCGCCAGTCGGTTTTGGATCGCCGGTCGCGTTCACGTTTTCAACAGTTGCTGGTGTTACAAGGGGCCCGTCTCATTTCCTACTGCTGTTGGCTGATGTTTTTGGTGTTCCTTGCCGAGGCCAGCATTCGACCGGCGTTACAGTCCCTTCCGCATGTGGCAAGACTTGTATTTTTTGCCACTCCCGCACGGGCAGGGGTCATTACGGCCAACCCTCGGGCTCTTATTTCGAATCGGTTCTGGTTTTGCGTCTTCTCGCTCGGAGCTGGCTTGCGCTGCTTGCTGCGCCGCTGACTTCGTCTGTTGTTGCTGTTGGAGCCCGGCAGCGGAGGGAACTTCTTCATGACTTGCTTGGCCTTCGACCCAAGTGCTTCGAATGAAGTCCTCATTCAAGGACGATTCCATTCGGAAAATTAGGTCGGTGACCCGCTCACCAATTGCTTCCCACATGGTTTCGAACAAACGCATGCCCTCGCGTTTGTATTCGACTTTGGGGTCCATCTGGGCATAGCCCTTCAGACCGACGCTGCTCCGCAGGTGATCCATTGTCAGCAGATGATTTTTCCAAGTGTCATCGACGATCTGCAGTAGAACTTGCCGCTCCATTCGTCGCATTTCGGGATGGAAGCGATCATCGACAGCACCATCAACCGTTTTTTCCAGCTCGTTGCGGTTCATTCGCAGCAAGTCTTCTTTGGCGGCGTGGTAGTCGAGTTCGCCGGCAAGCCACTGTGTCAGCGCATCGAGTGATCCATTTGATCCGGCGGCGACTGCGACCGTCGTTTTGGGATCCGCCGAACCGAAGAGTTCGCTTACCTTTTCGCCGGCCCGTTGGTATTTGTCTTCAGCGGCAGTACCCGTTTTTCGGCTGAATTCGATCAATTGTGTTTTTAATTCATCGCGATTCATCCGCACGTCATTGACGTCTAATTGAACACCGAATCGACGGGTTACCCACTCAATTAAGCCTTCGCGATCCAGCGAGATCTGGGCGCCTTGCTTTTGAGTGAACCTCGACAGTCCAGTGAGGACAGGGTATTCCGCTTCTTTGAGGTTGTAAGCTTCTTCAGCGTGTTGGAACAATGCGTCGCTGACTTGCTTGCTATCTTCGACATCCCGGAATTCATCGGGGGTTGTTTCGATACCAAATTTATGCCGCATCCAAGCACTGAGCGTTCGCAGGCCGAAATCAGAATCGAGCATGCTGGCTCCTTCATCCAATTCGATTTTTGCGATGCGGGCGTGTGATTTTTTGGTCAGCTCATCAATCAGGTCGCCGCGGTCCATCTTTTTGAGTTGATGTTCCTGGTAATTGGCACCCTGTTTTGTGTTGGCCCAGTTCACCAGTGCCTTCCAGTTCCATTCGTCCTCCATCTCTTCCGGAAGATTCTCCTCGACAATCTCAGCGGTGGAGACTTCTGCTTGTCGTTCGGCTTGGTCATGCGCGTAGGCGCTGGCCATGTCGAAGTCCATGTTGACGAAATCACGCGGTTCCAATTGGCAATCGAGTTGGCCACCGGCATAAGTGGCAAACGATTCCACGCCGTAGTGCGGGTCGAGGAAGGTCTCGACGAATTTGTCGATTTGGCCCCGGATTAGTTCCAGGATCATGCTGCGGCTACTGTGACCATCCAGCAAGTTTTGTCGGTACCGATAGACTCGTTTTCGTTGCTCATCCATGACCTCGTCATAGTCGAGCAAGCTCTTGCGAATCTCGTAGTTGCGTTCTTCAACTTTCTTTTGTGCGGCAGCGATCCGTCGTGTGACGAGGTTTGATTCGATCGCTTCGCCTTCCTGCATGCCCAGTCGTTCCATCATGCTTTTGACGAAATCACCGGCGAAGATCCGCATCAGGTCATCTTCGAGCGAGAGGAAAAACCGGCTTGAGCCGGGGTCGCCTTGGCGTCCACAGCGTCCCCGTAGCTGCAAGTCGATTCGGCGTGATTCGTGTCGTTCCGTACCGATCACCTGCAAGCCACCAATGGCCCGCACTGTTTCTCCTTCCGCACTCATTTTCTCGCGGTCGTCGATCTCCTTGACGAGTGCGTTCCACTCCTCGTCAGGCACTTCCAGTCGTGTCGGATACTCATGTTGGAGTTGGGCCCAGGCCATCGTTTCCGGATTGCCTCCCAGGATGATGTCGGTACCTCGACCCGCCATGTTGGTGGCGATCGTAACAGCATTCAAACGACCGGCCTGAGCGACAATGTCGGCTTCTCGGCCATGCTGTTTGGCGTTGAGCACATCGTGGGGGATGCCACGGCGTTCGAGCAGTGACGAGAGTCGCTCGCTTTTTTCGATACTGACGGTTCCGATCAAGACCGGACGTGCTTTCCGTTCGATCGATTCGATCTTACTTTGCGGAATCTTTTGCGGGGCTTTTTCGCCTTTCAAAATGATGGTGACTTCCTCATCACTCTCATCTTGTATCAGCCCCCACAATTCGTCGTCTTTCAAGTTCAGCACATCCCATTTGTGAGATCGCTCCACTTCATCAGCGAGGGCTTTAAACTTGTCTTTCTCGGTCAAGTAAATCAGGTCAGGATGTTCAATCCGCTGCAGGTTTCGGTTGGTTGGGATCGCAACGACATCCAAGCCATAGATCTTCATGAACTCGGTTGCTTCGGTCATCGCGGTACCAGTCATTCCCGCTAGTTTTTTATACATCTTGAAGATGTTTTGCAGCGAAGCGGTCGCGAACGTTTGTGTTTCCTGCTTGATCGGTACCCCTTCTTTTGCTTCGACCGCTTGGTGCAAGCCATCGCTCCACTGTCGACCTTCCATGAGCCGGCCGGTGAATTCATCCACGATCACGATTTGTCGATCTTTGACAACGTAGTTGACGTCTCGGCGGTACAGATGACGGGCCTTAAGTGCGTTGTCGATCAGATGTGGCCACTCCATATTGCCAGCGGTGTAGAAGCTCTCGACACCAGCCAGTTTTTCCGCCTCGCGAACCCCCTCGTCGGTCAACGTGACGTTGTGCTGTTTTTCATCAACTGAAAAATGGACCTCTTTGCTGAGTTGGTTGGCGACCCGATCGGCTTCCTGGTATCGACCGAGGTCTAAGTCGGCCGGACCACTGATGATCAAAGGTGTCCGCGCTTCATCGATCAGAATGTTGTCAACTTCGTCAATGATTGCGAAGTTGAGAGGGCCTTGGCATTGCTGTGCATTTTTGTCGTAGCGGTCATCACCTTTGGCCGCTGGTCGCATATTGTCGCGGAGGTAATCAAAGCCAAACTCATTGTTCGTTCCATAGGTGATGTCGCAGGCATAGGCCGCTTGCTTTTCTTGCGTCGACATCCCCGATTGGATCGCGTTGACCGTCAATCCGAGGTTCATATAGAGCGGTGCCATCCATTCCATGTCACGGCGGGCCAAGTAATCGTTGACCGTCACCACGTGAACACCCTTGCCTTCCAAGGCATTGAGATAAGCTGGTAACGTGGCAACCAGAGTTTTCCCCTCACCGGTGACCATCTCAGCGATGCCGCCGAAATGCAGCACCATCCCGCCAATTAATTGCACGTCATAGTGCCGCATGCTGAGGAACCGTTTGCCACCCTCACGGCAAACAGCGAATGCATCCTCGAGAATGTCTTCGAGTGTCTCCCCATCACGAAGGCGTTTGCGGAGCAATTCGGACTGCTGACGCAAATCCTCGTCGCTCATCGATTCGTATTTCGACTCCAGCTCGTTGATCGTCTCCACTCGGTTTTGATAGCGAGTGATTTGGCGAGCGTTGGCGGAGCCGAATACCGCGGTGACGGCTCGCTCAAACTTGCTTAGCAAGCCTCCGAACAGAACGCCAAGGAGATCCCAGAGTTGTTCAATGAATGACATAGTGGTCGCTTCTAAAAGCCGTCGTGGCTGTGTGTCCCGTGATCAATATCTTGCAGATCGAGGTGCCCCCGAAGGGTTGGCCCGCCATGGGCATCGGCCCAGCATTTTGGCAGTGGGAGCGCGCAGCATCCCTAACTCGTTCAGGAAGCTAAAGTTACGCGTTTAGAGAAAATGGGTCAACTGTGATTGCCACGTTCACCTTTGAACGCTTTGATGATTGCGTAAATGCCCAAAATAACCGTTCCGTAAACGAGCAAAACGGCGTTGAGCGTACATCCTTGCACCAAAGTGGTGACGAAGGTCATCCCGAATGTCATTGAAGAACCGTCTGATCCGACAGATTCAAACGAGTCTGGTTTGAATCCGACAAAGTTAATCAGGGCTAACGAGAGAAATCCGCATAACGTGTCGACCCAAAAACCGATTGGAAAAATCACCGTAATCCCGATTCGCGTTCCGTAGACGATTCGCAGGATTCGCCGCACCATCCTTTTTTGTCGAATCGGATGAGGGGCAGTTTTAAAATCGACCAGCGTATAGCCAACAGCAAAGGTCAAGATTCCCAGTAGCATTCCGGCAATTTGGCCCTCTGTGACAAGAAAACCCAGCAAAAAGCTTGGTACGGCACTGATCCCACAAACGGCGAACCACCTGGCGGTTGTCCTGGGAAGGCTCGGCAGGGGGGGCTCCTCGGCGGTTTCATCCGAGATGTCGGTTTGCGGCGGTTCCGTCGCTGGGGAGTACGGATTGACTGGGGTTGGTTCTGTTGGCATCGAGGGTAATCGGCGAAGCAGGTGGTCGCGAAGAGTGCAATCGGGATAGTCCACAGCAGGTTGTTTGGGCAACCCCCTGCGGACGTTATTTTAGTCGACGCTCTCGGCTGTAGTCCTTACGATGGAGAGAGATCTGGCACTCTCCCTTTTCTTATCACCTCGCGATGGCTCAAACGCCTCCTTTCTGGCAGTTGGGTCGATTTTGATGGGAAATCCCGCTGGCAAGGTCACTTCGGTCTTGCTGTCAGGAGCTTCCTCGCGATCGCAATGGGGTGGTAAATCCTGCGAAGCTGATTCATCCAGAGGAATCGTGCTTCGAGACAAACCTACGGCAGCGGTATGCGATTTATTCGAATTACGTCTTCGGTAGTTGTCCTTCTGTTCACCTGGTTCGGCGGTGTTGAGCCGACTGTGGTCCAGGCTCAAGGTGGGATCGGCCAACTCGGTGGTGTGGAACCAGCCGGACAGTATCCGTCGCCTCAGTACTACGTGGGGCTGAAAGCGTACCGGGCCGGTGACTTGGAATCAGCTCTCGATATTTTCGAACAAGCGTTGCGCAGCGGCCGGCGAGACATCCGAGGCCGCTGGATTGATTCGATCCCGGCTCTGGCGATGTTGGCGGAATGCCATTGGCAGTTAGGGAATTTAGTGACGGCTAAAGAACACGTTGATCATGCGTTTCAAATCGCGATTCGGAATCGTGGTTGGCTCGGCCGGATCGATTGGCAATCGACGTTGCAAGCCGGGGTCGCGAGACCGACGCGGCAGGGGCTTTGGACCGAGGCGGCTACCGTCCGCCTGGTGCCGGTTGCTGACAAAATCATGTTTCAGTCGGGGCAACGATTAACCGAGCAGACGCTTCGGGCTGGCGGCGAGATTGAAGAGTTGAATGTGCGCATGATGGACATGGTCGAGATCATGCGTGGCTTGGCGGTTGCTTCGCATCGCCGCCGCGTCATTTTGGGACCGCTTTCGGAGGAGGAGCGTCTCGCCTCGGAACTACTTGCAGCCACCAAATTTCCCGCAGGTTTACAGATCCCGATTGCTCGCTCGCTGATTGGCTCACTTCGCGCCACCGGTTATGAAGCGATCCTCGATGAGCAGCGTGTTCTAGAGGAGGCGGCTGAGAATGCGATGTTTGGTGGTGCTGCTCATCCTTTGTCGGCCATTACGACACTCTCTCAGGCGTACACGATGGCTGGGTCGCCGCAGGCACAGGCGACGGTGCCATTGGCGTTGAGCTTGGCCCATGTGTCGGCAGCACTTGGGCAAGAGGAGTTTATCGGTGAAGCGTTGCAATTGGCGGCCGGTTGTGCCGCCCCAGCCCAGGCAGGCATGGTTCGACAAACGGCCAGCATGATCGCCGCGGCGATGCAGCGCCAATCACGCCTAGCCACCCTTCATTGCTTGATCGCAGGCGCGGATGCGTCGGTGACGGCAGGCGATACCGACACGGCGATTGGAATGCTCAATCAAGCGCAGGCGTTGTCGGGCCGCCGTGATGTAGTCCAGCCCCGATTAGATGCTTATGCCGCATATGTCAGGGCCCGTGTGGCGGCGGGGAGAGGGGTGTCGATTGGGGTGACGCAATCGACCGAACTTGATGAGGCGTTAGCGATGATGGATTCGTTTACGATAAACAATCGGATTCGCCGGCAAGCGTTGGTGTCGATGCCTCGCGTGTTTCAGCTCTCACTGATCCAGCGAGCGATTGGAACAGCCAACGGTAACGCAACCAGTGACGCGCTGTTGCGGGTTTATTGCGAGGAACCACCGGTCTCTCTTTGGCGACGCGATGCGGTTGACGCGTTGACCGGCATGACACTTGATCGTTCCGTAGCCCACCTTGCCCGCGTCAATTTGGCGGAATCATCCGGTTACGCTGAGCGAACTCTCACGGCGATCGACCTGATGCTCGCGGCACGCTTCACGCAGCAATTGCCACTCGGCGGACGCATCGCACAGTTGCGAGCGATTGCGAGGGGTGAGGAATCATTGCTTGGCAAGGCTGTCATCGATTTCCGTAATCAAGCCCCGGCTTCGGTCAAAGAATTGCGAGCTGCTGTCGTCGCGATGGCTAATCCAGAGTTGCCGCAGATTGAGGCTTTGGAAGCCAAGGCATGCGTAGCGGCGCTGAGTCGGGTTACGGTGCCGCAGGTGGTTCCACCGAGGTTGGATGACAAACTGCCGATCGCCAAATTACCCGCTCGCACCGGTTTGCTGACGTTTACCTATGTCGGCAAGAAACTGATTGCGACACTGTCGCATCAAGGTAAATCGGAGATGTGGAACATAGCTGCGCCGGCAAGAATCAACGTCGCCGTCATGAAAGTCATTCGGCAATTCGGCGCTGGCAAGACACGAGGCAATCGTCTGCCCGAAAATGCTTCTTGGAAGGAAGATGCGGTCAAGTTACGTCAACAATTACTGCCTGAAGATGCGCTGATCACCGCTGATGAATTTGATCACTTGATCATCGTCCCCGATGGGCCGCTGTGGTACTTGCCATTCGAAGTGCTGCCGCTGGCCGAACCTGACTCGTCGTTGATTGGAGACAAAATCGAGGTTCGCTACGCTCCGACACCCGGTCTGGCGCTTTCTCCGGCCGCCTTGCCATCCCAACAGCGCAACCTTGGTTTGGCAGCCGATTTGTTTTTTGCCCCACGCGACGCAGATCTGAATGAATCAATCATTGAAACAATTGTCGATGTGGTGAATGACTGTGTGAGATTACCAGCTGACGACGAGAGGCCAACTGGTTTGCTTGGCGATTCCGTTGCACACTTGGTGGTTGCGGCCGCTCGAACTCCTGACATGAAGAGCCCATTCCTGACGACCTTGGCTCCCTATGATCGCAACGATCCTTATGGAACGCTCGCCGCTTGGATGCGATTTCCGGCTCGCGTCCCGAAAACGGTCGTCTTGTTTGGGTACCGAACTGCCGCCAGTGCTGGCCAGCTGGGCAATGGGGAAGAATTGTTCCTGCCTTTGATGGCTCTACACTCCGCCGGAGTGCGGAGTGTGATGCTTAGTCGTTGGCCCGTTGGTGGCGAATCCTCTGCGATCGCGTTGCGAGAATTTCTGCAAGAACTGCCATTTATCGGAATGAACGAAGCTTGGTCGCGTGCCAGGATGGTGTTGCGGCGAAGCGAACTCGATCCGGCCGGCGAACCCCTGTTGATGAAGGCAGAATATTCTCGGGAAGGGCTCACCGGTGACGAGCCTTTATTCTGGTCCGGTTACCTCGTATCCTCGCCACCGCTGAAGTCTGAATGATCAGATCGAATCTGTCGGAGACTCGCCCCAGATGATGCCCGGCAAATATATGATCATGCCGGCGAGTACTGAGACCATCCAAGGTGTGAGTTGATACAGGTGAGGGATGCCGAGCGATGGCCCATAGAGGATCATGATGGTTGCGGCGATGGCCGGTGGCGTCATTCGCCATCCCGAGACAAAGGCTGAAAACATCAGCAGCAGCCCGGCGATTCCCACGGACCAGGGATGGGAAGCAAGCAAGTTTGCGTCGGTTGCACCGTCTGGATTGAAAGTGGCTGCAGCTGTATCACGAAAGGCGGACGAGACCTCTTCCAGGTCGAGTTGCCCACTTCGTAAATCGCTCAATGCATCCAGCTGTTGGATTGGCTCGAACAATCCGTGCCGGCTTCCCCAAATGGCGAACACTGCTAACAGGATCATACCGGCAAGGAGTCGCGTTTGACCGCCGCAGACGACTTTGATCGGATGCGATCGGATTTTAGGATGGCGGTATTTGCCACTGCGAGCATCCGCCAGCATTGCTTTAATGCGCTGGCGTTTTGCCTCAGCCACGATCCCTGCGTGTTCGTCACGTGGGCTGGGCTTTTTTGCTTCAGCGACGACGGCGGCAGCGATCTGCCATGCTTGCTCGCGGGCTTCGTCGGCACCGACTCCCTCGCACTGTAATCCACGGCGTTCAATTTTGAATAGTCTTCGTTGGTCGCGACGGATACGATTTGCTTCGGCTCGCGCATCAAATTTCGCGCAAAAAATTTCGGCGAGTGAGATCAATGAGGTCGAGGCAGGAAAGGAAGGGTCTCGCTGCACTTGCTCACGCATCATCACGAGTTCGGGATAGCCAAAGAGCGACTCAAATAGTGGCTGCCATCGTGTTCCTGAATAGCGTGCGACCATTCGTTGAATCCCCTCCTCATCGGCCCCCAGGATTCGCAGATTTCGGATGAAGCGTTCAGCGACGGCTAACGGCTTTGATTGCTTTTCTTGCACAGGCCGGACCGCGATGAGGTGAAACAGACTCCCCAGTAGTCCACCTCCGGTCATTCCGATGACCAAGCCAATCGTTCCACCGGTCAGGAGAATCACAAGCATCATAAAGCCACTTGCGAGGAGACCAAGGATCCAGTCTGACCAATGCAACGAAGTCACCCACCGACGCACTGAGACAACGAGCGGATGGCCGCCGCGTCGATTATCAAGGAGCAAGGTGGTCACGATCGCGCTGATCAAGAAACCGGGTGACAGGAACCACCACGACGGTGCGTACCAAGCCGTGGCGAGGAGCAGCGAAAAGCTGAGAAGAAACAGGGTAGGGAGCATTCCTTGGACAATTCGCTGAGGAATACTATGCAAGTTAAAATTAGCCGAGATCTTCTCCCATTGATCCGCTTGGTCGGCAGAGGGAGTGAAGCCGTTTTCCGCAGTGATCCCAAGATAAGCTTCCAGGTCGCTGATCATCTCTGCCGCTGACGCATACCGATCTTGGGGTCGCTTTGCCATCGCACGAGCAACGATCCGGTTCAGGTTTTCTGAAACGCGACGGTTCAGTTCGCGAAGGCTGGGTGGATTTGCGGCAGCGTGTTGCTTCATCACATCTGCAACTTCAGTTGCTTGGAATGGCGGCAATCCTGACAGCATGTAATAGAGGGTGCAGCCGAGTGAATAAACATCGGCGCGATGGTCGACTGCCGCGGCGTCGAGGCTTTGTTCGGGCGCCATGAAAGCTGGCGTTCCAACCGCTGTTCCCTGCATCGTCACTTCCGTGCCACTGGCCATTGCCGAGGTGATCGAGGAAGGGTCCTCCGCGGTTTTGGGTTCACTCATCAGGTCAGGTAGTTTCACCAATCCCAAATCGGCGACCTTGACCACGCCCGCTTCACTGAGCAGTAGGTTTGCAGGTTTGACATCGCGGTGAACCATTCCATGACGGTGCGCAAACTGTAGCCCTCGGGCGGCTTGCAGCGCATAGCCGGCTGCCAGTTTTGGATCGAGCCTTCGCTTGCGTTGCACCAACTCCGCAAGCGTGCCACCGGCAACCCGCTCCATGCTGAAAAAGTAGCGGCCTTTGTCCTCGCCAAAATCATAAATCTGAACAATATTATGATGGGTCAGTTGAGCTGCTGAATACGCTTCGCGTGTGAATCTTGCTAACGTGACGGGATGGTGCAAAATGCGGTTGCGAATTGTCTTGAGCGCCACCAGACGGTCCAGCGAAACTTGTTTGGCTTCATAGACATCGCCCATTGCACCATGGCCGAGTACTCGTAGGATTCGGTATCCACCCAATCGATCCGGGGTCTCGGCAATCTCTTCTTTCAGCGGTTGATCAAGTGGCTGTTTTTTCGGCGGCTCCTCGGAGCGATCGCTCCACGAGTTTTGGGGCAACTGGTTTTGGGACAACTGAATCAGCTGAGCGATTGACCTGGCTTGATTTGGAAATCGTTTCGCATAATCTGAATCATTTGGTGGCTGATTCAATTCAACTAAGACACAGATTTCAGCATCGATGAGATCAAGCAGCGGTGCTTCCTGGTTCAACAGAGGAAACTGTTGGGTGTAATCTTCAACCACTGCCGCGATTCCTTCGCGTCGCCGCTGCATCAAGTCGACACAGGCTAAATCGATTAGCTGTTGCGGTGTGACTGTCGCTTTACCGATCAATTCCTTGAGTGACGCATCGGGTTTTTTTACCCGTTGCGTTTTAAGCCACTGAATGAGTCGGTCGACAGAGGGTGACTGCTTGGCAGAGGGTGGTTGCTTGGCAGAGGGTGGTTGGGCGTTCGTGTGATCGGTCATCGATCTCCCTCGACGCCAACTCCCAGTTCCTCACGAACCCGCCGCAGTCCGCGTCGCACCCGCATTCGAACCGTATCAGGTTTGAGGCCTAATCGCTGTCCGATTTCTTCCCAGCTTCGGTTCTCGAGCATCAAGTCGACAGCCATTGCATCCTGCTCGTCAAGCATCGAGCGTATTTTGTCTAGAACGTCCCGGCGTAACGCGATTTGACTAGGCGTCGATTGTCGTTGGGACAGGCCAATGTCGTCGATGGGCGTGCCCGCATTGCGGCGAAAATCTCGGCACTGCCGAGCCAAGGTTCGAAAGGTGTCAAGAACCTGGTTGTCGATCGCTTTGAGGACGTAGGCCAGGGCATCGTCGGCGGAGAAGGCTTGATTCTGCTCGCGGCGAGCAAGGTCGGCCATGACTTCATTGCAGATATCCATCGATTCGGCCTGGCTGCTCAATCCGTATTGACGCAGTCGTGTGCGGGCCCGGCGACGTAATTGGTCACCATGTCGATTCCAGATCGCTGCCAGCGGCTGGTTGGTATTGGATGGCTTACTCATTCCCCTATCTTACACCAGCAACGCGGTTCTCCCCCGTGAGGCTGGCGATCATCCGCCTGTGGAGCGAACCGCAATACTCCGGTTTTATTTTCGAAGGTTCCGATACGCGTTTCGCCGATCCATCGCTGTGTTCGACAGCCGCAGTCTATTTCGAAGTGTCTTGTGACTGCGAATTGGAATCCGTCAGAAGTTGGAAACCCTCGCGTCCGTAGACTGCCGCGACAATGAGGGTCATTGCAACGGCAACGAAACGAATGGTTCCCGGTAGAAAGAAGAAGCAGACGATTCCACAGACAATTGCCCCCGCCGTACAGACAAAGTTGATCACCCCCTTCATTTGATTGTCGCGGGTGGATAGCCGGTTGCTTTGTGTGCTAGCACTTCGAGTGGTCTGATTGGCCAATGCTCTCAATGCTCTCAGGTCTTCTGCTTTTTCGGGTGCCTGTGATCGAGGAATGAGCGGAGACGCTGGATCCACTTCCTCTGTTTCCGATCCTTCCTGATCTTGTTCCGCTCCTGTAAATGGTTCGGAATCTGACAACGAATCGCTCTGCAACGAATGGCTCATGGTTAGCGTTTCGGTTGTGGAAGAGGATTGATTGTCTGGGCTCTGCGCGCGTTGTAGCAGACGATTCATGTAGGCCTCGATTGAATCGTCATCCTCTGCCTCATTTGCGTTGTCGTTTGTGTCGGCCGGCACCGAATCCGCCGACGATTTTGCATTTTCCTCCTGCGATACTTCACCGAACGAGGCTGTTACCGATTCGGATGAAGCGTCATGACTCGCGACTTGTTCTGCAATGATTTCTTCATCGTTCTGTGCAGAACTTAATTCGTTGTCGGCAATGGCATCGACGCTGTCGTCGCGATTTGATTCAGGCGGCTCGTTTGATTCGGAGGAGATTTCGGACCAAGGTTTTGTGTGAGCCTCGGTTTTTTCGATCAAGTTCGACTCGTCGATTTTCTCTGCGACGTTCTCATCGGCGACCGATTGCTCATCTTCCACGATCAGGTTGTCGTCAGCGACCAGGTTATCAGGAGTTGCCACCCATGGATTGGTCTGCTGGTCCTCGAATCTAGATTGATCGTTGCTGTGCTGAGCGTTTTCTTCAAACGGGTCCGAGAAACTTTCGGGATGAGATGACGGTTCGTAGATTTTCGCTTCCGATTCATCGGTCTGCGGCCAAGCCGATTCGTTCGCACCCTCAGCGTCGAGTTGGTTTTCATTTTCGAGATCGGCGATCAGCATGCTGGCCAGTAAACCGTCGCCGAGCGAATCCTCCTTCTCCGAGGACATGGCCTCGTCTCGGTTTACGCTATCCCCGTCAATATCCGACATTGAGCCCCAGTCAGTATTGTCTGTGTCCCAGCAACTCGTTTCCGCATTGTCGCTGTGATCCCGGTCGTTTGCCGATTCAAGATCCGCACTCGACTCAATATCCAAATTCGACTCTGAGATTGATTCAGCGGTTCGGGCCGCGTCTGCCCACGAGGTTGTTTGGTCATGGGATTCGTCAGCGGGTACTGTCGCGGGCGGAACAGTGTTGGTCGATGACTCTGCCGCAAATTCTTCCTCCACATCACAGGTTACATCAAGGGAGACGGGCTCCATGCCTTCGGAATCTGGCCACAGTTGGGCATCTTCTACCTGATTTGAGTCAGTGGCGAGAGGCTGTTCTTGGGAGGTTTCTGTATCTGATGGTGAGCCTTGGCCTAGCTTGGTCTCGCTAACGGTTTCCGCCTCTATCCACTTGCCAGTCCCTGGTTCAGTGATGTCTCCGGCGGTTTGCGGCGTAACTAGCGGAGTTTGGTCCGAATCGCGTTCTGCGATTGATTCGCTTAAAGCTTGAGGTGCATCGGCTTGATTATGATTCGTAAATGCCGCGGTTGATTCAGTATCAATTGCAGCTGAATCGATGAATCCAGCTTCTTGAGTTTTGACTTGATCACTAAGGCTGGGCTGCCGGCTACGATCGATCGGCGTCTCCCAGTCCGTGGTGGTTTCCATGGGCTTGGGTGCACCCAATTGACTCGGAGATTCGTTCCCCTCGTTTGGCCAAATGAGTGAATCGCCGGGGGCCTCGGTGCCAGCCAAAGAAGCTTCCAAGCGATCTTCGGAAGAGCTTGCTTTGAGTGCCTCTTGCTCCGTTTTTGACTGCTCGAGTTCTGCCCGGGTAAGCTCGTATTTTTCCCGCAGTTGTGACAGTTGTTCACCGGCTGATTCCAGTTCCAACTGAATTGATTCGAATTGGGAAGTGCTCGGACGAGTCTCCAGTTCTTGAAATGTTTGATCCCGTTCGGTTTGCATCTCGTCGAGGCGAGCGGTTAGGCTGGCGTTTGCCTGACGCAATTCGCTGAGTTCACCGTTGGCTTGTGCTAAGTCGATGGAAAGTTGTTCGACTGTATCTCGCAGTTGGTCGGTTTCTTCGGCCCATCCGGTCCGGTCCTGTTCACCACGTTCTGTGCTGCGAGCGACGAGTGATTCAAGCTGCTTGACTGAAAGGCAAGCTTGTTCGTAGTCCGAGCGGTATTGCTCCGATTGGCGCGATGCCTCATCAACGTTTTGCTGAAGTTGTTCGACTTGTTCTCGCAACTGCTCGACTACGGCTTGGCTTTGTCGCAGTTGATTGTTCTGTCGTTGCTGATCCGCATCATCGCGAGCCAACAGTGAATCCAATTGGGCAGCCATTTCTTCGACACGAGCTTCGGCTGCTTGGCAACGGTGATCACTCTGGTTGCGTTCATCGATGGCTTGGTCACGTGCCTGCTCGAGTTCCTGACGCAGCAGTATTTGCTCATCTTGTTGCAGATTTTCACGCTGACCCATATCGATTTGTTGCTTCGACAATTCCTCAATCTGGCGATTGAGTGAATCGAATTCTGCTCGCATTCTCTGCACAGATTGAGTCGACGTTTCAGCTTGTTGTTGCGATTGCTGCAATTGCCTCGCGGCATCTTCCAGCCGATGCCGGTATTCGAATTCCACGTTTCGGAATTCCGCTTCGCGGCGATTGAAACTCTCCTGACGATTCTGTGTTTCTTCACGCAGTTGCAGCAATTCTTGCTGCCGTTGCGTGTACTCATCGTAAAGCTGAAACGCCGCTACCTCTTGTGATTGCAATCGAGATTCACGTTGGGAGAGGTTTTCGGCACGAGTCCACAACTCACTTTCGCGTGAACGTAGATCTGCTTCCCGTTCGTTGCATTGATTTTCTCGGCGGTCGCATTCGGTTTGGCGGTTCCGCCATTGATCGATTTCTTGGCGCAGTCGCTCACGCCATTGCAAATCGCTAACTTTGCTGCCTTTTTGTGGTGGCAGAGCGTTGTCGGCAACGCATTGGTTTGGCTTCTCCAGAACGGAGCGTGGAGCCGCAGAAAAAGCTGGGGCAAACTGCGCCGGCGTCGGGATTGATTTAGACGTTAAGTATTCAAAGCGATAGTCACCCAGTTGCAGCACATCACCCGGAACCAATGTGGCTTCGGTCTTTCGGTTCCCATTGATGAGGATCGGGACCGAATAAGCGCGGATGAAAATCCGTGTCGTGTCACGGATCAAGACGGCGTGCGTCGGACGCAGTGTTAAGTCGCTCAGCCGGATTGAACAGCCTTCGGCATTGCCGAAGGTATAGCGGTTCCCTGTCAGCCTTAGGCGGCGATTGGGAGTTCCCGGTCGAACGACGCGAAATTGAATCGCTGATTCCTCGGGCGATTCAGCATCGATCCCATTCAGCAAGCGACTTACATGTTCAGCAGTTTGGTCTAGACCGCTGATGTTGGTTGCCTGATTATCGGCTCGCTGATTGTCCTGGCTGGCGGATCCGAGCGGACCGCGGCTGTCAAACTCGCCAAGGGGCCCCGAGATCGCGTCCAGTGCGGTTGTGTGATCCTTGCTCACCGTCCCAGTCCTTTCCGTGTCGAACATCCATGCGAGCGAGATTGGGGGCTCGAGCCATCCAGTCGCGCAAGTTGCTTCCCTGCGGGCACCTCGCCTCTGACAATTAAATCGGGTCTGCTGTCTCATCCGGTTAGTCAAAATGGGATGATTGCCACTGAAATGGTCCACCCAAGCGGCTAGCATGATTGACCGAGACACCCGCCCTGTAGAGGGGTTCTTGTCGCTTGGTGACTAAAATGTCCTGCTCGGATGTTTCTGCGGGGGGTGCCGATTAGTAGCCGCAAATCCTTTGTAATTAGGGCTTTACACCGCGATAGTGAGGAAAATTTGGGAAACAGAACCCTCTCTTCGCGATTTCTAGAACTCCGTTCCTATCATAGGGACAGAAATCGGGTCAAAGCTGTGAAAACCGGAATCGGTTCGGATACGTAGCTAATAAAGTGATCCATGAGACGTTTAGGTTGTGGACGTCATCGTGAGGATACGGAGTTGTTGAGAGTCATGCCGACTCCTGTTCGGTAGCTATTCAACCGCTTCGGCAGTCTTTTCACGATTGATGCCCCGTCCGGCAATTCGTTTACCAGGTTGAGGTGATGTCATGTCCCGAAAAGATGCGATCAAAAAGCTTCATGACCAATTGGTTCTCCGTCGCGACGCGTTGCAACGGGCGTTGGACGGAGATCTCAGCCTGCTGCGTGAGTTGCACCAGGAACGGACTGGTGACGTTTTGGATGCTGCGGCTGATACGGTTCAGGATGAGTTGAATAGCCAGTTGATCGAGGCTGAAAGTCGCGAGTTGTCCGCCATCAATGATGCGATCGATCACATCAAAGAAGGCGTTTATGGTGACTGTGAGTCTTGCGGGAAGGCAATCCCGTTGACTCGTTTACGGGCAATTCCGTACGCGACCGACTGCATCAATTGTCGGCGAAAAGCTGAAAAGCGGATGGGATCTGGCGGTGGTGTGATGTGGAATCGTGTTTTCGATAATGCAGAAGTCGATTCGTCGACCTAAGCGTTGCCAGCCAGTCTGTAAAGGGAATGCCAGGGAGACGGTCGGAAACTTTCCGGCCGTTTTTGATGCGCCGGCCATGACGGTTTTGTCGCATGATGCGCCAAAGGACGCCGCAGGAAGCTTGGGCCATGATCCGAGTACCTGAGGGCCGATGCTCCATTGTGGTGCCGCCTCCTACGGGACCGCCTCCCAATCCGTTCTCCTACGTTCCTTCATCCATCTATGGTTGCACACTCGCTTTGTCGTGCCACTGGCGTCCGCGTTGCCGCGTTCTGTCTAGTCGCTAGCAGTAGTCTTTGTTCTTCACGCGGCATCGTCGCTCAAATTCCTCAGTCCACTAGTGCAGTGAGCGTTCGCAGTAAGGCGGTCGATCTACCTGCTCAAGAACTGGCGTCAGTGGATGTGCAACGTGAACGACTGTTCAATGAGCTTGCGGAAGAGTTCAACACTTTTGACCGTTTGGCCAACTTGGTTCGTCGCGTTTCTCAATTGGTCAAGCCGAGTGTCGTTCACATTGAGGCTCACAAGACCAGTGCAAAAGGTGGGGGTTCGTACGATGAAGCGGGAAGTGGTGTCGTGATCCGGGGAGCGGATGGCGCCTTGTGGGCGCTGACTAACAGGCACGTTATTCACGGAGCTAGCCCGCGTCAAATTCTGCTGCGATCTAACACTGGACAAGAATTTCGCCCCAGTAAAGTTTTGACCGATGCCAGCACTGATGTCGCTGTCATGCGGATTGATTCGCTGCGTCTGCCTGCGGCTCGACTAGGGGACAGTGATCAGATTGAGATCGGTGATTTTGTGGTTGCGATTGGCAGTCCGTTCGGATTAAGTCACTCCGTTACCTTTGGAATTCTGAGTGCAAAAGGTCGCCGCGATCTTTCGCTTGGCGAGCAAAAAATTGACTTGCAAGATTTCTTCCAAACAGATGCCGCGATCAATCCTGGCAATAGCGGCGGACCGTTATTGAATTTGCGCGGTGAAGTGATCGGCTTGAACACCGCTATCGCTAGCAGTAGTGGTGGCAGTGAAGGGATTGGTTTTGCGATTCCGATGAAGATGGTAATGAAGGTTGCTGATCAATTGATTCAGTACGGGAAACTTCGTCGTGGTTACCTTGGTGTGACCCTCGATCCTGATTTCACTGCGACCGACTTAGTTGCTTCCGGCTATCCACTGCGTGGCGGTGCGTTGGTGAAAAATGTGCGTGACGGCTCACCAGCGGAATCGGCCAATTTGCAGCGGGGCGACATCATCGTTGAATTCAATGGTCGGCAAGTCGAGAGTGATGATCACCTGGTCGCCCAGGTCGGTCTGGCACCGACCGGGTCCGCTGTGCCGATGATTATTTATCGAAACGGCAAACGTTATCGAAGCGAGGTTGTCCTCACCGACCTTAATTAAGCGCGACGACAGATGGCTGACTTTTCAATGCAAGTTCATGTCGTCGGTGTGGAATGAGTGACAAGATCGTTGGAACGGTGAGCGGTTATCTGCTCGATCGTGGTATCACAGATCGCAAAGTGGATTTATCCGCTTTGCGATTTTTTTTTCGTGCAAGGGTGACTAAACCATTCGCATCCGTTTCCAGCGACCTTGCAAGAATCGGAGCAGCATGAGCGTGGCTAACGTCCAAATCCAAAGAGTGACCATCCACCACCACCAGTTCAGCAAACCGGTCTCAGGTTCCCAGATGAATCCAATGGTCAATGCGACGGCGGAGGCGGCAAGCCCACTTAGGAGAACAAACCACGTGTCTCCGGCACCGCGTAGGGCACCGGCAACGATCAATTGAGTAGCATCTAACACGACGTAAATTGCAACAAACTTCAGCAAGCCCTTTGCGATCGCAATGGCTTGAACCGACGCTTCGCCATTCTGATTCAGTTCGTACAAACTCATCAGCCAGTCGGGTGCGACTAAGTATGCGGTTACCCAGCCGCCTGAGTAGAGCAAACCGATGATGATCGCGGCGTAAACGCTGCGAGCTGCCCGCGCGGGACCACTTTCCAGAAGGTGACGACCGACCAGTACTGAGGTAGCAATGGAAACACCGACCAGAGGTATGAAAGCGACCATGTTGAAATTAATCGCCATCGTTGTTGCCCGCAGAGGGACGTCACCAATGTTCCCGATCCGCAGCACGATGACGGTGAATCCGCCTGATTCAGTCAAATACATCAAGCCAGTTGGAAAACCGTAGAACAAAATGTTCCGGATCCGCTGAGCGTCGAATCCGAAGCCAGCCCGGATTCGATATTGCGATTCGTATTTTGGGCGTAGGAGCAGCCAACTGTAGCAGGCCGCTTTGAACCAAAACGAAATGACACTGGCCATTGCTGCCCCCGCAATTCCCATCGCCGGGACAGGGCCGGCGCCGTAGATCATCAGCAGATCGAGCAGGAAATTAATCACGCCTGATGCAATCGAGACCCACATGATGACGCTGGTTCGCTCGGTGCCGCTGAAAAATCCACTCAACGCGGTTTCCATGACGATTCCGGGAGCACCTAGCATTAATAGACGTAGATAGATCGATTGCAAACCGATCAGGTCCTCTGGCTGTCCCGTCCATTGGAACAGTCTGGTTGCAAAGATCGCGGCGACCGCGAACAACGGTGTCATCGCCAGCGCGAGCCAGACTGCTTGCCACAGGAAGCGTCCAATCTGGTCGTCCTCCTTCGCTCCAACGTACTGACTGATAATTGCTCCGGTCATCGACGCAATTCCCACCGGTAGGCAGGCAAGGACCCAGAACAAGTTGCCGCCAGCCATGGCGGCACTCATCGATTCACCATCGAACCACAGCAAAAGAGTGCGGTCGGCGAAGAGAACCAATGAGAAGGTTCCCGCACTGATCATCAGCGGTAAGGCGACGCGAAGAACTTCTCGCAAAGCGTTGGGGAATGAGTTGTCCAGCGTCGCTTGGGAGGAGGAGGAATGTTGGGCTGTCATCTTGCCAAGGCACGCCCTGCGAGCGCAAAGAAGATGCCTCCCATCAGCCCACCCAGGTGCGCACCGTTGGCCACGTTAGGCACCAGCGGCGTCATGCAAGCGACCAGCCATACGAGCATCAGGATCACATTCATGGGGACCAAGTGGACGGGGTAGGTTGGATCGACCGCAGGGCGAATCCACAAAAAGCCGAACAGGCCGTACACCGCGCCCGAGGCTCCGATTGCAAACGGCGATCCCTGCAGAGCTTGCGGGATCCAATCGGCGGTGGGGAGTGATACCTGTAGCAATGTTCCGGCGATCTCTGTTCCAAACGTTAAGAGCAAGAGAAACCAAGAACCGTGTAAACGTTCGATCACTGAGCCAAGAAAAAACAACCAAAGCATATTGAAGGCGAGATGGAATTCATCACCGTGCATAAACATTGGGGTGATCATCCGCCACCACTGTCCCTTACGGACCGATGCATACGGATCCTGTTTCTCGGCGGACCAATCGCGACGATCGACGAACGAGAGCAGCAAGTAAGTTCGCTGCTCTAGGCTCAGGGTGCCGTCGGCTTTCGGCCGTGGACTACCGAAGTGGCTGGTCAAGCTGACGATGATTGAGATGACGATCAGGGTGATTGTGGCGGGAATCCCACGTTGCTTGAGGCGGATTCCGGCAAGTGGTTCCAGGCCCGGTCGATCGAGCATCTGTTGCTGGACCGGCATCGATCGGATCGCCTGTTCTTGCTCTGCTTGCCGTTTTTTCTCCTCCCTGTCACGTTCATCGCGGATTCGTTTGGCTTTTTCCTCGACCTGATACCGTGGGGAGTTCTGGTCCTGCTGGAAACTGGCGAATTCACGCTTGGCCACCTCGACCTGCTGCTCGTCTCGAACCCAAATACTCCAGGACCCGTCCGACTCGTCATGGTCGATCGTGCTCAAGATCGACTGTGTAACCAAAAAATCGGCGAGTTTTCGGGCACTGGATTCGTCGGGGAGCGTTCCGATTCGCCGCATGGGGACATTTCATCAAGAAGGCAAGGAGCGAGGGGGCAGACCGAAATCGTAGCATGCAGCGGGACTCGGTTGAACGTGGACCCTTCCCAGATTGCCATTAGGAGGCCCAAAAACAGTGTAAATGAGCTCGATTGGGCAGCCTCGGGGACGTTAAGCCTTGCCGCAATCGGCTCCCGCAGAATAATATGGGGTTCAGCGAGGTTGGTCCGACATTGGTCGGCTGGCCCCGAGCATGTCTACACCATGTCCATGACAAGGGACGATTCTAAGATGGCAGTGAAATTGAGCGAACGGGCCGCCGAAGAAGTGAAGCGGTTCCAGCAAGAGCATAGTTTTGGCGAGGAAATGGTCCTGCGTATCGGCATCGCTGCCGGTGGCTGCAGTGGTTTCAGCTACACGCTGAACTTTGACGACCAATTCGACGACAAGGCAGATACAAAGTACGAATGCCACGGCGTGCCGGTCGTGGTCGACAAAAAGAGTGCCCTCTACCTCGATGGGACTACAGTCGACTGGTACGAAAGCCTGGAGAAACAGGGATTCACTTTTGAGAATCCCAACGCGACCAAGAGCTGCGGATGCGGTAGTTCTTTCCAGGCGTAGCCGAACTCGTTTCCAGCAATACGTCAAACCCTGAAGCGAAGTTGCCTCGCGGTAACTTCGCTTTTTTATTTGCCCGTTTGATGCGGCCAGTCTTCGCCGTCCAGTCTTCGCCGGCCAGTCTTCGCCGGCCAGTGTTGAAGTGGATCGAGGATTTGACCGGCGGCTCTTTGACTGACTTCCGGACTGACTGACTTCCGGACTGACTGACTTCCGGACTGACTGACTTCCGGACTGACTGACTTCCGGACTGACTGACTTCCGGACTGACTGACTTCCGGACTGACTGACTTCCGGACTGACTGA